>JBCBZM010000005.1:0-56629 GCA_039815345.1 Planctomycetota bacterium | reverse complement strand
TCCACCTCAAGGCCGCGGAACACGTCGGGTGCACGCTTCCGCGTGAACATGCCGCTCGCCTTGCCGTGGAACCACTCGACCGAGGTCAACCACGCCCCGCTCAACTCGGGGACATCACCAACGGTCAGGCACATTTCGCCGTTCTCTACTATCGGGCTGAGGGTGTATCTGGCCGGAAGACCCTCGCCCATGAACAACGTCGGGTCGTTGAAGATGTAGTGGCCGATTGCTTCGAGGTAGGGATTCACATCGGCGTCGCGTTTGGCATTGACTTGTAGTTCCCCTTCGCGTGCCTTGTAGATAATGGCGTCGAATCGCTGTGGCCGGAACGCGATGTGCTTTGTGTCGCCAGAGATGGGGTCGATGGTGGCTTCACGCTGAATGGCCTCACCGCGTCGGATCATCAGCCGGAAGCCATCCTCGCCTGAGACCGGATACACCCGAACACCCCGGCCACGACCGAGCGCCTCGAACTGTTCCTCAAGCGACACGCGCAGCATCTCCGAAACATGGTCGGGGACAACCTTCACGGGCAACGGATCATCGGTTAGCGCGAGGTAGCTGCGGAACTTCCTGCGGGCCAGCGGGATCTGCTCCGCGTATATGCGTTCCAACGCCTCCGGCCCATCGAGCAGAAGTATGACGACCAGATCAGCGGCCGAAGGACTCTCGGGGATCTCCAAGTCGAGCTCGATGACCGTCGCGTGCAGCCGCTCGTAGTTCGCGGCCGACCCGACATCCGCGATCACCCCGAACTCGTTGATGAGTGAGTCCGGCACGTCCGGCGTGAGGTGCGCGAGCATCCGGTTGAAGGCAACTTCATCGATGCCCGAGTCGGTGAAGATGCCGAACGGTGTCAACGCAACTCGGTAGCGTTCCAAGAGCCGGAGCAGGAGCGGAGGATCGACATGGGCGACAGAATCTGGATTCGTAAACCGTTGGAACGCCGCAGCCTTCGCCATCTATGACTCCTGTTGAGCCCGTCTCCGCCGGACCCCCGCGACCCCCAAGGCATCGCGGTTGCGAGGCGTAAGTCTACCACGCATGGTGCACGGTCTTTAAGCCACATGGTGCGTAGACCACCGTCGCTGACAGGCTTTCCACAGAAGAATCACGTTATCGGTCTGGCTGCGTTGCCTCGATCCCCAAGTCTGCGTTCCAGCGTTCCTTTTCGGCTCAGATCCGTGCCCAAACGGCCCTTTGGCGCTCCCAGTCCATCTCCGCCGCGATCGGGCGCACGTCCCGCTCCGTCACCGGGTCCCGCCCCTGGGCCACCGGCGGCAGGTCGAGAATCGCGTCCTGGATGTCCGGGGCGAGGTAGAGCAGGCTCATGATCTGGGTCGCCCGTGCCCGCGTGATGCACCCCGCCCGCGCGAACTCGGCCTGGTCGGCGATCGCCCCCGACGCGATGAGGCCGTCGAGCTTGATCGCCAGTGACATGAGACGCGTGATCCTCGGCAGCGGCGGGGGCGCGGTCGGCTTCGGCTCGGCCGCGGGCTCGAGCCGCCGACGCCCACGAGCCCCGGCCGAGAACGTCACCCGCTTGGAGACGGTCAGTTCGGGCACATCGCCTCCTCATCAACGCCCGCTGCGGCCTCCGCGTTGAACGCCACCGTGATCGTTTCGGTCTCGGCGTCCCACTCGACTCGCTTCACCAGCAGTCGGACAAGACGCTCGCGCTCCTTCGTGCTGAGCTGCTCCCAGAGCGGATCGAACGCCTCGAGGGCACCGACCAGTTCGTCTTCGTCGAGCACACGGTTGCGCATCGAGGAGATGCGAGCATCGAGCCGCCGAGCGCGTGCGTCGAGGTCGCGGATCCGCTCGCGGAGTTCGGCTGCAACGGCTGCGCTCCCATTCCGCTCCCGACCGTCCGACACGATGTCCCGAAGCTCGCTGCGAGCAGCATCCAGTTCGACACTCAGCGCGTCCCGGTCGGTGCCCAGGCCGGCCAGCCGCTCGCGGAGAGTGGTCTGCGCCGCCAGCACCGCGTCCCGTACAAGCCCGTTGTCCTCACCCAACGATCGCAGCTCACCGATGACAAACGTCTCGAGTTCGTCGGCAGGAAGCGATGGCCTGGGGCACTTGGACCAGCCCTCCTTCTGGGCCCGCCCGCACACGTAGTAGCGGTACCGCTTCGACCCGCCCTTCGCGTTCTTCGACGTGGCGAAGTGATGCCCCATGACGCACCCGCAGGCCTTGCACACCACGAGCCCCTTCAGCAACGCCCCGTGCTTGTTGCAGGGCGACCGCCCGCGTTTGGCACTGTTCGACGCGAGCAATTCGCCGACCTCGCGGAACACTGCCCCGTCAACGATCGCCTCGTGCTCCCCGTCGTACAGATCGTCATGGTCACGGACCTTCCCGATGTAGACCGGGTTCGTGAGCAGCTTGTGCAGCACGGCCTTGTCGAACCGCCGACCGCCCTGCGGCTCTCCGTTCTTCGCGACCCAGCGCTTCGTGGTCCAATCGCGGTCGTTCAGGACATCCGACGCCCGCAGCAGCGACCGCTCGGCGAGATACACGTCGAAGATGTCTCGAACGCGGTCCGCCTCGGTGGTGTTGACCATCAGCTTCGAGCCGCCCGCGCCCGGCACCAGGTCGTATCCAAGCACCGGCCTGCCGCCGGCCCACTTGCCCTTCTTCCGGGCGGCCGCGATCTTGTCGCGTGTCCGCTCGCTGATGATCTCCCGCTCGAACTGCGCGAACGAGAGCAGGATGTTCAGCGTGAGTCGGCCCATCGAATGGGCGGTGTTGAACTGCTGCGTCACGCTCACAAACGATACACCGTGCCGCTCGAACGTCTCCATCATGCGTGCGAAGTCGAGCAACGACCGGCTCAGGCGGTCCACCTTGTAGACGACGACGCAGTCCACCAGCCCCGCCTCGATGTCGGCCATGAGCTGCTGCAAGGCCGGCCGATCCGCGTTCCCGCCGCTGAATCCGCCGTCGTCGTACCGCTCGGCGCTGCACACCCAGCCCGCCGCTTTCTGGCTCGCGATGAACGCCTCGCCCGCCTCGCGCTGTGCGTCGAGCGAGTTGAACTCCTGCTCAAGCCCTTCCTCGGTGCTCTTGCGGGTATAGATCGCGCAGCGAACGGTCTTGATCGGCTCGGCAGTTTTCTTCATCGACAGGCTGCCTTCCGCATCCGCTTCCCGAGCCCGAAGAAGTGGAATCCGTTCCAGTGCGACCCGCTGATGGCATGGGCGACCGCACTCAGCGAGCGGTAGGTATCGCCGCGGTACTCGAAGCCGTTGGCACGCACCGTGACCCGGTGCTCACGCCCCTTGAACTCGCGGACGAGCACCGCGCCCGGTGGCGGCACCCGCTCGTCACGACCGGCTGGCACCGCGGCGCTGACCGTGCGCTCCGGGCCGTGGTCTTCGACCGGACCTGCAGGCGGGCGAACCCGCAGGTCGGCGTCACGGGCAAGTTCCAGCGCCTTATCGCAAACGCGGTCAATGGTTCGAGCCGCGAGATCACCCTCCGCCAGCACCTGGATCCGCCAGGCGATCCGTCGGATCAGCCAACGCCGGTTGCTCGATCTCGCCGCCTCGCCGAAGACCTCCTCGTACCGCTCGCGGAGTTCGCGCGTGGTCATGTCCTCGAGCGCGGCGAGTTCCTTCTTGATGTGCGAAACCGACTCCGCCATCACGAGCCTCCGTCCCGCGGGTAACCGTCGCCCGCGGGCACACTGAGGCCCGCATCGCTCGGAAGTTCAACTCGTGTCGCGGCAGATTCTGAGAGTTCCTCGCCAACTCGCGGAGATTGCTCGATCACCCGGGCGAGCCCGTCCCCCAGCAGCGCGACCAGTTCCCGCCGCCGGGCTTCCGGGGTTGTCGTTGCCCGCGGCGCGCGCGATCGCCGCCCCGCCTTCCGTGCGGTCCGTCCGTCCATGGTGGATGCCTCCGGGCCCCGGCCGTTTGTTCACCAACAGGGCGTGCATCCTCTATATCTGCACCAAGGGGGGCGAAGTGTCGCACCCAAACCGCGGCGCTTGCATCTGCCATGGGGTATGACTATGGTCTGCATTGGATTGGTTCCTCGTCCTCAGTTGACCAAGGTGGCGACTGGGACAAGTCGGGTCGAGCCGGTTGTTCGCCCTCCCGTCTAGGGCTCCGATCCAACAACTGAATACGTTCAGGCTCACCGGTAATCTCGGCCGCTGTTTCCGCGCACGAACGCGGGCGAGTGATTCCCAGTGCGCAATGGATCCCCTCGGCCAGAGTTGCCGAGGACAAGGAGCTCGAAAATGACCGTGGTAGAAAACCAAACCGTTCCTCTGATCGCTGCCGACAAGACGCTGCTTTCGCTCAGGTCATCTGGGCACGACTACACCAGTGCCGTTGGCGAGGTGATCGACAACAGTCTGCAGGCCAACGCCAACGCGATTCGCTGTCGTGTTGCGACGACCAAGAAGACCATCGGCGGCAACAAGAAGAAGACGGAAGTCGTGGAGTCTCTCGCAATGGGAGACGACGGCGATGGCATGGACATCACAGTCCTGCACAACTGCCTCAAGCTCGGATACTCGAGTCGCTACAACGATCGGGCCGGCATGGGCCGATTCGGCGTCGGCGCGAAGATGGGTGGTATCTCACAGGCCAAGAGGATTGAAGTCTGGAGCCGCCAGACCGCGGGCGATCCCTGGATGTTCACCTACATCGACCTGGATGAGATCGAGTGCGGAGACATGGACTCGATCCCGGTGCCCGTTGAGCTCGACCTCCCGTCCGGCTGCGAGGACCTCGTTGGAGACACCGGGACGCTGGTTCGCTGGTCCAAGACTGATCGACTCGAGGAGAACGAGAGTGGCGGGGGTCGCCGCGCAGACACGGTGAAGGTCGAGCTGGTTCATTACACGGCCCGTACGTTCCGTAAGTTCTTGGATCGAGGAATCATTATCGAGTTTGATGGCAAGCCTGTCGCGCCGCACGACCCGTTGTACTTGATGACCTCGACTCGTTTCCATCTTGATGGAAAGAATGACCCGACGGCCGAGATCAAGGTCAACGAGTCGTTCGAGTTTGCCGTCCCAAGCGACCCCAAGCGGAAGTCGCGAGTACACATCACGCTCACACTCCTGCCCAAGGAGTTCCGTATGAAGCGTGGCGAAGGCGGAAACGAATTCGCGAAAGAGCGCCGAATCCCTGAAAACGAGGGGATCTCGATCCTCCGGGCCGATCGAGAGATCTTCAACGGCTGGCTGCGTGACGTCCAGCCCTCGATCGACGGCAAGCCGATTGATAGGTTCATCGGCAAGGAAATCCGGTTCGAGCCCGACCTTGACGAGTGCTTCCATGTTCGTAACGTCAAGAAGGGCGCGGAGCCGATCGAGGGGCTGCGGGACAAACTGAAGTCGTTGATTCATAAGTCGATTCAGGACTTGCGCAAGGACATCAGCTCCCACTACGACGCCGTTGATCGCCAGCAGCTCGTTGAGGAAGGTCTGCACGCCGAAGCGGAGCGCGTTGCAGCCGAGACCCAACGCACATCTCGGAAGCCAAAGGCGGGCAAGGACGTGACCCCCGAAGAGCGGGATCGTGTTATCGACGAAGCAGCGGAGGCGGTCACCAGGGAAGCAGCACCGGAGCACAAGGAGTCCAAGAAGGCTCAGGCGAAGGCACGCATCGAGTCGCAGCCTTTCAGCATGGTGCCCGAGTCATGGCCCGGGCAGGAGTTCATCGAGATTAAGCACCTCGGATCACAGGTTGTCGTCAAGCTGAACATGCGGCACCCCTTCTATACCGAGGTCTACGCGAAGCTCGTGGCGGCAGAGCGCGACGGCGAGGATGATGCCCAACGGGAGATGGCCAAGCTGATCCGAAACGGGATCGATCTGCTTATCGCCGGCTACGCGCGAGCGGAGGGGCAATTCGATGACACATCGATCTTCGATGATCTTCGCACGAACTGGGGCCTTGAGCTGCAGGGTCTGATCCGTCATTGGCGGAAGAAGTAATACAATCCGTCGGGCGAGCTGAGGAGCTTGCCCGACGCTTTCAATGGGTTCGCGAAAGGGCCTGCCTGTGGACAACGCACAGTTGGTACACGAACGCCTCGAATATGCTTGGAAGTACTTCGAGTCCGCGTCAGCGCGCCGGGCAGCGTTCCTGAACTTCTTCTTGGTGCTCACCGGCATCCTGGCAAATGCCTACGTCTTGTCGATCGCCAACGGCCTTTGGCTGGGTGCCGTGCTTGTTAGCTTGTATGGAGCCCTAGCCTCGGCAGCTTTTATCGCGTTCGATAACCGATATCTCACCTTCGTGAACCGAAGCCTCCGGGTGCTTGAGCACCTTGAAAGGGGGCACTACTTTCCAGATGACTTCGCGGACAGCGAGGGCCAACAACTCGGTCTCGCGCGAATCGAACCAGACGAGAGCGGTGGCGGTCGGCCCTGGTACGCAAAGGTCAAGTTCTGGCAGCGATGGGTTATCTATGGAGCCGCTCTAGTGTGTTTCAGTTTCGGTCTCATCTACGCTGTCGCTCACCGCGACAACTCCGGCCCGGCCAGCGATTCGCGTACGAGCATCGAGCAGCTTGAACAAGCAGTCGATCGACTGGACAACCTTCACCCCAGAATGCCAGTGGAAAATGTTCTCCCGCCGTCCGACGACAACAACGGGAAGCCCGAGTCCTAGTGCGATACCGGTTTCAACGTGTTTCCCCCCTGGGACGAGCTTGCCTTCAGTTTCCGCAAGAAGAACGAGCATATCAGATCTTCTGACATCCGCCTCGTCCATCTCGGCAAGCGCCCGTCGTTCGTCGTACGAATAAGCAGCGGCACCCTGGCCAAACTTGGTGTCGTTCTCGATCCAACGTGCGACGACCGTGTGACCAAGAGCCTCTAGCTGCCGCTTGACGCTTCTTGCCATCTCTTGGGAATGCGCTGCGATAAAAATATTCATGGCATGCGTCTAGATATGGCAGAAAGAACAGGGTTCGACGAAATCGTCGTCATCATCTTGGCCAAGAATATGCAGAAGCTTCTTCGATCCTGAGCCCCGCTTGATCCTAGCCGCCTCTGCCTTGGCCTTGATCTCCGCAATCCGCTCTGGGTGCTCCAGCTCCTCAAGAGACTCTCGCTCAGACCATGTGTAGCGGTTCCCGGTGTCGGGGTCGATCTTCTCGTACTTTTTGGCCTCCTCGAACGCCTCTGGATGATTCTCCTTCAGGCCAACCCACTCCTGCCTTTGTTGATAGAAACAGAACGTACAGCCTGATCGTGACCGCCAAGAGTAGTACTCGGGGAAGCCAATCCCGCTTTCATCGAGAATGCGATGGATGTCATCGAGATCGTACCCGGCCTCGATAAATGGGTACACGGGCGTGATGTTCGGCTTTGTCGGGCGGTACCCTCCCCGATTCTCGTCGGCTCGAATCCCGATGTACATCTTCACGGGGTCGTCACCGATGTACTGCTCAAATGGTTTGATTTTCAGCACCTTGGTGCACCATCGCATGCGAGCTGAGGGAAGATACCCGCCATAGATCTTCAGCCAGTGGTCAAACCCCTGCTCGGAACGGAGTCGGACGATCTCTTGGCCGAGGTATGCTTCAAGCTTGTCGAGGTAGTCGTAGGTCTCCGGAAGCTCCTTGTCGGTATCCGAAAAGACATACTCTACCTTCGGGAGTTTGTCTCGCAGATAGATGGCGAGCGCCGTGCTGTCCTTACCACCAGACAACGAGACGATGTGCCGTCCCTGATCATCAGGTGTGGTCATAATGGTGCTCCGTCCATGGATGTGCCCGCAGGATCATCTAGGTCTGCGATTAGACCGCACAGCGCCGCCATGATCGCTGCCGAGTCTTCCTCCTTCGATATCGATCTCCGAAGCTTGTTTTCAATTGCTGAAGACTTCTTCTGCTGAGCCGCGGATAGGTGAAGGGTGCGATCGATCTGTCTTCCACTGGGTGCGACGAGAGCCACCCGTACTGCAGACCGTCGCTTACCGCGACCCGACTTGGGCTCGATCACCGTCGATTCCAACATCGCAAAGCGTCTTGCGAACTGCTTCAGGCGTACTGCAAATCTTGCCCGATCGCTGTCGCGCCACTTGTCGACCGGCCTCTCCGCCATCAACGATGCAACTCCAAACGCCGTATCACCGCTTACGCCGTCACCGGCGAGAACGCGTTGTACGAATAGCTTCAAATCTGGCTCGACGGCCCATTCCGACATCGCTTGAGCGCGAGAGAGCAAGACGGCAAAGGCGGACTCGTCGTCGGGTAGGCCAAAGGCTTGCATGATTGCCTCCTCACACTCGGCAAGCAGCCGTGGTAGTGCATCCCGAAGCTCGGAGACCGATTGCTTTACGGTCTCGACGAACGTGGTGACATCAGAGTCTCGTCTTCGCCCACGTGCATGGAACGGGTCAAGGCCACAGGCCTGGGGCAGGTCGACAAATAGCAGCGTCTCTGGCTCGACAGCGTTCACGAGGGCGTCGCGAATAGCGATAGTACTGTCGGCTAGATCTTCGGTGAGACGGGCGTGCTCGGGTAGTTGAGCGGCGAACCGCATGAGCGGACGTACGGCAGCCAGGACTTTCTTTGAACCACCGGCGGGATACTCGGTCAACTCGAGGGCACGAGCGAGCTCGTCGAAAACACGAGCCCGCACGCCCTTGACCCGAAGTCGTCGGACACTCAACTGCCTTGGTAGCTTGACTGCCTGTGCCGCGAGCGCGGGGCTCCACTCACGACAGAAGACTCCGTCGCTGTAGATGGCGAAGTCGGACTCATTGGCGAGCAGGTAGGCAAAGACCAGTACGGGTACCACGCCGTCCCGTAACCCGAAAGGCTCGTGAGCGAGCACTTGGAACAGTTCATCTAGGCCAACACGCTGATCCCCAGCTTCGTCCATCGCCTGGTCAAGGGCCCGGTAGATGTTCCGGCTAGCTTCGACTTTCGGGCGGAGCACAAACGCGGCTTCGCCATCTCTTCGGCTGACGTGCAGCCCGAGCCCGCCCTCATCGCTGAGAACCGAGCGATACATGCTGCGTTCCGGCGGGTCGCCAGTCACGAGACCGAGCTCGTGCTTGTCTGAATTCTGAATCATCGCGGCAAGAAGCGTACTACGAGCCTTCGCGGCGGCGCTTGACAACTCCTTCCGGTTCAGAAGTTCGCAGTCGATGGGCGGCACGGCATGGAACGTCTCGTCGCTGATGTGCGACAGCAACTCGTTCAGCTCCCGCGGCCCAGAGACGCTTACGATCTCTCCGTCGAGATACCACCTGCAGTTAGCAGCATCGGTCCGAAGAAGGCGGTCGAGTGTAAGATCGAGAAGTCGTTCGACTTCAAGCCGCCGGACGTGGAGCTCGCGGCGACCAGCGCTATCGGTGTTCAGTTCCGGCGTGTTTTTGCGCACCCAGTCCAACGCGGCAAGTTCGAGTGCAAACTCGTCAAGCCTGCTGGCATCGTCAGGAATGCAGTACAGTCTTCTAGGCCCACCTCTCGTGCGATCAGCTCGACCACGCTTTGCCCCGTCGAGCAGCACGACGATGCATCCGTCATGTTCGAGTGGCTCACTCTCGTCGGGCTCGCTCCAGGACTCGAACGATACATCGAAGAAGCGTAGTGTGCCCTTCTCAAACGAGTGGCGTCGGGCGAGCACGGGCCGCAAACCGGCATGGCGCCGAAGCAGCGTCGCTGCGGTCGCTGTTCGGCCGAGACGCGAGCGTGCCTCCTCGAGACGGGCGGCTACGTCAACGTCGCTTCCCTCCCACACAACGTAGCTGTCGTTGTAACGCCGGTGCACGATCGCCCGCGCCACTTGAAGCTCTTGAAGTGCAGAGTCAATGCGCTGCGCATCCAGACGATCGGACAGGGCGAAGGCAAGAATCTCGTGAGTAGCTCGCGCGGGATACCAACGCGATACGATGCCCAGCAGCGCAACCGTTCGTAGCACAACTACGGCGTCGCTAGAAAGTGTCGTGAGCCGTGCTTCGGTCTCAAAGGCTTCTGCCCAGCGCTTTGCGTCGGGAGTATGCATCAATGTCGCACCGAGTGAAGCACGCAGGTAGTCGTACAGATTTACCGCGTCGTACAGCAGACGCCCGTGCGACGCCGGGCGGCGGCAGAAGGCCAGCAAACCCGAAGGTTCCTCCGACTGCAGGAACCCGAATGCCGACCGCTCATTTTGGCCGAAACGCCTAAAAAGCGGGCCAAGCAGGCTCGCAACGAGCGGATGCATCGGCGCTGCCGCCGCGAGGAGTTCACCGTCGTCCTTGATCCGCAGGCCCTGCGGTGCAAGACCGTGCTCCCAGAGCCGCGCGGCAGATGCCTTCGTAGCGCTCAGGACGTTCTTGCTACAGCTCAGGCCCCTATCGGCCCGAACGCCGGCCCAGGCCATCGCCACAAAGCGGAGCAGTTGCTCGGCTGGTTCCTCAAACACAATGTCTTCAAAGCGTCCTCGGATCTTCTCCCATTCGGCTCGGTCCACCGGCGGTAAGCCATGGGCGTAAGCGCGAAAGTCTTGGTGAAGCACACCTATGAGCGCGACAGCTCCGTCGCTACGCGAGGCCATTTCCGCGAGCTGCTGCAGCAAGAAGATGTCGGACATCTCGGGCTCGGCCGCGGCGTACTCCAACGACTTGCCAAGCTCGTCAATGACGATCAGCAAGCCTGCGGCTCGACTGCGACAACTGGCGATACTCGCGGCGACGTCCTCCACCAAGCTGATCAGTTCGTGCGACTGCAGAGAGGAGCCCTTCACAGCCGCCCGCTCCGCTCGCCCCAGACGAGAAGCGATCTTTGTCGGAAGCTTGTGCCGCGAGCCCAAAACTGCAGCCGCCACAGATCGTACTAAACCGACCGCGAGTGGCTCGCGAGCCCCAGCGCACAGTGCCGGTAGATATCGCGGCATTGCCGAGCCGGCCCACTCTTCCGAGCGAGTTGCGCCCGCTTCAGATGAAGCGAGAGCGGACGCAGCACGCTTGCGCGCGGACGCATCACTTGCGTGCAGCAGCTCAGACAGAAACAATGCGAATGCGGACTTACCCGTTCCGAATGGGCCTGTGATTGTCCAGGCACCACCCCGCCCGGCAGAGAGCTCGGTGAGGATCGCATCGACGGCCCGTACCGCAGTAGGGGTTACGAGATAGCGGCCCGCGGAGCCACCTTGTGCGGCATCGCGCTCGACATTCACAGATCGATGAGACCGGGCAGCCTTCGCTGCCGACTGCTTACTCCGCGTCACTGCGAACCTCCATCGCGGCGTGGGCGCCGTAGTGCTGCGTCAGCACTGCCAATCCTTGAGGCAGTCTCTTGTGCTTGAGGACCTGTCGCAGGCCTGCGGTGCTATCGAACGCGACCGCGCCGCGAGTCGCATCCGGCAGGCGGTCGAGGAGATCGACCACAGCGTTCTCGGAGAGCTTGAAGACCTGTCCAGGGCCTCCGGGGCCGTAGGCGACCTGCTCGAACGACAGTGTGTGACCCTCCGTTCCTTGCCGATTCCAGAAATCCAACAATGCAAACGCAAAGACAGCGGGCGGAAGCGTCGGCCGCTCACTACGCTCGATCAGAATGCGATCCGACTCGTGCGCCTGTCGGATCAGATTTAATTCAGAGAGCGGAGAGTCGAACGCCTCTTCGCGGGAGATCTTGCGGTCGGGCTCGTAGCGGCTATAGGTGCGAACAAAGCAGTGCACGTCCCGTTCTACCGTGTTTCGGTTCGCGGGCTTGCCACCGGCGGGCTCAGCGAATCGGAGCAGCGCCTCTACGGATTCGTGGATGGTGAACGATTGCTCGCGCAGAAGGCTGAGAAGGAAGTACCAAGTGGTTGGCGACACTTCCGGGTTACTGCAAAGGCCCCAATGCACTAGCCACGTGGTCGCCGGGTCTTCCAGATATGGATCAACGCCATCATGACCGAATAGATACCAGCCTAAATCGGTTGGCTCGTATCGTCCCCCTCGCTTCGAGTCATCGGCCGGTTGAATCATTCCAGAGCGAAGCGCCCAATGCCGCATCGACCGGACCATGTTCTTCCCAACGCCGAGCATGACGACTGCGTCATCGCGTACGAAGACGTCTTGTTGGTGCGTTTCGCTGCACGCACGAACGGCCTTTGCGAGCCACGAGAACCGAAGTGGGAAACTCTCGTGACCCGAGAAGCGGACTGACTGGATGGTGGCCGGCTCAAGCATCCAGTCAGAGTAGCACGCAGCTGCCGGAGCCTCAAGCGGTGGGAGTGCTTAGTCGCCGGTCCCCAATGGATGGTACCGGCCAAACAGCGATGTATGTGCTTTGCACGTGAACGCACGCTTTTCGCCATCGAAACTGACGCCCAAGAGCACCCATTCCTCGCACCGCTGCTAACCGAGAGTCAGAGAGCCCGAGAGTCTCGGCCCGACCGGCCCGGCCAACCGGGGGTTCCGGTCGCCACCCACTCGCCAACGTCAAACCCGAGAGCGCCGCACCCCGCCCCGGACGCACCAAAGCGGCCCGTTCCAGCTCCACCCCAGTAAACAAACAGGCCCGCGTCCTTTGGACACGGGCCTGCCAAGCTCCCCGAGTAGGACTCGAACCTACAACCTAGCGGTTAACAGCCGCTCGCTCTACCATTGAGCTATCGGGGATCGGATTTGGATCCCTGGGATTGATCGCGGGGTCTCCACGGATCGGCGAAAAGCCTAGCCCGAATCCATCGGCCGTCAAGAAGCCGGAGGAAATCGGCCCACAACAGGCCGCCTCGACGGTCCGTCGAATCCGGGAGCCGCAGCGGGCTCGGCCGAGCGTACCCTTCGCGCATGCCCACGCGATCAACCTTTGCAGTATTCGCTGTCTCCATCGTGGCCTTTGCGGCTTCAGTCGTTTCGGCCCAAGTTCCGTCACCGCCTTTGCCGCCCGCCGAGCCGGGCCAAGTTCCAGAGGCTTCCCCCGCACAGCCGGCGGCCATCCGAACGGGACCCTATCGAATCGCCACGTACTGGCGTCCGGGCACGACGCGCACCTATCAACTCAACGTCCGTGAGACGCTCCGAATCGTCGACAGTCAGGGGCGCCCGCTCCAGAACGCCGAAACGATATCGGTCTGGACGGTTACCGATACCGTGATCGGTGAGCTCGACTCTGGGTTCTCGGAGATCATCCGCACGTTCGACGCGGCCAAGCTGCTTGTGCGACACCCCAGCCTGACCGGCGCCGAGGGGCTCGAGTTCATCGCCGACGGCCCGGTCGACGATCTCGGCGAAGTCCCCGAACCGCTTCGGCCCGCCGCGGCGTTGCTCGGCCAAGAGCTGCGCTTCGAAGCCGATCGCCTCGGGCGGGTCTATAACGCCGAATATCTGGGCGAGCTCCCAGATTTGGCGCCTCCGGCCGAATCTTGGCGGCTCTTTCTCGACGACATCTTCGCCGTGGCGCCCGACGCCGATGTGTTCGTTGGCGATGCCTGGAACGCTGCGTTCGACAGCGAACTGCCCACCGGCCCGATCGCGCTCGACCGACGGACCAAGTTTCAGACCGTCCGCCGCGCCGCGGGTGTGCGCACGGCCGTGATCGCGATGCTCACCGAGCCCGTCGAGCCGATTGATCCGAACGAAGTGCTCGTGCCCGGCGAAGTCGCTCTCGCTTCCTACACGCAGCACGGCCAGGCGCGCTTTGATCTCATCCGGGGTGAGATCGAGTCCTGCAATCTGAGCACGATCACCCAGTTCCGCGCGGCTCATCCGACCGGCGAAGTGATCACTCAGCGTCTCTCACGCATCGTGGAAATGACCCGCGTAGATCCCAATGCCGATGCAGATGCAGACGGCGAACAAGAGGTCGGGAAAGACGAGGAGACGCTCGACGCTGCTGAGAACGACGATCAGGACGCCGAAGCTCCGCGTTAGCCGATGATCTTCCGCCGACGCGAGACGTAGTCCCACACGACGAACCGGTCCAGATCGGCGCCGCCCGTGAACAGCACACGACCGCCGGTACGCTCCGCGATCTCGTGTGCGAACTGCACGTCCTCTTCGCTCTGCGACCAACTCGGCAGCAGGAACAGGTTGATCGTGATCCCCTCGCGTGCGCACGCCGAGGCCTCACGCATCGTGTGTTCTTCGGTCCGCGGGTCCGGCGGATAGAGCATGTACAGCTTCTCGTCCTCGAAGTGCGCGGTCGGGAGGCCGTCGGTGATCAGGAAGACTTGACGATTCGGCGTGTCCTGCCCGCCGAGGATCCGCCGGCTCAGACGCAGCGCGTGCTGGATGTTGGTGAAGTGGGGCGGCACCACCGCGGGCGTGACCGACGCGTCGCTCATATCCGCCATCAGTCGGACGACCGGGTTGCGGATCGTCACCGGCTTGGGCATCAGTTCCGCGATCTCGCCCGACTTCACGACCTGCGCGAACGTCGCCATTTCCAAGAACGTCAGATGATCCCCGGGGAACTCCGATCGGATCAGCCCATCGAGCGCGAGCGCCATCTTCTTGCAGTTCACGTACTGCCCGCCGTGCCGCATCGAGCCCGACATGTCCATCAGCACGGCCGTCGCGCACTTCGGTGTGTTCCGCGTCTCGTGGATCTCGATATCCCGAGCGGTCACCCGGATGCGACCGTCCTCGGCGCCCTCTCGCAGCAGCGCGTTCACGAACGTCTGCGGGATATCCATATGGGCGGGCGAATCGCCGAACTCATACGCCTTTGTCCGCGGCAACTCCACGGCGCCGTCACCCGTGATCGGCCCCGTATGCCGACCCGAACGGGCCGCCTCGAGCTGACTGAAGATCTCCTGCAGCAGCTTGCCCTGCATCACCCGCAGCGCCTTGGGTGTCATGCGGTAGCCGTCCGCGGTCAGCTCCATGCCCGCACGCTCGGCTTCGGCGCGCACGATCTCTTCCATCTGCGCCGCGAGGTCACGCAGCCGGTCCATGTCCGCTTCTTCGGCGTAGTTGGCGAGTGCTTCGGCGTCGATAATGCCGACCTTCGCGTTCTTCATCGCCTCGCGGAGTTGCTCGAGCAGCCGCTCGATCTCTTCGAGCTCTTCCTTAACCGCGAGCGCTTCCTCCACGGTCATCGGTGTTCGGCCGATAAAGTCCCACCGCGACGCCAGCTCATCCATCTCGTAGAGCTCACCCAGCCGGTCACGCAGCTTCAGCAGGTCGAGTGCGAAGCGCGACGACTCATTGTCCTGCCGGTACCACAGCCGCTCGATCTCACGGAGTTGCTTGCCCCGCACCGCTCGGTCGAACAGCTCGCGCTCGTCTTCTGGCGCCTCCATCGACCCCGCCTGATCGAGGTACGCCGTCGCCGACTCGCGTCGCGCGGCCTCGGTTTCGTAGGTCTTCAGGATCTTCCGCCGCCGCTCCTCCAGCACCCGAATCAGCACGTCCAAACTCGGCCCGAGCCCGGCGATCTGCGACGGATCGATCTCGATCGCATCGGCCAACTCCTCGGGCGTCAACCGACGCGAGGAGCCGTACATCAGCATGTGATCCATCGCCGCCGACGCGATGTCCGGCGGCGGCGCCGTGGGCGACGGAAACCGCTGCGGGTCGTACTTCTGATACGTGTGCACGATCCCGCCGAGGGGCTTGGGGCGGTTGGGCGCTCGTCGGTCGCTCATGTCTCGTACTCGATCCGCCCGTGCCGTTGGTGCCGACTGATCATGTCCTTCGCGTGCAGCCCCGCCAGCACGAACTCGGCGCAGCTCGCCCGAACCGCCGGGTTCTCGCTCGCGTTCACCTCGAACGCCTTGTCCCACGCGGGCGGCACGCGCTTGAGCAACTCGGCGTAGTGCTCCGAGGGCAGCTGATCGCCCACCTCGATGCGCACGCCGCCGGCGAAGACCTCCGCGATCTCGCCGAGCCCGTGCTCGTCGATGTACTCCTCAAACACCGCTCCGACCGCCTCGGCTGCCACCGCGTCGAGCACCTGCCGCTCGGTCATCTGGTGCGTGCCCATGAGGTCGAGTTCCAGCTTGCCGATCGATGAGCTGTGGAAGTGCGACAGGTCGCTGATCCGCGGCGCCGCCGGCCGTTCACCCTGCCGGATCGCCCGCTGCCGCGCCGACGCGATCATCATCCGGTAGTTCGCGATGCTGAACCGCGCGCTCACGCCGGACTCGTGGTCCACGTATGCGCTCCGCCGCGCCGCGATCGAGATCTGCTCGACGATCTCTTTCATGAATCGCGGCACCAGCACCGGGTACTCCCCGCCCAGCCAGTCTCCGCCGAAGTCCTTGGCGGCTTCGAGCTCCATGATCTCAATGCCCGCGTCCCGCTCGGCCGGGTAGTGCGTCTGGATGGTCGAGCCGATCCGGTCCTTGAGCTGCGGGATGACCTTGCCCGATCGGTTGTACGTGCTCGGGTTGGCGCTGAACAGAATCGCGACGTCCAGGTCGAACCGGACCGGGTACCCGCGGATCTGCACGTCCCGTTCTTCGAGCAGGTTGAACAGACCGACCTGCACCATCTCGTCGAGGTCGGGCAGCTCGTTCATCGCAAAGAGACCCCGGTGCATCCGCGGGATCAGCCCGAAGTGCAGCGCGTCCTCGGTGGACATGCTGGCCCCGCCGGCCAGCTTCGCCGGGTCGAGTTCGCCGATGACATCCGCAAACTTGGTGCCCGGCGCCAATCGCTCGGCGTATCGATCATCGCGATGCCACCACGCGATCGGGATCTCCTCTTCGTTCCGTCCCTGCACGAACGCCCGTCCCATCGCCGTGATCGGCGTGTACGGGTCCTCGTGCACCGGGCACCCGGGGATGTCTAGGTACGGCGTCCATTCATCGAGGAACGCGACCAGCATCCGCATCAGCCGGCTCTTGCCCTGGCCCTTTTCCCCCAAGAACAGCATGTCGTGACCGGCCAACACCGCGTTCACGATCGCCGGGATCACCGTGTCGTCGTATCCGACGATGCCCGGGAACAGGTCGTCACCCGAGGCCAGCGCACGCGTCAGGTTGTCGCGCAGCTCCGCCTTGACGCTCCGAGGCGTCCATTCCAAGGCTTGTAGCCCGGCCAGGGTCGTGGGTCGGTCCTGCATGTTGATTCGATCCCTCCTGAGATCCGTGGCGCCACCGCCGCTCTTCGGAGCGCGTCGTCCGTTAGAACGCTAGGCATCCAGCCCTTCGCCACGTACGCTGCGGGGGATGCTCAACACTTGCGTGACACGCTTTCTTGCGGCGATGCTCACTTTCCTGGGCGCCGCGTCCGCGACGATCGCCGGCGTGCCCGACGCCTTCGAGTTGCCCAAAGGCGCACCGACTCGCATCCTGATTGTCCTCCCCGACGCGGTCCCGCCGAAGGCGTTGGCCGAGACGCGAATGGAGCGTCGCTTGCAGGGCGTGTTGGAAGTGCTCGACCGAGCCCGGTTCGCCGAACTCCGCAAGCTCGAGCAAACTCAGCGGATCCGCGCCTCCGCCAGCGCCCTCGACGCCGCCGATCGCCTCTGGTATGTCTGGCTTTCAAACGACGAACACTCATTGCGCGTGAAGATCCACCGGGGACCCGATGGCGCCGTCTTCGCCGAACGCGGCGACGACCCGGACGCGCCCGTCTGGCTTCATGCCGAAAGGCTCCGCGCGTTCGAACGGCCGCTGCCGGCGTTCCGCGGCGACTTCGATCCGTTGGCCTCCCCTATTCGGCCGGGGCAGACGGCCGATCTGCCGCTGCCCTACACGCCCGGCCGATTCACGCTCGACGCGCGCACGCTCAGCGAGCGCCTCTACGGCGGCAAGCGAACGCGCGTCGCCGCCGTCTCGCGTGACATCGGCCGAGAACGTCTGATCGTCCGTCCGCCCGCCGGATACGACCCTGCCCAACCCGCGGGATTGGTCGTCTGGGTCGATCCGACCGATCGGGGCCCGCCGCCGCCGGTACTGCACGCGGTCTGTGATGAGTTAAACCTCGTCGCGATCGGAGCCGCGAACAACGGCAACGGGCGTCCGTTTGTCGACCGCATGCAGTTGGTACTCGACGTAGCCGCCACGGCTCAGGCGCGGTTCCACATCGACCCGGACCGCGTCTATCTCGTGGGCTTCTCCGGCGGCGGTCGGATCAGCTCGATGATGATCGCCTGCTTCCCCGATCTCTTCGCCGGCGCCGTGCCGATCGGCGGGCTCAACCACTCCCGCCCGGCCCGCACCGCGGACGGCAAGACGTGGCCCAAGACCTACGAACGCCCGCGCGGCCAACGGCTCGCCCAACTCCGCACCCGTCGCGTCGCGCCCATCACCGGGCCGGACGACTTCAACTACGAGCAGATGCTGGCCTACGCGAAGGGCTGGGAACAGGACCGCGTGCCGTTCCTGTTCTTCGACGTGCCCGGCATGGGCCACACCATGCCGCCGCCGACCGTGATGGCCGAGGCGCTGCGTTGGGTGGACGAGCCGTGGCGGAGGGGTCACGCGGCGAAGGAAGCGCGTGCGCAGTCGGAACTCGAGCGTGTGCTCCGGCAAGCTCAGGAAGCCACGCTTCCGGTAAGCGTCCGATTACGTGTCGTTGAGCTTGCAAACGAGGCCGCTTGGACCGAGACCGGTACTCGGGCTCTCGATGCGCTGAACACGCGCTGACAAACCCTATTTAAGCGAGCGACGCCTGCTTGGCGCGAACTCTCCGCAGATCTTTGCGGAGGATGTCCAGCATGTTCCAGTACATCACCAATGCGATCAGCGGCCCGAGCATCAAAACAACAAACAGCAAGACGTACAGCAGCGGCAGCAGCCACATGTTCCGTTTCGCCTTCAGATCGAGCATGCGATCCGGCACCCTTGGCGCCAGCCATCGAACGTACAGCAGCGATGAGAAGAACATCACGATCCACACGCCGAAGCTGGCGAGACCGATGATCGCGAGCATGCCCATCCCGAGCATCTCGTTGATCGCCATGCCCACAATGCTTCCGAGGAGAGCCAAGACCTGCGTCGCAGCAACGAGGCAAGCGCTCACCCGCAGCCACGTGCGTGATTTGGACCCGTCGTCCCGACCGGTAAACCCGGGATCGGGTGTGCTGAACTGCCACCAGCCGTAGAGCATGACGAGGCCAACCGCGGTGCCGACGAGCGACTGCACGGTTTGCAAGGTCGAAAAGGGATCCACTACAACCCCGCCGAACGCCGTTCGGAAGGAGACGATGACCGCAATGATTATCAGCACGACCTGCACGAGGATGCCGTTGAGCACAAAGCTGAGACCGAGCTGGAGCTTGCTCAGGTATTCGGGGCTGCTGTTGATGAGCATGATCCCCTGCAACGACCGCTCGACAGGAAACCCGCACTCCGGGCACACGCCGTCCGAAGGAAGGCCCTCCAGGCTGTAGCCGCAACCGAAGCATTTGGTGAACTCGCTGTGCGGTTCGGTGTCGGTCTCACGGGGCGCTTCGTGATTGCTCATATCTATGACTATACCAATAGCCATGAGTGCGACATCCATTGAACGCTCGACCGAGTACCCGCACTCCGAGCACTTTGCCTCGGGGCTCAATCCAGTTAGGTCGTAGCCGCAGCGTGCACACGGGCATCGCGCTTCCGATGGCGGGATCAGGCCACCATCCTGCGGTTTTCCGGAGTTGGCCGCCCCTAGCGTTGGGTCATGGTTGTCCACGTTACCAAGATACGGGCTGCTGATCGGAGGCGGAACACTCTGATCGCGCAGCCGCTCAAGGGCCCGATGCAGTCGTCACCCCTTCTTTAAGTCTTTGAACGCCTCGATCGCCCGCACCCGAGCCTTCTTGTGATCCACGATCGGCGCCGGGTAGTCCAAGTCCTCAAACAGCCCGGCCTTCGCCCGCGGCTCATGGATCGCCTTGCCTTCAACCCCGCGAAGCTCCGGCACGAACCGCCGGATGAACGCGCCGTCGGCGTCGAACTTCTGGCTCTGGCTCGTCGGGTTGAAGACCCGGAAATACGGCTGGGCGTCCGTGCCGGTGGAGGCCGACCACTGCCAGCCGCCGTTGTTGCTTGCAAGGTCACCGTCCACAAGCGAGCGCATGAAGTGCCGCTCGCCCTTACGCCAATCGAGCCATAGGTCTTTGGTGAGGAACATCGCCGAGATCATGCGCAGGCGGTTGTGCATCCAGCCGGTCTCGGCGAGCTGCCGCATCGCCGCGTCCACAATCGGAAAGCCGGTGCGGCCCTGGCGCCACGCGTCGAACTTCTCGTCATCGTCGTCCCATTCGAGCTTCGCTGTCTCCCGCTGGTACGGCTCATGCATGCACAGCCTCGGGTGGGCCCAGATCAGGTGCTTGTAGAACTCGCGCCAGATGACTTCGCTGATCCATCCCATGGCGCCCGCCTTGACCGGCCATGCGGGGTCAAGCTCCGAGCCGCTCGCATCGAGCGCTGCGGCTACACACTGGCGAGGCGAGAGCACGCCCGCCGCCAGGTACGGCGAGACCTGACTCGTCCCATCAATGGACGGCGTGTCGCGGTCGTCGGTGTAGTCGCCGATCCGGTCGGCGCAGAAACGGGACAGCCGCCGCTTCGCCTCCTGCTGGCCAGCCTTCCAAAGGTCCGGTCGCCGCAAGCCGTCTGGGTCATCGAATCCGTCGATCGAGTCCGGCGCCGGTACGTCATCGGGTTTGCACACCATCTCTTCCAACGCCTTGGGCGTTGGCAGCACCGGGGAGCCGCCGCGATCGACCCAGACCTCGGTGAACTTCTTTCGGAACGGGCTGAAAACGCCGTAGGGACGGCCGTCGTTGGTGCGCACGCTGCCCGGCTCGAGCAGCGTCTGGTCTGTGAACGAGTGTGCCTCTCGCCCGTTCCGCTCGAAGAGGTCACACACCGCGTCATCACGCCGAGACTCGTTGACCTCGTACTCGCGGTTGAAATACAAGGCGTCGCACGTCAGCTCCTCGGCCAAGCCAAGCAGCGCGGAGGGCGCGTCAGAGAAGCGATCGGCGGTCAGGATCCGCAGGGGGATGTTGAGCCGTTCGAGCCGATCGGACAGATCCGCGACGCAGCGCATCACGAAGTCGACCTTGCACGTGCCCCAATCGTGCTCGGCCCATTGACCGGGCGAGACAACGAAGACGCCGACGAGACCCCGGGTGCAGGCCTTGCGGGCTCGGTAGAGGGCTGTGTTGTCCTCCACGCGGAGGTCGGTGCGGAACCAGACGAGCGGTCGCATCGGAGGCGTCCTTTCCGTGATCGTGTCGGCGATCGAGTCGGCAATTGTGCGTGGCCCTGAACTCGGGCCGGTCGGGAAGCCCGGTTCGACAGTGCTACGGTGCCGGATGCCGCCGAGGGCGACGGCCGCCCGACCGTACCGGATCCTGCCCATGCCCACCCGCGCAGCCGACAGCCCGAGCGTGACGCCCTCCGCCGCCCGCGCGGCGCTCGGGGATCTTGTGCGGTGGATGACCGACCAGGGGTGGCGGCCGCACGAGTTCCAGCAGGCCGTGTGGGAGGACCATCTCGCCGGCGGGTCCGGGCTCGTGCACGTACCGACCGGCGCCGGCAAGACGTACGCCGCCTACTTCGGCCCGCTGGCCGAGATGATCGCCGAGGCGCGTGCCGCGACGGATGCGGGCACAAAGGTCACCGGCCCGCGGACGCTGTACCTGACGCCGCTCCGCGCGGTCTCTCGCGATGTTGAAAAGGCCCTGACGCGCCCGGCCAAAGAGCTCGGCGTCAAGATCCGCGTCGAGACCCGCACCGGCGATACCTCGTCCTACACGCGCAAGAAGCAGCGGGCCGAGCTGCCCCAAGTGCTGATCACCACGCCGGAGTCTTTGTCACTGCTGCTGACCTACCCCGAGGCCCGCGAGCGGTTCCAGGGGCTGCACAGCGTGGTGCTCGACGAGTGGCACGAACTGCTCGCCAGCAAGCGCGGCGTGCAGACCGAACTCGCGATCGCCCGACTCCGTGCGTGGCTGCCAAATCTCCGCACGCGCGCGCTCTCGGCGACGCTCTCGAATCTCGATGAAGCCGCGCAGTCGGCCGTTGGCGCCGGCCGCCGCTTCACGCTGACGTCCGCGCGGATGGACCGCCCGGTCCACATCGAGACGTTGATCCCCGACAATCCGGGCCGATTCCCGTGGGCGGGTCATCTGGGATTGAAGATGCTGCCAGACGTGCTAGCGTCGCTCGATGCCGAACGGTCGACGCTGATTTTTTGCAACACACGGTCGCAGGCGGAGCGTTGGTTCCACGCGATCGAGGCCGCCAAGCCCGAGTGGCGCGGGCACATGGGCCTCCACCACGGCTCGATCGATCGAGATGACCGCACGCGTACCGAGAACGGCTTGAAGGACGGCTCCGTGCGCCTGGTCGTCGCCACGAGTTCGCTGGATCTCGGCGTCGACTTTGCGCCCGTCGAACGCGTGTACCAGATCGGTTCGCCCAAGGGTGTGGCCCGGCTGATGCAGCGGGCTGGTCGGGCGTCGCATCGGCCGGGTGAGCCGTGCCACATCGTCTGCGTGCCAACGCACGCGCTCGAACTCGTGGAGATCGCCGCCGTGCGCCGCGCGATCGCGGCCGGAGAGATCGAGCCCAGACGATTCGATACGAAGCCGCTCGATGTGCTTGCGCAGCACATGGTGACCTGCGCACTCGGCGGCGGGTTCGACGCCGATGCGTTCTACGCCGAGGTCCGCGGCGCGCAGGCCTACGCCGATCTCACGCGAGAGGATTTCGACTGGACACTCCGCCTCGTGACCGAGGGCGGCGGCACACTCGCGGCGTATCCCGAATACCGCAAGGTCACGCACGAAGGCGAGGGCCGACACGCGGCGCCGGAAGGCAAGCCGGCGCAGCTCCACCGCCTGAACATCGGCACCATCACGGGCGACGCGACGATGGAGATCCGGTTCGTCGGTGGCAAACGGCTGGGCTCGATCGAGGAACACTTCGTCGGCAAGCTGCGTGTGGGCGAGCGGTTCGTGTTCGCGGGGCGTGTGCTGCGTTTCCACAGGGCGAAAGACCTGACCTGCTTCGTCCGCCCGGCCACGGGTCGCAGCAACCACACGCCGATCTGGTCCGGCACGCGGCTGCCGATCTCGGAGTCGCTGGCCGAAGGTGTTCGGTCGGCGATGGGCAGCCTGAGCGCGGGCGACGAGGCTGAACCCGAGTTCGCCGCCGCGGCGCCGATTATCGAAGCACAGTCCCGCCTCAGCCACACGCCGAGCGAGGGCGAACTGCTCGTCGAATCCTGCGAGACACGCGAGGGATCTCATCTGTTCGTGTACCCGTTCGAGGGACGGCTGGTGAACCTGGGCATCGCCAGCCTCGCGGCACTTCGGCTCGGCAGGCGCCGACCCGCCACGTTCACCATCGCGGCCAATGACTACGGCTTCGAACTGCTCTGCGAGCGAGGTGAGGACTTTGCCGAGTGGGTTGACGAAGAGCTGTTCACCAGCGAGCAACTTATGGAAGACATCTCCGAGGCAGTCAACGTCGGCGAGTTGTCCAAGCGGCAGTTCCGCGAGGTCGCCCGTGTGTCGGGTCTGGTCTTTCAGTCCTACCCCGGCGCCCACCGATCGATGCGGCAACTGCACGCCTCGTCGTCGTTGCTGTACGACGTGCTGACCGACTTCGACCCGGACAACCTGCTGCTCGCCCAGGCCCGCCGTGAGGTGCTCGATCGCCAGTTCGAGCGGTCGCGCCTGGCCCGCACGCTCGCACGGCTCGCTTCCGCAACTGTGATCCGCCGGGCGGTCAAGCGACCGACGCCGCTCGGTCTCCCGCTCGTGATCGAGCGCGTCGGCGGACAGATCTCGTCGGAAACCCTCGAAGATCGCATCGCCCGCGCCACGAAGCAGTGGGAGGCCGACCTCCGCAAGGCGCCGAAACGTGAGCGCACGACGTGAGCGACGAAGAGATGGCCGTTGATGTCGCAGGCGAGCGGATCGAGTTGATGCCCGAGCGTGGAGCGCATTGGCGCGAGGGGGGCGCCATGCTCGTCTCGGATCTGCATCTGGGCAAGTCGGGCGTGTTCCGCGCCGCGGGCATCGCTGTACCGGACGGCGATGCGCACGAACAACTCGATCGCTTGGCCCAAGGCCTAGCGCGGACCCGTGCCGAACGTCTCATCATCATCGGCGACTTGCTGCACGCGCCGGCCGGCCTTACGCCGAGCCTCGTGGAGGCCGTAGCCGCATGGCGGAAGCGGCACACGCAGGACTGGCTGGTTGTTCCGGGCAACCACGACCGCAGGCTCGAAGATCTAACCGACGCCTGGCGGCTGGACATCAAGCCGGAGATCTACACGGAAGGCCCGTTCCGCTTTCGTCACGAACCGGCGATCGGTCCCGGCACGCCGACCGACGGCTTTGTCTGGAGCGGGCACACCCACCCGGCCGTGCGACTCAGGCTCGCCACCGGCAGCGTTCGGCTGCCCGCGTTTGTGATCGGCCCGCACCGAGCGATCCTGCCCGCGTTCAGCCGGTTCACAGGCGGCGTCGTGCACGTGCCCGAGCCGGGCGACCGTCTGTTCGCCGTGACGCCGAACGCCGTCATCGAAGCGCCGGTCGAGCTACGAGCCTGAACGCGCTTCGATCGCGGCGCGCACAAACTTGCGGTGCCGACCGATCCCAAGGTCAGAGCGCACTGCGTCGGTAATCGTTCGATCCGGCGCGATCAGGTAGGTCAGGCGGCGAACGCCGATACCGAACGGCCCGTTGGCCTCATACACGCGCACGACGGACTTGTCGGTGTCGGCGAGCAGCGGAAACGGCAGCTTGTGCCGACCGCCGAACTTCTGGTGGCTCGCGCTCGACTGCGGGCTGATCCCAGCGACGGACAACCCCGCTTCGGCGATCTCGGTGTGCACATCGCGGAACATGCACGCCTCAGCGGTGCAGACCGGCGTGAAGTCGGCCGGGTAGAAGTAGAGCACGAGCGGGCCGCGGACGAGCAACGCGGCCAGCGTGCGCGCTTCCCCGTGCTGATCGGCCAACTCGAACTCGGGCGCCAGCGAACCGACCTGCAGCATCTGCGCGACTCCTCATCTGGTCGGTGCCTGCCTGTCTGAGCTGCCGCGGCAGCCCAATGTGCACCGATCGCGGACCGCGAGACGATAGTCATTCGGCCGCGATATCGCGCAGGGGACACGAGCCATGACACGCCTGGGAACCACGAACGCGTTGTCGATCGACCTACAGCGCACGCTTTCACAGCTCGCGACGGCCAGGCTCCAGCGTGGTGGCGGGCTGCCGGAGCGTCGGGACGCGTTGCTTCCCCCAGTGAACTTGCCAACGCAGCCCGCAGCGTCGAACCGCGAACTGGACGGTCTGGCGAATCAGGTCCGGAGCATCGCCAACGCTGCCCGTCTCGGCAGTCTGCCGCAAGCGGAGAATCTTGTACCCACGGTGGGATCGGTCAATGTGCGCCGCTTCGACCTAGACCTTCCAGGCCCGAGGCCGTTCGAGGCGGACATCATCCAGCAGGCCGAGCGTGGGTCGGTCGAGCTTGCGTTTAGCGATGCACAGCCACGGGGGTTGGATCTCAACTCCGGATCGCAGTTGGTCTTTGAGATCGAGACGAGCACAGGAGCACGGCAGTTTGCGTTTGCATCGGGGACGTCATTTCAAGGCATCACCGCCGCCATTAACGCCTTCCAACCGCTGCTCGGTGTGAAGGCCGAGACGGTCATCGATGATTCTGCCGGCGCCGGCGGGCGGGTCATCATTTCCAGCATGACTGCCTCCGATGATGCCTTCGTTGGTGTGCGAGTCATCAACGACGGCGGGCTCTTCGATACCCCAGAGCCGGGTGTCGAAGCGATCGTGCAGCGCCCCGGAAAAGATGAACGGGAGTCGCGTTCACTCGTCGATGGACAAGTCGTCGATCGAGGGCGCGACCTCTTGGCCGTGATCCAGGGGCGGACGTTTCGTTCCAGAGCGGTCGAGAGCGATCGGGTCTTGCTCGAGTTCATCTCTCCGACGGTCGAGATCGACATTGTCTTTGACATCACCGGCGGACGAACCACGGTTTCAGACGGGGCGCTGTTCGATCTGGTCCCACCTCCAAGGCCGTTGCCGGTGCTGAGCGAGCGGCCGGGCGATGCCGCGGAGGTTGGTCGGCGACGATTCGATGGCTACGCCTGACCGAGCCGTCGTCGGTAGTCTGCTTCGCATGACCGTCGCCGCCCGATTCCGCCCCTTCGGCGCCACCATCTTTGCAGAGATGACGGCCCTCGCCCGCACACACAACGCGATCAATCTCTCGCAGGGGTTCCCCGATTTCGACGGGCCGGCCTTCGTACGCGACGCGGCCCGGCGGGCGATGGACGAGGGCCACAACCAGTACGCGCGCCTCGCCGGCGAGCCGCCGCTGAATGAAGCGATCGCACGCTCGCTCGACCGCCACAACGGCCTCTCCGTAGACCCGCACGCCGAGATCACAGTGACCAACGG
Organism: Planctomycetota bacterium; assembly: GCA_039815345.1. Lineage (GTDB taxonomy): Bacteria > Planctomycetota > Phycisphaerae > Phycisphaerales > UBA1924 > JBCBZM01. The sequence goes on along the minus strand of JBCBZM010000005.1, from coordinate 30,349 downwards.
CTGCACCGAAGCCCTCGCCGCCGTCATGCTGGGTCTGATCGAGCCGGGCGACGAGGTGGTGCTGTTCGAGCCCTTCTATGACTCGTATCGGGCGTGCGTCGCGATGGCCGGAGCGACCGCCCGCTTTGTTCGGCTCTCGCCCGACGCCGAAGGCCGGTTCACCTTCGATGCCGCCGACCTGCGTTCGGCCATCAGCGAACGCACGCGGGCGATCGTGGTCAACACGCCGCACAACCCGACCGGCACCGTCTTGACTCGCGAGGAGTTGGAGTGCATCGCCGCGGTCGCGCGCGAGCGTGACCTCATTGTCGTTTCTGATGAGGTGTACGAGCGGCTGACGTATGACGGCGCCCCGCCGCACGTCTCGATCGCCACGCTGCCGGGCATGCGCGAGCGCACCATCACCTGTTCGAGCCTCGGCAAGACTTTCAGCTTCACGGGCTGGAAGATCGGCTGGGCCGCGGGGCCGCCACAGTTGACCGCGGGCATCCGCGCCGCGCACCAGTTCCTGTGCTACGCCGTCGCCACGCCGCTCCAGCACGCCGCGGCTACGGCACTGGACGAAGGCGACGCGGCGATCGAAGAGATCCGCGCCACGTATCAGGCACGCCGGGACGAACTGGTCGAGGGGCTACGGGATCTCGGATTTCGCTTCCGTCCGCCCGAGGGCTCGTACTTCATCATGGCCGATCACACGCCGCTGAGCGAACCGCGCGGAATCTGCGACGACGTCGCCTTCGCGCGCGAGCTGACCGAGCACGCCGGAGTCGCGGTCATCCCGCCCAGCGCGTTCTACAGCCAACCGGCCGACGGCGCCCGCTTCGTCCGCTTCGCGTTCTGCAAACGCCCGGAAACACTCGCCGCCGCGTGCGACCGATTGCGGCGTTGGGCCGAGCAGCGTTCCGGTTCCCTGCGGACAGGCTGATGCCTACGCCCATGTTCAGTCAGCACCCGGAGCACGCCGCGTCGCTCGTTCGATCGGCGATCGCCGCGGCTGATCCGGCCGACGCACTCGAACGCGCCTGGCCCGCGGAACTCCGTTCGGCATCGCGCGTGCACGTGCTCGCGATCGGCAAAGCGTCCGTCTCACTCGCTCGAAGAGCATCGCAGTTGCTCGGTCCGGCATTACACGCGGGCGTGGTGCTGGCGCCGCCGGCGTACGCCGGTCCGGCGCGTGGCGCGCTCGGGTCGACGTTCAGCGTATATGAAACCGATCACCCGCTGCCGACGGCTCGCAACGAAGAAGCCGCCCGACAAGTCGCGCAGTTCGCCGCCGACCTGACCGACGCCGACACGCTTCTCGCGCTCGTGTCCGGCGGCGCCAGCGCGCAGCTCACGCTCCCGGCCGAGGGTGTCTCCATCGCCGACGTCGCCGCGATCACGGAGTTTTTGCTCAAAGCCGGCGCGACGATCCACGAACTGAACACCGTGCGCAAGCACGCCGAGCAACTCAAAGGCGGCGGGCTGGCCCGGCTCGCCCGCCCCGCGCATGTCATCACCCGAGTCGCGTCCGATGTCATCGGGGATGACCTCGGCGTCGTCTCGTCGGGACCAACGGCGCCGGATCCGACAACGTTCGACGAAGCGCTCGATGTCCTCGATCGCTACGCCGCCCGGCGCGTGGCGCCGGGAGTCACCGCACGACTGATCCGCGGGACTCGTGGAGAGGCCCAGGAAACCGTCAAGCCCGATGACCCGCTGTGGCGAAACAACGACCTGCGGGTGATCGCCTCAAACGCCACCATGATCGAGGCCGTCGCTCGGCACGCCTCCGAACTCGGCTTCGACGTGGTCGAGGCCCGCTCCGGCGTCGAGGGCGAGGCTGCCGCGTTGGGGCGCGACCTCGCCCGCCGAGCCATCGCGCTGCAGGCGGTAGCCGATCGGCCTTCGGCAATTCTGCTCGGCGGCGAAGCCACGGTCACGGTGGGGGAGGCGCCGGGGTTGGGCGGCCGGAACCAGGAACTCGCGGCGGCCAGCGCGCTGGAACTGCAGGGCGCGGTGGGCATCTCCGTCCTCGCGCTCGCGACCGACGGGGTGGACGGCCCGACCGATGCCGCGGGAGCCCTTGTTCACACGGGGACCGCGGCCAACGCCACCGACATCGGCGTCTCGCTCGAAGCGGCCCTCCACGCTCATGACACCCATCCCCTGCTCGATCGGCTCAATGCGCTCGTGCGAACGGGGCCCACCGGCGTCAATCTGATCGATCTTTATGCCGCGTTGATCTATCCAAAGCCGGTAGGCTCGGGCTCGGGCGAATAAGATGCACAGATCGGCGCCCACCGATGCGCCGGCGGAGAGCGAGAGATCATGCTCAACGGGCACATCACCATCCATAAGCTCCTGGCCTCCATGGGCCGCCTCGGCGCCTCGGACTTGCACATCAAGGCCGGGCTCCCCCCGACCTACCGCGTCGGCGGGCATCTCCGCCCGATCGACAGCGAGCCGCTGTCCGACGACGACGCCGATCATCTGCTCGATCCGATTCTCTCCGACGTGCAGAAGCGCCGGTACGAAGAGGACAACAACCTCGATTTCGCGTGGCGTCTGCCCGACGGCGACCGCTTCCGCATCAACGTCTTCCGCTCGGGCGCCCACACCCACGCCGCCATCCGCCGGGTGCAGGCGTCGATCCCGACGTACGACGAACTGCACCTCCCGCCGATCTACCGAGAGATCATCGAGAACTCGTTCGAGGGGCTCGTCCTGGTCGTCGGTGTCACGGGCTCGGGCAAAAGCTCAACGCTGGCCGCCATGGTCGACCAGGTGAACGCGACGCGCGATGTCAACATCATCACGATCGAGGATCCGGTGGAGTACCGCTTCTCACCGCGCAAGGCGATCGTCTCGCAACGCGAGATCGGCATCGACGTCGCCTCGTTCCCCGAGGCGATGCGATACGTCGTGCGTCAGGACCCCGATGTGATTTTCGTCGGCGAACTTCGCGACCACGAAACCATTCTGGCCGCGATCCAGGCCGCGGAAACGGGGCACCTCGTCTTCGGCACGCTGCACACAGCCGACACCATGGGCGCGTTCTCCCGCATGCTCGAGTTCTTCCCGCAAGAGGAACGCGAGTTCATCCGCAGTTCGCTCTCCGGCTCACTCCGCGCGATCTGCGCCCAGCGCCTGCTCCCGGCCGCGCCCGACTTTGAGGTCAAAGTCGTTCCCGCGACCGAGGTGCTTATCGCCACGCCGATCGTGAAAGAGAAAATCCGCGAAGCGGAGGACCACGATCTGCCTGCGATCGTCGGCTCGTCCTCGGGCGATGGCATGCACAACTTCACCCGTTCGCTCGCCGATCTGGTCGAGAAAGAGTGGGTCAGCATCCAGACCGCCCGAGACGCCGCGCCCAACCGCGAAGCGCTCGACGCGATCCTCAAGGGCTTGCAGGTCCAAGCCTCGACGCTCGTCAACCGGATCAAGGGCTGACGTCCTTCCAGCCTTCGCTCGTACCGACGCACCAACGGAGTCGACATGTCCGTCAGCTACTGGACCCGAAGCCCGAGGCCCGAGGTTCGCGATGCGGACCTTGTCATCGTTGGTGGCGGCGTCTGCGGCCTCGCCGCGGTGGTCCATGCCGAGGCCCGCGGCCTAAGCGTGGTGGTGCTCGAAGCAGCCGAGGTCGGCGCGGGCGCTTCCTCGCGCAACGCGGGCTTCCTGATGCGCGGCGCCGCCGAGTCCTACGCCCGAGCGGTTCAGACATGGGGACACGACCGCGCCGCCGAGCTGTGGCGTTTCAGTGAGGACAATCTCCGCCTGCTGCGCGAGCTCGGCGTCGAGTCGCTGCCCAGCTATCGGCCCACGCCCTCCTGCATCCTCGCACTCAACGACGACGAGGCGGACGAACTGGAACGCTCGGCCGAGTGGTTGATTCGCGACGGCTTTGCTGCGACGCTCCACAAGCCGGGCGATGCCGCGGCGAGCGATGACGCGTGGCAAGCGCTCGCCCCGCGCGTCGGTCTGGTCAACCCGGCCGACGGCAGCGTGAACCCGTACGAGGTGCTGCGCATGCTCCGCGGGCGGCTGTCCGCCCCCGTGCTCGAACGGCACGAGGTCATCGGGTGGGCCGCCGACGACTCACGCGTGACGGTGCGCACACGCTCACTCCATGTTCGCGCCGCGCGCGTGCTGCTCTGCGTCAACGCCTACGCAGCGCAGCTCGTCCCATCGCTCGCGGGCGTCGTAAGACCCAACCGCGGCCAGATGATCGCCGTCGAAGCGCCGGACTGCCGCCTCGATCACGCCTACTACGCCAACTTCGGCTCCGAGTACTTCCGCCGCACGCCCGAGGGTGTCCTGGTCGTCGGCGGCTTCCGCACCTACCACGCCGAGCAGGAAGCGGGCTACGACACGGAGCCTGCGTCGCCGGTGCAGGACAAACTCGAGCGCTTCGCCGCGCGCTTGCTCGGCCGCGATCGCGTCGACCCGATCGCCCGCTGGGCCGGTACGATGGGGTTCACGGCCGACGGCCTCCCGTTGCTCGGACCGATCGACGACGACCCGCGCACCTGGTTCTGCGGCGGCTTCACCGGGCACGGCATGTCGCTGGGCGTGCGCACGGCCCTGGCCGCAATCGAAGCGATGCACGACGGCGCCCCGTCACCCTTCCCGATGGACCGCGCCATGGCCGCGCCGAGGCCGTGACGGCAGACCGATCGCAGTTCGGCGCCGACCACCCAACGGACTCAGCCCGTTGCCCGCTCTGCAACGCCGATGTCGAGCGTGCGGAGTCGGTGTATGCCACGGCGCCCAACGCTGTTTGTCCGACCCACTGCGCGGTCGTTTGCGATTCGTCCGTCGCCGCCCGCGCGTGGCCCAACGGATCACTCGACATCATCGAATGTCCCGAATGCCGCCTCGTGTTCAATCGCAGCTTCGACCCACAGACCCAGCATTTCGACCGCGGATACGAAGAATCCCAGGCGGCCAGCGAGGTCTTTTCGACGTTCGAGCGCTCGCTCGTGCGGGAACTCGTAGAAGGCGCCGGCGTGCGTCACAAGAGCGTCATGGAGATCGGCTGCGGCAAGGGCTCGTTCCTCCAACTACTCTCCCGAGAGGGCGCCAACCGCTGTGTCGGGTACGACCCGGCGTACACGCCCGGCGTTGGCGAGCCCGCCGCAGATGGCGTGCGGTTCGAGCGACGGCTGTTCACCCCCGCGAGCAACGAGCCACCGGCCGAGGTCGTCATCTGCCGTCACACGCTCGAACACATCCGAGACCTGCCGGCGTTCGGCCGACTCCTGCACGCCGCCACCGCGCCGGGCGGCCGACTGATTCTCGAAGTCCCCGCGCTCGAACGCATCGCCCGCGAGGGCGCCTTCTGGGATCTCTACTACGAGCACGCCAACACCTTCGACGCCGCATCGCTCTCTCGCTTTGTCGCCAGCGCCGGGTTCGAGGAGATAGAACAACGCTTCGTCTACCACGACCAATATCTGTTGAGCGTCGCCGAGCGGCGTGCAGCCCCGGCGCCATCACCGCCAACGCCGCCGTCCCACGCGGATCAGATGCGTCAGAACATCGACGCGGCGCGTGAGTTCTGGATGGGGCGCCTCTGGCGAGCAAGGGAGCACGGCCAGCGAGTCGTCTTGTGGGGGTCGGGCTCCAAGGCCGTGGGCTTTCTCATGGGCGTCGCAGACGCCGCCCCCGTGCCCATCGCCGCGGTGGACATCTGCGCCCGACGCCAAGGCAGGCACGTCCCCGGCTTCGGCCTGCCGATCGTGCCCCCGTCGGCGTTGCGCGAACTCCGAGCCGATCTTGTCATCGCGATGAACGCCGTCTACGTCGACGAGATCTCGGCCGAGCTGCGTGCGCAAGGTGCGCACACCGAACTGGTTGCTCTCGGTGGTGCGACACCGTGAGCGTGTCACCGCGTCTACCCGACCTTCCCGTCGAGATCCATCGCCGGTATGCCACCCGCGACGACGCGGTCGCCGCGCCGCTCGGTGGCATCGAACTTGCGCCCGACACCGATGTTCCGGGCCTCTGGGTCAACCGTGCCTTCGAGCCCTCCCGCGTGCGGTACGACGCGGCGTACGACAACGCGCTGCAGCACGCGCCCACATTCGTCGCCTTCGCCGACGAACTCGCCGCCCGTCTTGTGAAACGCTTCGCACTCCATGAAGGCCTCACGACCGAGATCGGCGCCGGTGACGGCTGGTTCCTCGATCGCCTGCACGCTGCGGGAGCGCGGGCCGTCGAAGGCTTTGACCCAAAGCACGCCGCTGGTGAGGTTCCGAGGGCGAACGGCGATCGCCGCCTCTTGATCGCGCGGCACGTCATCGAGCACGTCCCCGACCCCGTCGCCTGGCTCCGCGAGCTGCGAGCGCTTCTGCCGGACGGGGGCTCGATGTACCTCGAAGCACCCGCTGCCGAAGCCATGTGCGAGGCGCCCGGCGGCATCGGTGTGCTCGACCTGATCTACGAGCACCGATCGTACTTCTCGGTCGCCTCCCTCGCGGCGTGCGCCGAGCAAGCCGGCTTCGCCGTGACGGATTCCGGGCGCGCGTTCTACGGGCAGTACGCCTGGATCGAAGCGACGCCGGGCCGCAGCGCGAGCGTCACTGAGCATCCACTGCCGGATGTATCGGTGTTCATCAAGGACGCGGTCCGTTGCATTGCGCGCCTTGACGACGACCTTGCACGTCTCGCAAGCCACGGTGACATCGCGCTCTGGGGCGCCGGCTCCAAGGGCAAAGTGCTGTTGAACCTATTGTCAGAGCCCGATCGGGTCCGGTTCGTGTACGACGCCAATCCCGGCAAGTGGGGCGCCTTTGTCGCCGGCGCCGGCCACGAAATCAGACCACCGACCGAGGTCGGCGCCGACGCGCCTGCAACCATCCTTGTCACCAACCCGGCGTATCGCGCCGAAGTCGAAGCCGCCGTTCGAGCCCTTACGCCTCGGCCGGTTGTCCGGGTGGTGGGCCGGGCCGACGACGCGCTCGGCGCCAGTCACGCATGATGCGCGTCGCCATCCGCCCGCCGGCTTGATGCCTCGCCCCGAGCCACGCGAGTAGATGCCATCGGCACCGCGCCCGCTCGGACACAGAAATCGGCGACCGAGACACGCTCGCCCGGTACTCCGTCAGCCGCCGCCAGGTCGGGTAGACCGGCTTATCCGCGAGCGTCGGATCGAACCACGCCGCCCGTGCCCGTTCGTCCTGGTGCGCACGGATCGACGCCTGCGGGTGATCGCGACGCCCCATCAGCGTCTTAGAGTGGTGCGCGACCTTCCCGTGCAGGCACCACTCGGCGATCAAGTTCCGGTCCGAGCCGGTGTAGGCGCCGATCATCGGCGTCGAGCGCAGCGCATCGGTGCGCACCAGCCCGAAGACCATCAGGCATCGGTGCGGCTCAATGATCGCCGATCGGAAACGATCGCTCGCTCGGTCCTGCTCGAACGACGGTTGCCCGGCGTACAGCCCGACCGTGCGCCCCTCGGCGTCGATCGCAGCCGTCTCGCAGTGGCACGCGACCACGTCGGGTCGTTGCTCGAGCACCTCGAAGGTGTAGTGCAGGTAGTGGGGGCTGAGCAGGTCATCGTGCGAGGCCCACTTAAACAGCCGCCCACGAGCTTCGTCGACCGACCGATTGAAGTTCCAGGCCGCGCCCCGGTTCTGGTCGGCGTCGACCACCCGCACCCGCCCGTCCAGCCGGGCAAACTGCCGGCAGACCCGGAGCGTTGCGTCCGTCGAACAGTTATCGCAGATGATCAACTCGAAGTCGGTCATCGACTGCTCGAGCACCGATCGCACGGCCTCCGCCACGTAGTTCTGGCCGTTGTAGACCGGCATGCCGATAGACACGGAGGGAGCACCGGGCATGCCGGAGGCTATCGGCTCGGACCGGCCTCGGGCTGTGACCTCTCCCTGCAGAAGTTCGTGCGAACCCGGCTACCCCTACGACCGGAGCATCATGATGGCGGACAGCGGCATTTCGATCGATATCTGGGGCGGCGCCGAGCAACACATCGGGCGTCTCGGCAACCCTTCTCGGCCGATGCGCGTCCTCGGACGGGCGTCGGCGACGGCGGGCGTGCACTCGGTCAGCTACGCCCTCAACGGCCGCGGGCGGTTTCCAACTGCGATCGGGCCCACCGCCTTCCGCCTCCAAGCGGCCGGGGATTTCTGTCTTGAGTTTGATCGGGGTCGGCTCAAGCCGGGTCAGAACACCGTCCGCATCTGGGTGGTCGACGGCGAGGGCGCCGAGGAGACCATGGACGTCACCATCCAAGCGACCGGCGGCACGCGCTGGCCGTTGCCCTACACCGCAGACTGGACAGAAGTCGAGCGCCCCGTCGACGCCTGCGAGTTCGTCGACGGCCGATGGGACATCCGCGAAGGCAAACTCCGCACCATCGAGCCCGGGTACGACCGGCTCATCGCCATCGGCGATGTCGCATGGCGCCACTACGACGTCCGCGTGCCCTTCACCGTGCACGACATCGACCGCTCACCCGTCGCCAAGGCGTGGCCCTCCATGGGCCCCGCGTTCGGCGTGCAACTCCGTTTCGAGGGGCATCACAACTGGGGTGACATCCTGCCCGCGCGCGGCTGGTTCCCCTTCGGCATCATGGCACGGTTGGAACACGACGAAGACCTCGGCGACACGCACATGCGTCTGCGGCTGCGCGGCCCCGGCTTCGTCAAGCCGCTGGCAGAAGAACCCGAAGGCCGGGAGGTTCAGCCGGGCTCGACGTATATCTTCCGCGTCGCGTCGGCCAGCGCGCCGAACGGCCAAGGCGAGTACGCCGTCAAAGTCTGGCGCGAGGACGAGGCCGAGCCCGAGGAATGGCAACTCACCGCCCGCGGGCTGGACGGCGAAACGCCCGCCGGCAGCGCACTCGTCATGGCCCACCACGTCGATGCCTCCATCGGCACGGTCCACGCGGCGCCCATCGGGTGAACGTCGTCGTCCTCGCCGGCGGCCGCGGAACCCGCATGGCGCCGCTCACCGATGATCGGCCCAAAGCCCTGGTCGAGATCGGCTCGCGGCCGCTGATCTGGCACGTGCTCAAGCACTTCCTCGGGCAAGGCTGTCGCGACGCGATCATCGCCGCTGGCCCGCAGCCCGAAAGACTCGAGGAAGCGTTTAGCCAAGGTCCGTGCGCCGCCGAGCCCTGGAATGCCCGAGTCGTGCGAACCGGCTACGACACGACCACAACGGGCCGACTCGCCCGTGTGTTGCCGCACATCGGTGATGCCGCCGACGCCTCGAATGATGACCAACGCTTCTTCCTCACGTGGACGGATTGCCTCGCGGACGTCGATCTCAAGGCGCTGGTCCATGCTCACGAACGCACGGGCGCCGTCGTGACCGTCACCGCGGTGCCGCGTCGGGAGCGGTTTGGCTTGCTGCAACTCGATGGCGACTACGTGCGCGCGTTTGATGAGAAGCCCGCCGACGGCTGGATCCACGGCGCTTTCGCGGTCGTCGAGCCGAGCATCCGCGACTATCTTTCGGACGAGGCCGAATCATGGGAATCCGGCCCGCTGCAAAGGCTCGCCGAGACCGGCAAGCTCGGCGTGTATCGGCACGACGGCTTCTGGGCTTGCGCGGATCATCCTTGGGAAATCGAGATGCTCGATGCCCGTTGGCGCTCCGGCCGCGCGCCTTGGAAGACCTGGCCTGATCCCTCAATCGGAGCGTTGCACTGATGCGCGTGGTCGTCACGGGCCATCTCGGGTACGTCGGCACGGTCCTCACACCCATGCTCCAGGACGCTTCCCACGCAGTGTTCGGCATCGACAGCGATCTGTACGCCCGCTGCGTTGTCGGCGTCGACGCCCCGAAGATCACGCAGATCATCCGCGACATCCGCGAATGCGAGCCGGGCGACTTCGAAGGCGCGCACGCCGTGATCCACCTCGCGGGTCTCTCCAACGACCCCCTCGGATCGCTGGACCCGTCCGTCACCGAGTCCATCAACCATCACGGCGCCGTGCGCGTTGCAGAATGTGCAAGAAAAGCCGGCGCCGAGCGCATCGTGCTCGCCTCCACCTGCTCGGTCTACGGCGGCAGCGGTGAGGACTGGATCGACGAGCATTCGCCCACCAACCCCCTCACGCCGTACGCCGAGTCGAAGCTCGCGATGGAGCGGGATGTGCGCGCACTCGCTTCCGCCGATTTCGAGGTCGTCGCGCTGCGCTACGCGACCGCGTTTGGTCCGTCGCCGAGGGTGCGGTTCGACCTCGTGGTCAACAACTTCGCCGCCTGGGGCGCCGCCACCGGCACGATCCGACTGAACAGCGACGGCAGCGCCTGGCGCCCATTGATCCATGTCACCGACATCGCGCGAGCGGCGATCGGCGCAGCCGAAGCGCCGGGCGATCGCGTCGCGGGCCGCGTATTCAACGTGGGCCGAACTGATTTGAATGCGCGCGTCCGGGACATCGCCCAAGCTGTGCACAAGGTCGCGCCCGAGTGCCGAGTGGAAACCGCAGAAGGCGCCGGGACCGACGCCCGTTGCTACCGCGTCAACTGCGACGCCTTCGCGGCCGCGCTGCCAGGAGCAGTTCCGCGGTACTCCGTTGAAGACGGCACCCGTGCGCTGTTCGCGTTCTGCCGCGAAGCGGGCCTCACACCCGAGCAGTTCGAAGGCCCCGATTATGCCCGGCTCGCGCACGTCCGCTGGCTTATGCAAGAGGGGCTGGTCACGCCCGATCTGAGGTCGACGTCGTGAAGGCGCACGCGTGCGTGTGCTGCGGCGGCAAGTCGTTCCAGGTCGTGCTCGACCTCGGTCAGATGCCGCTCGCCGATCGACTCGTGCACCCAAACGACCTTACAGAGGAGCCCACCTGCCCGCTCAGGCTGGTCCGTTGTCGTGGGTGTTCGCTGGCGCAGGTGACCGAGGCGCCCCCGCCGCGGGTGCTGTTCGGCGAGGACTTCCCGTATCACTCGCGGTTCTCTGACACGTTGGTCGCGTCGTTCCGTGCGCACGCCGAAGAACTGGTTGCGCGGCGGGAGCTCGATGCAGACAGCTTGGTCATCGACCTCGGCAGCAACGACGGCGCCATGCTCGAGCCCTTCGCCCGCGCCGGTGTGCGTGTGCTGGGCATCGACCCGGCCGACGGGCCCGCCGATGAGGCCGAACGCCGGGGCATCCCCACACGGCGCGCCTTCTTCACTGCTGCGTTGGCGCAGTCGCTCGCGGCAGAAGGCGTCGTAGCCGACGTGGTGCTCGCCAAAAACGTGCTCGCGCACGTCGAGGAGCCCATCGGCTTTCTCCGCGGCGCCGGGGACGTCCTCAAACCGGGCGGCGTGGTGGTCGCCGAGTTCCCGTCCGTGCTCGAACTCGTCCGCCGCCATGCCTTCGATACGGTGTATCACGAGCATCGGTGCTGTTTGTCGGCGACCTCGGTCGCGGCCCTCGCGCGCCGCGCGGGGCTGAGACTCGAGCGCGTCGAGCCCATCGAACTGCACGGCGGCAGCCTCCGCGTGACCCTGTCGCGCGGCGACGAACATCTCCCCGAGGCGAACGCGTGGCTAGAACACGAACGCTCGTTCGGTGTCAACGATGACGCCTCCTACGAGGGCCTCAGCAGCGCCGCGGCCGAGGTGCGCGAAGGCGTCCGCCGCCTCGTGGATCAAGAGCGGGCGGCCGGCCGACAGGTCGCGGCCTATGGCGCCGCGGCGAAGGGCGCCATCATGCTCAACTGGTGCGGCCTGGGCTCGGATCGCATCGACTTCGTCGTCGATCGCAACCCGCACAAGCAGGGCAAACTGATGCCCGGCGTGCGCATCCCGGTGAGGCCCGTCGAAGCGATGCAAGACGAACGGCCTGGGGCCGTGCTCGTGCTCGCGTGGAACTTCGTAGAAGAGATCGCCCACCAGCAAGCCGAGTACCTGCGAGCGGGCGGACGCTTTATCGTCCCGATCCCCGAGCCCCACATCGCCACGGCCTCCGACTTCGGCCTCTAATGGAACTCGCTAGCGTTCACGCCGAAGCAACCGGAACTTGCCTTCGGGCGAGACCTCGATGCGGTGCGTCTTGTCCATGCCGCGGCGTGCAAGCGCTGCCTCGACCGCAAGCCGAGAGTGCTCGCGTTGCTCGGCTTTCTTCGACAGCGAGATGTTGCCCGGCCGGGCGCGGTATCGGTACAGCGGCTTGCGGACACGACGTACGTCGGCAGCCTGTTCTGAAATCTTCAGGCACAGGTCGTAATCGCGGGCGTACGGCACGCTGTCGTCCATACCGCCCACCAGGTCGTAGACGCGGCGCGAGTACACGCGGAAGTGAAACGAGACGAAATCGACCAGCATGCGCTGAGGCGAATAAGGGATCGCACAGCGTGCGCCCAGCCCCAGAATCTCGCCGGAGTCGTCCATCACGACGTGGTCGCTGAAGACCATGTCCACGTGCGGGTTGTAGTCGAAGATGCGCACGGTGTCCGCGACGGCCGTGGGCGCCAGCGCGTCATCGGAATCGAGCCAGCCGAAGAGCGGGCCGCGCGCCTGTTCGTGCGCATACCTCAGTGCTCCGGGGCGCCCGAGCGACCCCGGCTCAAAGAAGCGCACCCGTGCATCACGGTCGGCAAACTCGCGGGCGATCTTCGGCGAGCGATCGGTCGAGCCGTCGTCCACCAGGATGAGTTCCCAGTCATCGCGTGTCTGTGCGAGCACGCTCTCAAGGGCCTCGGCGAGGTACCGCTCGGTGTTCAGCACCGTTGTCAGGATCGAAAGCCTCGGCACTGGGTCTCGTGCCGCGGGCGCGTTCATCGTTCGTCCGTGCGCACAGCGCGGAAGGCCAAGAACATCGGAATCTCAGCACGCGAGCGGTTCTCTTCGTCGGCGCGGGGCCCCGGTTCGCTTCGGCGCGAGCTGGGCCATTCTTCGATGGCTTCGATGAGGAACCCGGCCTCTGACAGCTCGGCGACGTACGACGAGATCGGTCGGTGGTACGTCCAGGTCTGCACCGCCTCGCCGCCGCCGGCGACCTCGCCCGGGTTCATCGTGATCGGGATCTGTGAATGACTCAGATACGCCCCGACTTCGCGCACCTGCCGTTCGGGCCGGCCGGGCTTCCAGTGCCAGGCGGTCTGTTTCGGCGCCCGGAACGCCGGGTGCAGCAGGACGCCCACGAACGCGCCCCCGGGACGAACCAGAGCCGCCGCGCCGCGCATCACCGGGGCGACCGGCTCGATGTTCATGAGCGCCATCACGCACGCCACGAGATCGAACGAGCGCTCGTCTAGGGGTGTGGCGCTGAGCCGCCGCGCGTCGGCGACGTGGTAGGTGTTCGGGCCCTCTTCCCGTCGCTGGGCGGCTTCGATCAGCCGGGGCGCCGCATCCACGCCGACGACCTCGGCGCCCTCGCCCGCGAGACGACGCGCGAGCACGCCCTGCCCGCAGGCGATATCCAACACACGCTTGCCGCGGATCGAGCCCTCGGCCCCACGCAGCAGGCTGAGTGTTCCCGGAAGGATCACGTCTTCGTAGAGGTCGGATCCGCGATCGTCGATGACCTGGTCGTACCAGCCGGCGACATGGTCCCACCCGCGGTTGTCCGCGGGTTCCGCGGCTCCGGCCTTCGGCGGGATGCGATCCTCTTTGGCGGGTTGAGCCGCGGCCGAGTCTTCGGTGAGCGCACGCGCCGGCTCCGGCTCCGCGGCCGGTTGGGGCTCGATTGTCAGATTCGTTTCGGAATCGATCGGTTCCAAGTGGCCCGCATGGGCGGTCTCGTCGGACGGTGTCCACGGCGCCGCGACGGGTTCGCGAGGCTCCGGGACTTCGGTTGATGTCGTCTCGACAGGGGTACGAGGCTCGGGCTTCGGCTCCGTTCGCTCGCGCGATGCCGGTTTGGGCGCCGGTGGAGGTGGCGGCTCGTCGAGCAGTCCGAGCATGCCGCGAGGTGGATCCACGCGCAGACGCACGGTGTCGCCCGATTGCGGATGCTGGAATGAGATCTCGGTGCAATGCAACGCCAGTCGCGGCGTGACCCCGCGGTGCCCGCCGCGCTTGAACCCGAGGTCGCCGATAATCGGACAGCCGGCCGCACGCAGGTGCGCGACAAGCTGCCCGCGGCGGTTGGTTTCGTCGCGCAGTTGCAAGAGCGTGCGCCCGTTGCGGGTTTCCATGACGCGATAGTGCGTCGTCGCGTCGCGGGCTCGATTGAGTTCGGCCCGGGTCATGCCCGCGCCCTCGACCGGGGTGACCTGACCGTCGGCGTGTTCGAGCACCCGGTATCGCAGGGTCCCTGCTTTGTCGGCGCCGGGCACGCCTTCGACCACGGCCGTCAACGTTCGGCGGAGCGTGCCCTGTCGGGCCTGATCGCGCAGCGCCGTACGCAGATCCGGATTGGTAACGAACAGAACCAGCCCGCATGCGCCCGGTTCCATGCCCTGCACGATCCAGAGCCCGCGCTTGCCGGTGTCGCGCATATCGCGGCGCACACTGGCGAGCAGGTTGGGCCGGCCTTTCGGCTCGCCGGGGTCGAGCGTGATCGGCAGGCCCGGCGGCTTGTCAACGACGACCACCGCATCATCGCGGTGGATCCAGTGCCAGCGCGGGCCGCGAGAGCGAACGGGTGGTCCGCCGCGGGTGTTGCGGCCTCCGCCCCTGGGCCCGCCCGGACGCGGTCCGCCGGGGCGCTGCCCGCCCGGTCTCGGAGGACCTGATCTCGGCGGACCCGATCTGGGAGGACCCGATCTCGGTGGGCTGGAGCGCGTCGGTCCGGGGCGGCCGCCGCGTGGTCCTTGGTAGCGCCCGCCTCCGTCGCGGGGTCCGCTCGGTCGTCCCGGGCCGCCGTTCATGACTTCACCTGTGTGTCGGTTGCCGCGATGTCATCGGCGGTGCTGACGAGCAGGGCTCGCCGGGCCTCGGCCGCGACGTCGAGCAGTCGATCTGCAAACGCGTCTTTGCTGGTCTTTTCGAGCCTATGGCACGCTGCGAGGCCCAGCCCTTCCCGGGCGATCAACGTGGCGCGGATATCGGGGCTGTCCATCGTCTCCAACGGGTTGGCCACGATGAGGTCGGCGTTCTTGCGTTCCAGCTTGCGTCGGCCGGAGGCTTCGAGTTGGGCTTCGGGTTCGAGGGCGAACCCGACGAGCAGTTGATCATCCCGCTTGCGGGCTCCCAGTCCGGCGAGCAGGTCCGGCGTTGGTTCACATTCGATGACTAAGCGATCGGCCACGCGTCGGAGTTTGGTCTCGAGATCGCCATCTTCGATCACCGGGCGGTAGTCGGCCACGGCGGCCGCCATGACGAGCACGTCGGTCGATGGAAAGTGCCGATCGAGAAGCTGGGCAAGATCACTCGTCGAGCCGAACCGTTCGATCGAGACCCAATCCTGATCGAGGACATCGGGCGACACGCTGGCGCCGCGACCCAGAAGGAGGCGGGCCGACCAACCACGCCGAGCCGCCGCCGCAGCGAGATCGACGCCGAGCCGGCCCGATGATCGGTTGCCGAGGAAACGGACGGCGTCGACCGGCTCCTGGGTCGGGCCCGCGGTGATCAGCAATCGTGGTTTGGGAGCGCCGCCCGACGCGAGGGGGCCTCGGAGGGAGCCGTTCGGATGGTCGTGCGTATGGGTCATCCGGGCATGGGCTCCGCGTGGGTTCTCTGGTGGCATCGGGTCTTGGCTCGGCGACGGCGAAGCCGATGGAACGAGCAGGCCGGGCCGCGAGTCGGCTTCCGTGGGCCCTGTGCGGGGCGCCCCGCGGGTGACGATAGGGCCTCCCGGCGCGTCGTTGCTACTGTGTAGAGAGTGATCGGCGATCTGCGGGGGCACGGGGCCCATGCAGAGCGGCGGCGGCGGTGTTTCGTGACGCCTTCTCTGGGTGAGAGGGCCCGACGCCGCTCGCATCAGCAGCAGGGGCGACAGAAGCATCATGGCACGATCGCGGAAAGACCTCGGGGAGATCCTTGTCGGCGCGGGCGTTGTCAGCGCCGAGCAGGTGGGGCAAGCCACCAAGATCGCCGAGGGCGCCGGCAAGCGCCTGGGTGAGACCCTGATCGAAGCGGGCTTTGCCAGCGAAGACGCCGTGGCCAAGGGCATGGCCAAGCAGTTCGGCATGCCCTATGTCGATCTGTCCGAGAAGAGCGTGCACGACCGGGTCGACCTGTCGTTGATCCCCGAGGATCTGGCCAAGAAGCACATGGTGCTGCCGTTGGGCAAGTCGGGCAACAAGCTGATCCTGGCCGTGCACGACCCCATGGATCTCGAACTGCTGGACATGCTGCGCTTCCGATTGAACGCGGAGCTCGAGCCCGCGTTGACCTCGAAAGGCCAGATCAAGGCGTTCCTGGAAGGTGACGCGGAGAAGCCTTCCGCCCAGCCCAGCATGGTCGCGCCCGACGAGTCGCTGATGACGGACTCCATCGATAGTTCGGTGGACAAGTCCGTCGACAAGTCGATCGACGTCGAGGCCGAGAACTCCCCGATCGTCAAGCTGGTGAACCGGATTCTGAACGAAGCGATCCAGATGCGGGCTTCGGACATCCACGTCGAGCCAATGGCCGACCGCGTCCGCCTGCGCTACCGGATCGACGGCGTCTGCATGGAACGCGATCGCCTTCCCAAGCGCATGCAGAACGCGATGCTCAGCCGTCTCAAGCTGATGGCCGGTGTCAACATCGCCGAGAAACGCATCCCGCAGGACGGCCGCATCAAGCTCGCGCAGGCCGACGGCACGGACGTGGATTTCCGCGTCTCCGCCTGCCCGGCGTACCACGGCGAATCGGTCGTGCTTCGTATTCTTCGGCCCGAGTCCGTGCGCATCGGTCTGGCGAACATCGGTTTCGAGCCGGACAACCTCGAGACCTTCAACAAAATCATCCGCCGCCCCAACGGCATCTTCCTGGTCACCGGGCCGACCGGTTCGGGTAAGACGACGACGCTCTACTCGGCCCTCGACGTGCTCAACCAGCCCGATCGCAAGATCATCACGGCCGAGGACCCGGTCGAATACAACTTCGCGGGCATCAACCAGTGCCAGGTGCGTGATTCGATCGGGCTGACGTTCCCGTCCATCCTGCGGTCGATGCTGCGTCAGGCGCCGAACATCATTCTGGTCGGTGAAATCCGTGATAAAGAGGTTGCCGAGATCGCCATTCAGGCGGCGCTGACCGGCCACTTGGTCTTCTCCACGTTGCACACCAACGACGCGCCGTCGGCGATCACCCGCTTGATCGACATGGGCGTCAAGCCGTTCCTCGTTGCCAGTTCGATCCAGGCGATCATGGCCCAGCGGCTCATCCGCGTGCTGTGCCCCAAGTGCAAGGAACTCGACCCGGCGCCCGAGCCCAAGTACCTGCGGCTCACAGGCATCACGCCCGAGGAAGCCCAGGGCAAGGTGCACAAGGCCGTCGGTTGCTCGGCCTGCGGCGGCTCGGGATACAAGGGCCGCAAGGCCGTGTTCGAGATGCTGCTGATGAACTCGCGGCTGCGCGACCTGGCGTTCCAGCAGGCGCCGATCGCCGACCTGCGCAAGGCGGCGATCGACAGCGGGATGCGGCCGCTGGTGGGCGACGGCAAGATCAAGATCCTCAACGGCGTGACCACGCCGGACGAAATCTCGCGCGTGACGCAGACGGACGGGCACTGATCCGGGCTTGTACAGGCCCGCCAGGGCGGCGACCGGGCCGTGATCCAAACCACAGGGCTTTGGTCGTCGCCCTCCAAACGATTGACACCACCCACGGGAGCCTTTGGCTATGTCCACGATGCAGATCGATCGCCTGCTCGACACCGTCGTCAAACTGGGCGGCAGCGACCTCCACCTGACCGTCGGCCGACAGCCCACCATCCGCCTCCACGGCGGGCTGCGCAACCTCCAGACCAAGGTCATCGAATCCGACGACATGGTCTCGTTGATGAAGTCCATCACGCCCGAACGCAACCAGCAGGAACTTCAGGAAGAAGGCGGCACCGACTTCGGCTTCGCCTACGGCGAAGCGGCCCGCTTCCGTGTGTCGGTCTTCCGGCAACGCGGCGATCTGGCGATCGTGCTGCGGCAGATCCCCAGCCGCCTGCTCACGTTCGATCAGATCGGGCTGCCCGAGATCGTCAAGGAACTCATCCGCCGACCCCGCGGCATGTTCCTCGTCACCGGCCCCACGGGCTCCGGCAAAACGACCACGCTGGCGACGATGATCGACTACATCAACATCAACCTCGATCGGCACATCATCACGATGGAAGACCCGATCGAGTACTACCACCAGCACAAGAAGTCGATCGTCAACCAGCGTGAGGTCGGCAACGACGTCCCCAACTTCGCCGAGGCCCTCCGCCGAGCCCTGCGTCAGGACCCCGACTGCATCCTCGTCGGCGAGATGCGAGACCTCGAGACGATCGAAGCGGCGGTCCGGGCGGCCGAGACGGGCCACTTGGTGTTCGGCACCCTGCACACCACCGGCGCCGCCAAGACGATCGACCGCCTGGTGGACGCCTTCCCGGTGACCCAGCAAAACCAGATCCGTGTCCAGCTCTCAACCGCCCTGATCGCGGTGCTCAGCCAGGCGCTGCTCAGCCGGGTGGATACCAAGGGTATGGTGGCGGCGTACGAGTTCCTAGTGATTACCCCTGCTATTGCCAACCTCATCCGTGACAACAAGAGCTTCCGGATCGACTCGGCCATCCAGACCGGCAAGCGGTTCGGTATGCAGTTGCTGGATGACCACCTGTGGTCGCTCTACAGCAAGGGCATGATCTCCGCAGATGAGATGATTGACAAGAGCAAGAATCCAGGTGACCTGAGAGATAAGGTTCACAAGATCGGTCACACGGTCGGCCGAACAGAACTCGACACGGATGATCCCGGTGGCGGCGAGAGCTGACTCTCGGCCGATTTCGGTTGGCCAATGCGGCCGCAAGCGATCGCTATATCCATGTGTCTTATCAAAATCGCGTGTTATTTAGCCCCTGATACCCCAACAGGTGAGGTATTGTGGTGCGAAGAGACTGACAGCGTCGGCGGATATCGACGGGCGGCCGAGGTCGCTCACTGGTGACACCGCTTGGCGCTGGTCGTACTGGAGGTTGGCATGAGCCGCGCCGGGTCCGCAAGTTCAAGCAAGGGTGGGGCGGGTAGTTCTTCGGGCGCTCGCGGCATGCCGCCGCCCGAGGAACTGAAGGGCCGCAAGCTCGGCCGTGTGCTGACCAAGATGGGCCGGGTGAAGCGCGAGCAGGTGCACGAAGCGCTCGCCGTTCAGAAGACCCGCAAGGCGCCGATCGGCCAGATCCTGGTTGAGCTCGGTCACTGCTCCGAGAAGGACGTGCAGGCAGCGCTGGCCGGGCAGGCCGGGATGCAGTTCGTGGATCTCAAATCGATCGAGATCTCCGACGAGGCGATCGCGGCCGTGCCCTCGGACAACGCCAACGCCTACCAAATCGTCCCGATCAAGTACAACCCGACAAGCAAGCGCCTGACGATCGCGCTCAAGAGCCCGGACAACTTTCAGGCGGTCGACGACCTCCGGCTGCTGATGGGATTCAACGTCGAGGCGGTCGTCGGTGATGAGGCGATCATCGACGAACTGCTTTCCAAGCACTACGCGAGCAGCGAATCGATCGGTGATGTGGTCGGTGAGCTGGCGGCCGACGACCGCTATCAGGAACTGGCCGGTCACAGCGACGCGTCGATCGACCTCGACGCCGTCATGGAGGCGGCTGAGGACAATCAGGTCGTCAAGCTGTTGAACCTCGTGCTGCTCCAAGCGATCCGCGACAAGGCGTCGGACGTGCACTTTGAGCCGTTCGAGGACGAGTTCAAGATGCGGTACCGCATCGACGGCGTGCTGTATGAGATGGTTCCGCCGCCGAAGCACCTGGGCACCGCGATCACCAGCCGCGTGAAGGTCATGGCGAACCTGGACATCGCCGAGCGGCGTCTGCCTCAGGACGGGCGCATCGAACTGAAGCTGGGCGGCAAACCGGTGGATCTCCGCGTGGCGGTGCTGCCGACGATGCACGGCGAGAGCGTGGTCATGCGTGTGCTCGACCGTTCCAACGTCGAGCTGTCATTGGATCGGATCGGGTTCCGAGAGGACGACCTCGAGACGTTCCGTGCGTTGATCAGCAAGCCTAACGGCATCGTCATCGTGACCGGGCCGACGGGCTCTGGTAAGACCACCACGCTGTACGCGGCGCTGGCGGACCTCAACGACATCGAGACGAAGATCCTGACGGCAGAGGACCCGGTCGAGTACGACATCGACGGCTTGTGCCAGGTGCAGGTGAACACGGAGATGGGCCTCACGTTCGCCAAGGCGCTGCGTTCGTTCTTGCGTCAGGACCCCGACGTGATCCTCGTCGGTGAGATCCGCGACCTCGAGACGGCGCAGATCGCGGTGCAGGCCTCGCTGACGGGTCACTTGGTGCTGACCACCTTGCACACGAATGATGCGCCGAGTTCGGTCATCCGCCTGGTGGACCTTGGGCTGGAGCCGTTCTTGCTTACGGCGACCATGGAGGGCGTGGTCGCTCAGCGGCTGGCGCGGACGATCTGCCCGAAGTGCAAAGAGGAGTACACGCCGGCGGAAGAGGAGCTCATGGAACTCCAGCTCAAGCCGGAAGACGTGCAGGGCCGTCGGTTCATGCGCGGCAAAGGCTGCGACAACTGCAACGGCTCGGGGTACAAGGGCCGCATGGCGTTGTTCGAGATTATGACGGTCGACGACGCGATGCGCGAGATGATGATGAACAACGCGAGCACTTCGGTGCTCCGCGATCACGCGCGCAAGCGTGGTATGCGGTCGCTGCGTGAGAGCGGCTTGCTCGCGATCTACGAAGGCCAGACGACGATCGACGAGGTCGTGCGCGAAACGGTCATGGACGACTAGGCGATCGGCGCCAACGCCGGCTGATGGCCTTTGCCTCGGCGACCGCGCATCGGCGCGATTCGCGGGGTTGGATTGAGTGGAACCGATCGGCCCGGGTGCAAGTCCGGGCATGTGGAGCTAAGACAATGCCGACCTTCACCTACGAAGCTCTGAACGCGGGCGGAAAGCCTCAGAAGGGCACGATCGACGCCTCTTCGAGCGAAGAGGCGATCCAGCGGATCAAGAGCCAAGGGTACTTCCCGACCGCGGTCCGCGAGCAGAAGGTGAAGAAGTCGGCCGCGGGGTCGCCCGCTTCGGCTTCGGCGAAGAAGAAAAAGAAGGCGGGCGGCGGCGGTATCACCATCGGCGGCGTGAAGAAGAAGCAACTCACGAGCTTCACGCGTCAGCTTTCGACGCTGCAGGACGCGGGCCTGCCGTTGCTTCGCTCGCTCCAGATCCTTGAGCAGCAGATGAAGCCGGGCGTGATGAAGAAGACACTCATCAGCGTGTGCGAAGAGGTCGAGGGCGGTTCGTCGCTTTCCGACGCGATGGCCAAGAACCCGAAGGCGTTCGACAAGCTGTACGTGAAGATGGTCAACGCCGGCGAGATCGGCGGCGTGCTTGACATCATTCTGCAGCGTCTGGCCGAGTTCATGGAAAAGGCCGAGCGCCTGAAGCGGAAGATCAAGGGCGCGATGGTCTACCCGATCGTCGTTGTGCTGGTCGCCGTCGCGATCCTGACGTTCATCATGCTCTTCATCATTCCGAAGTTCGAGGAGATCTTCACGGACTTCGGCGTGGCGTTGCCGGGCATCACGATGGCACTGATCAACGCGAGCCGGTGGGTCGCGGGCGGCCAGCCCGGCCAGCAGGTTCCGGGCGTAGTGGTCATTCTCGTGGCGCCTTTCGCGGCGTTCATCCTGTGGAAGCTGATCCGCAAGGCCGGTCCCGGTCGAGCGGCGACCGATATCGCGATGCTGAAGATCCCGGTCTTCGGCACGATCATCCGCAAGACCTCCATCGCCCGCTTCACGCGGACGCTCGGCACGCTCATCGCGGCCGGCGTGCCGATCCTCGAAGCGATCACGATCACCAAAGAGACCTCGGGCAACTACGTCTACGAGAAGGCGCTCGGGAATGTGCACGACTCGATCCGAGAGGGCGAGACATTCGCCGTGCCGCTGCGTGAGAGCAAGACGTGTGACCCGCTGGTTGTGAACATGATCGACGTGGGCGAAGAGACGGGCGAGATGGACGCGATGATGATGAAGATCGCGGACAACTACGACGAGGAGGTCGATGTCGCGGTGGCGGCGTTGCTCTCCCTGCTCGAGCCGCTGATGGTCGTTGTGCTGGGCGGCATGGTCGGCACGATCGTGGTCGCGATGTTCATGCCCATGGTCGCGATGATCGAATCGCTGCAGGGCGGCGTGTAAGCCGACGGCGTGTAAGAACGCGGTCGCCGCGGGCTCTCAGGCTCGGCGGCGCATCGAAAGGACGACGCGTGCGCGCGAATGAGACGACAACCTGTGCGGGCCGAAGAGCGGGCTCACACGCCAAAACGCGGGCGTTCACGCTCATCGAGTTGCTCGTGGTCCTCGCGATCATCGCGTTGGTGGTCTCGATCGTGCTCGTGGCATTCGGCGCGGCCCGCGGCGCTGCTCGTGCGGCCGCGGCGCGGCAGTCGGCTGTTTCGATCCGCATCGCGATCGAGCAGTTCCAGAACGACCTCGGTCTGCTGCCGCCGCTGGTCAAGGACGTCGACCCGCGGTACCCGTCGGCGGCGTATGCATCGCCCCCGTTTACCAATGCAGATCCGATTGAGAGCGGCGAGCCGCGTGTCTTCAACGCAACGAACCTGTCCGACGCGAACGCCGACGACCGCGAGTATCTGCGCGGATGGACCTCCGGCGCTCGGCTTACGACGCGCAATGTCGCGCGGGCCGATATGCGGTTCAGCAACTACTCGCTTGCTTGGTATCTTGCCGGCGCCGCGGATGAGATCGACAGTGTCGACGGCCCTGGGATGGGCAAGGTGACGGCGCTCGGCGGCTTTGTGCCCGGGCGCACGTTCGGCCCGTACCTGGCCACGGCTGGCGCGGGGCTGAGCGTGGTCGACGTCGACCGCGAAGAAGGCCGCGTGGAGCTGCGCGATCGCAACGACACGCCGGTCCGGTTCTATCGCTGGCTTAACGGTCGGCCCGGCGACAGCGCCGTGCGCTACGACACCGACGACGAACTGACGCAGCTCAACGTGCCGGGCGTAGTGGGCGGCTCGTCGATCGCGGTGGCCGAGAGCGATCCGGACGAGGTCGAGGCGATCACGGATCCGCGGCTGCGCTCGGCGTCGTGGGGTGTCGTGATGGCGGGCGCCGACGGCGTCTTCGGCGACTTCGCGGCCGAGGGCGCCGATGCGCTGTCGGCCGCCACCGGGGCGAGCGCCACCGATACCGATGCGCTCGAGACCGAGGCCCGTGCTGACAACATCGTGGAGGTGGGCTCATGAGAGGCGCACTCGTTCAAACCCGTCGCCGGGCGGTGCGAAACGCGTTCACGCTGACCGAGTTGCTGCTCGTGATCTCGATCTTCGTGCTGCTGCTCGCGTTGTCGGTGCCGGCGTTCTCCTCGATGGTGAACTCGGCCAACGCGGCCCGCGCGGATGCGCAGTTGCAGGTCGCGGTGGCGTCGGCCCGAGACGCGGCGGTTCGCGGCGACACGCCGGGGGACACCGCGCTCGGCTTTTTCTATGAGCTTTCTGGTGAGATGCGGCTGCAGGTCATGCTGTACGCCGACACCATCGTGGACCAGGACGAGATGGGTAACCGGTTCGAGCGCGACGTCTTCGTGCCGGATCCGAGCATCCGGCCGATCCGACTGCCGCGAGGTTGGATGGCGCGGGGCTACGCGCCCGCGGCGACGCTGCGTGCTCAAGAAGACCAGCTCTTCGAGCAGTCCATGACCGGCACGGCGGAACGCGACCGCGGGCACTGGATCTTCCCGGAGACCGCTTTCTACGACGCGACCGAGGGGGACAACGGCGAAGCACGCCAGTCGTTCATGATGAGGTTCCGGGCGCGGACGGGCCGACCGGCGACCTCGGAGACACGCAGCGCGTTGTTGGTCGACGCGGCGCCGTGGACGGGCTTCCGCCGCACCGGGCTGTATCGGGATTTCCGCCTCGACGAGGCGCCCGATCTGGTGCGTTTTGTGGGCGCCGTGAAGGGCCGACTGTCCGGCGATGATCTGGCCGAAGTGATCGGCGACCGCGCGACGGACACCGTGCTGGCGACGCCGGTGCGCGAGGTCGCGTTGTATCGAGACGAGGATCTGGCCGCCGGACTCGGCGTTCGTTCGAACCGCGTGACGCGGACGCTCTACACGGCGCCCGCGACGATCACCGGGACCGCCATCGCCGCCGATGAAACGGCCGGCTGGCTGCCGGAGTACGTCGGCAACAACCTGTCGACCGAGCAGATCTCCAACTGGCTCGAAGGGCGTGATCCCGACTCGGGCGATCCGGCCGAAGATCCGGCCGATACGCGGATCTATTCGGTCGATCAGTCGTCGGGCGTGCTCCGCGAAGTGGTGGGGGATGAGCTTTGAACCACGGCTGCGGTTCCATCTCGATAGGGTCTGCATTGACGCATCCGATCGATCGGCGCGGGTCGTGTATCCGCAAGCCGCGCGGCGCGTTCACACTGATTGAGATCCTCATCGCAATCGTGATCCTTGCGATCGGGTTGCTGGGCCTCGGCGTCGTCTTCCCGGTCGTCATCAGCCAGCAGCGCACCGCGATCGAATCGATCTCGGCCGAGGCCGCGGTCGGACAGATCGAGGCGCAGCTCCGCGCGAATCGGTCCATGCTGATCGATCCGCCCGAAAACGTCCCGGCCGAGCCCGAAGTGCGCAACACGCGCTGGTCGCGCGTGGCGCCGGCACGCGAAAGTACCTCCGGCGGAATCATGTCTCCGGAGCTCGCGCTGTACCTCGCCGAATCGCGATTGGCCCCGGGTGATCTGTTCTATGAAACCGGCTCGCTCGGCGGGTTCCGTTTCGGTATGGAATACGCGCCGTCGATGGGCGCCATGGGCGGCGATGGCGACCTGTCGCTGAACTGGGGCGAGAGCGGCGATGACCCGCTGGTGATCCCGCTGGCGCAGCGTCTGATCCCGTATCCGAGTGAGGACCTCCGTCGCCCTCAGTTCGTCTGGGATATGGCCATGGTCCGTCCGAACGCGGACCGGCTGAATGCCGTGGTGTTCCTTCGTCGGGTTTCGACCGGTCTCAGGGCGCCGCTGCGTCTGCGCGACGAAGCCGAGCCCGACCTCGGCGCTGTGACGATTAGCGATGTCCTGCTCGGTCGCTACGGCGCGATGCCCCAACTCCCGATCACGCTCGATTCAGATGGCCGCCCGGTCGTTGATGGATCGGGCGAGTACTCGCCGATCCTCGCGATGGACGTCAACCAGGGCGCCACGATTCAGGCCATCACCGGCCGAGCCACACCCGACATCATCGTCGGACTTGATAGTTCGTTCGGCTGGCCCTCGGCCGAGGCGCGGACGGAAGCGCTGGCGGTCGCGGGACAGAAGATCGCGCTCGTGAGCAATACCGGCGCGATCTCCGTACACGATGTGCTGGGCGAGGAGGCCGACCTGCTCGGCGGGGCGACCTCGCTCCGCATCGATCCGCCGTTGCCCATCACCACGCCCGACAACGTGCGGGCCTGGCGATTCATCCTCTACACCGTGGAGCCCCCGGTTGCGATCCACGAGGTTGAGTTGGAGGTGCGGCCATGAGGTGTGATGCACAAAGAATGAAGCCGCTGAGGCGGGCGTTCACGCTGCTCGAGACGCTCGTGGCTGTGGGCATCGTCGCGCTGGTGGGAGTCGGCTTGGCCGCGATCTTCGGCGCCGTGTCGGACACGGTTTCCGGCGGTCAGCGCGTCAGCCGGTTCGCCCGGCAAGCGGCCTTGATCGAACAGCAGATGCGTCGCGATTTCGACGCGATCGCGACCGACGGCTACCTCGTGATCCGACACCAGTTCGCCGAGGCGAACCCGGACGGCACGATCGATCCCGCTTCCGACGGCGACGATGTGGTCGGTCTCTCGGCCGACGGCTCGGGCACGCGCATGCGGCGGATTGACGAGATCGTTTTCTTTGCCCGCGGCGACTTCGAATCGGCCCGCGCGCCGCTGCACCCGGATCTCGCGGTGCGCTCCAACCAGGCGCGCGTGTACTACGGCCACGGGCGACGCGGCCCGCGCTCGAACGGAAGCGAACAGCCCCGCAGCCTCGAGCGCGCGCCGCTGGCCTATCAGGCGGACAGCCGGTTCGGCGCCCCAGGCCAAGTCGACGCGGGCGGTCGGGGCTTGGGTGTGGCGCCGAACGCGGCCAGCAGCGAGAACCCGAACCAGTTCGCCGAGGACTGGATCCTCCTCCGGCACGTCACGGTGCTGGCCACGCCGAGCGAACTGCTGCCCGACAACACGCGGGCGCACGCCGAACTCGGCCTGCCGACTCCCAGCGGCCCGTTCGATATCCAGGGCGATCTGTTCAACACGACACTGCCCGCCGGCTCGCTGACCACGGACGCGACCTCGGTCTACCAAGGCCAGCCCGCGGCACGGTTCCTGTTCCGGGACGTGGTGCGCGAGATGGACGTCGATACCGCCGAGCTCAACGCCGGCGTACGGCCCGAGCAACGGGCCCGCCCTTCGCCGCGGTTTGACAGCGGGCTGGTGGACATCGCGATGACCTCGATCGAGGAAACACGCGAGATCGTCCAACGGCATCCGGGGTTTCCGTTCTCGGTGGTTCTGTTTGGGGGCGGAGGTTCTGACGATGTGAGCGCCGGCGATTCGCCGCTGTTCCTACAAGATCAGTTCCGCGAAACCGACACACGCGTTGCGGTGACGGGCGCCGCCTCTGCGTTCGGCCCGCGCACGTCGAACTCGGGCGGAACCGAGGAAGTGGCCCGGCTTCATCAGTGGATGGAGCAGCTCCTGCCCGCCGCTTCCGTGACGTCTCTGGGTACCCAGGCGCTCGGTGAACGCATCCGTGCGGAAATCGCCCCGCCGGAGTTGGACATCGTGCGCACGGAGCCAGCGGGGGACCTGACGCAGGGTGCCGCTGGGGCGGCTCAGTCGTTCACGCTGGATCTGGTTCGCGAGGATCAGTTCGCGCTCTCGATGGCGAACCTGGCGCCGCGGTGTTCCGAGTTCATCGTGGAATGGTCGTTCGGGCAGACCTACTCGAATGCAAGTTCCGTCAACCCGCTCAACGGGAACCCGAACGGTTACCTCAATGGGACATCTCACCCGCGGCTCGAAGGCGAGTTGGTGTGGTACGGCGGCGCCTCGGTCGATCCGGCGAACGGCGAGCCCGAGTTCCTCGTCACGTATCCCGTTGGCGACAGCCGGAGCGGTGACCCGCGCTTGAGGACGTTCCGTCCGTTCGCATCGGCAGTCAGCGCCGACGCGCGTGATCACGTGATGTCGCGCGAGTTGCTCTACGGCACAACCGGCGCTCTGCCGCCGCTCGGCCCGCTGACCACGTACTTCGGCACGATCGACCCCACGTACCCGCAGGACGGCGACCTCGATGCGGATGCGCCGTTCAACGTGCCGTGGGCTTGGCCGAAGCTCATCCGTGTGACCCTGTCACTCGCCGACCCGATCGATCCGTCGATCGAGGAGCGGTACCAGTTTGTGTTCGAGTTGCCGGAGCGGCGCAGCCGCTGAGCGACGAACGCAGACACGCAATACAGGCGGCGGCGCGAACAGTGCGCGTGCAGACCGCCCGGAGGTGTGGACCCATGGCACAGCCCAACATGACACAGCCCAACCCAACCCACGACCCACAGGCCCGCCGTTCGGGCGGCGTCAAGCGGATGCGCCGCCGGCCTGTGAACCGCCGCGGCAACTTCTTCGTGCTGGTCGTCGGCACGCTCGCGCTGCTCTCGGTGATCGCCATCGCCTACGTGAGCGTGGGGCGCTCGGACCGCCAACTCAGCAGTGCGATCGATCGGTCGGGCGACCTGGTCGAGGCGCGCGATGCTGTTCAGGGCCACATCCTCGATGTCATCGGCCGCGATGTCACGGCCGCGCTCAACCCGATTGGCGAGAACGCGCCCGACATGAAGGACGAAACGCGCTCGTATCGTCTTGAAACGTGGGACATGCCGTACACAAGGTCGGACCTGGGCTCGGTGGCGGCGCGTCCGAAGAACGGCGTGAGTTATACGTTCCGCTTCCACCCGTGGGGTGATGGCGACGACCCGTGGCTCGCCGCGACGATGCCCGAGGACCTCGGCGTTCACACCAATGACGTCCCGGCGCTGGCCGAAGAACTCGACGACTGGATGCTCGATTGGGGGCAGATTTCGAACGTGGCGCCCGACGGCCGGTTTGTGAACCTCTGGAATCTTCGCCAGGACTTTAACGCGCCGCCCGGTTCGTTCGGCATGAGCCAGAACCTCACGCTGCTCCAGCCCGCGAGCATCAATAACGCCGACGCGGAGCAGGCCTACGTCGACAGCCCGAATAACCTGAACGGGCGTGCACAACTCCCCTTTGCGCCGAACGAGTTTGCCGACCCTGATAGGCCCAGCGAGTGGACCTCGCACCAGATGGGCGCGTTCCGCCCGATCGTAGAAGCTCGGCTGAACATCGGTGTCAACGATTTTCGTTACACGCCGTACCAATGGGCCGACGCGGACGGCGACGGCATGGCCGATTCACGCTGGTTCGAGCTTGTCGATAGTTCCAACGTTGATCCAAACGACATCAATACGCTCGGCGAGGCGCAGTACATCTTGGCGCCCACCGACGGCTACCGCTGGTTCGCCGCGACGCGCATCATCGATCTCTCGGGCCTTTTGAACGTCAACATCGCAACGGACCTGACAAACGTCGCTCAACCGGGCGGCACACTGAGCGGTGACTTCGACGTGCTCAACGCCCCGATCGGCGCATCGCCGGCGGACGTGGACCGCTTGCGTCTGCTCGCGATGGAAGACGTGCGTCGCACGTTCGTCGACAACACCGGAACGAATCCGTTGACCTACGCCGCGATTCCGCAGGCCGCGGTTCCGGGCGACTCGCCCACGCCAGCCAATGACTACCGCGATTACGACGAGACCGTGGCGCCGCTGGTGGCCAATCGAGCGATTGTCGAGTTCGGTCGCGACGCGGGCAAGTGGACGGGCGCCCCCGCCGGCGCAACAACCACGGACGACCCGACCGACGCCGACCTGAACCAGGGCACGATCACGCTGCCCGAGGGCGGCGGCGACGCGGGCCGGGTCGACGGCCCCGACCGGCGGGCGGAGTGGTACGAAGAGTCCACGCGGATCGGTCAAGACCCGGTCGTTGCGGGCGGGGCTGCGAGTTCCAACTTCGATCAGCCGCGACCGTTCGATGTCGATGATCAGATCGAGTTGTTGACGTACTGGGGCGCCAACAACCCCGACATCACTTCTCGGCTCGAGCGGGTGCTCGGCGTGCCGTTCGACCTGATCGACGGCACGGTCGCGCCCGGCACGCGAGATGGACGTCCGTTCTCGCCGTTGCGGGCCGATCGGTCGCGCGATGTCGAACGCCGCGTCGATGTCGAGAACGCCTCGGGCGCTCTGATTCCCGACGGCGTCGCCGACGACGCGTACCAGGCGCAGGTCGTTACCGATATCCGCCGACTGCTCACCACACTCAGCGGCGCCCGGCGCCTCGCCGGCGGTTCGTTCGAGGTCGATGGCGCGCACCCGGACAACGCACGGCTTGAGTTGGACCTGCGCCGCAACAGCGAGGCCGTGGCGGCCAGCCTGCCGGATCTGCTTGCGCTCGTGGATGAGCAGCGGATGAACGGTTTGAGTCCGGGCGAGGTCCCTGCCGCGCAGCAGATTTTCTCTCGCATCTATCGAACGCTCGTTCCACTGGCCGAAGAGCCGGAGGTCTGGGCGGGCGCGAGCAACATGGACTTTGACGAGTTCCGCTACGCGAACTATGGCTACCGCTCGGCTGAGTTCGGTATGCGCATCGCAGCGCATCTGACGGCCAATCTGCTCGATAGCTACGACATTGACAATGACCCGACCGTGCTCACGCTGGCTATCAGTGAAAGCGGGTTGAATGACATGGCAAATGGCTTGAGCAACCTAGCGGCGAACGCGACTTTGACAGATATGGCAGTCTTCGATCTGGATTGGTCGCGTTGGAACGACGTGCTGAGCCGACTCAACGAGTTCGGACCAAAGTCGCCTGACGATCCCAACGTCGGTTCTGGCACGGCTGAGCCGCAGTCCCGCTACATCAATGTCTACGGCTTCGAGCCGCAGCCGTTTATCACGGAGGTCACGAGCCTGTACTGGTACGTAGATGCTCCCGGCGGTGAAAATGACGCCGAGGCTGATTCTGGCGGAGCAATGGACTGGAACTTCCGTGAGAATACGGTGCCGGATTCTGCGGATCTAATCGGGGGCGGGACGGACGTCCTTGTTGGCTGGGAATGGGACGAGCGTCCCGTGACGATCAATGGGCAGGTGGGTAACGCGTTGTTACCGAACGACGACTACATCGTTAGTG
>JBCBZM010000097.1:0-11530 GCA_039815345.1 Planctomycetota bacterium | reverse complement strand
GCATTGCGGACCTCGAAACGGGCACGCATGGCTTCGCGTTTGCTTCGGGGCTCGCCGCAATCGGCACGATCCTCGAGCTGCTCGTTCTGATTGGTTTGGCCAACTCTCTCCCGCCGACCGCCGATACCCTCTCCGTCCTCTCGGAGTCCCCATGCACGTTGTCCTGCTCAACCAGCCCTTCTACCCCGACGTCGCCGCCACGGCCCAGATGGCCAAAGACCTCGCCGACCACCTCGTCGCCAAGGGCTGGAAGGTCACGGCCGTCTGCTCCCGCTCGATCTACGGCCAGCAGGGCGCGACGCTGCCCAAACGCGAGACCATCGACGGCATCGAGATCCGCCGCGTCGGTTCCAACGTCTTCGGCAAGAAGGGCATCGCCGCGCGCCTCGCCGACTTCGGCCTGTTCTACCTCCTCGCAACGTGGACCGTGCTCACGCTCCGCAAGCCGACGGTCGTCGTCGGGTTCACCACGCCGCCGTTCATCGCGTTTGTCGGCGTGCTCGCGCGGTGGCTCCGTGGAGCGAAGGCTGTGTACTGGGTCATGGACGTCTACCCCGATGTCCCCGTCGCCTGCGCCGTCATGAAGCCGAACGGGCTCATCACGAAGTTCTGCGCGTGGTTCAACCGCTTCCTGCTCCGCCGGTCCGACGCCGACGTGGTGCTGGGCCGGTGCATGCGCGACCTCGTCATCGACCGCGGCGCCCCGGCCGACAAGGTCGAGTTGATCCCCGTCTGGGCCGACCACGCCGACATCACGCCCATCGAGCCGAGCCAGAGCGTCTACCGCGAGAAGTGGTCGCTCCAAGACAAGTTCGTCGTCATGTACTCGGGCAACCTGGGCCTCGCGCACGACGCCGACACCATGCTCGACGCGATCGAACGCCTCAAGGACGACGATCGCATCCGCTTCGTCTTCGTGGGCGGCGGGAAGCTCAAAGGCAAAGTCGTTGACGCCATTGAGTCCAAGCAGCTCACCAACGCCGAGTGGCACGGGTACGTCCCGCGCGAGGACCTTGGCCAATCGCTCACCGCGGCCGATGTGCATCTCATCAGTGTCAAGAACGGGCTGGAAGGCACGATCGTGCCGTCGAAGCTGTTCGGCGTGCTCGCCGCGGGCCGGCCTTCCATCTACATCGGCCGGCCGACGAGCGAGATCGCGCGCGTGCTCGATGAGACCGGCGCCGGCCTGTTGGTCGAAGAGGGCGACGGCGAAGGCCTGGCCGAAGCGATCCGCACGCTCGCCGCCGACCCCGAGCGCGTGCGCACGATGGGCGCCAAAGGCCGGGCCGCGCTCGAAGGTCAGTACGACGCGGACACGCTGTGTGCGCAGTGGGCCGAAGTGCTCGAACGCGTCGCGGGGCCGAAGGCGCCGCGATGACTAACACGCAGCTTCCGCCGGAGCCGGATCGACCGCCCGAGCAGGACAGCCCGCACGCGCTCAAGAACCGCGCGGGCCGGGCGCTGTGGGCCGTGGTCTACACGCTGCTGTTCCGCCCGTCGCCCAAGCCCTTGCACGCGTGGCGCCGGTGGCTGCTGGGGTTGTTCGGCGCCAAGCTTGCGCGCACGGCGCGGGTGTATCCGCGGGCGCGCGTCTGGGCGCCGTGGAGCCTGGAGATGGCCGAGTTCAGTTGCCTCGCCGACGACGTGGACTGCTACTGCGTGCGCACCATTCGCATCGGCGCCCATTCGACGGTCAGCCAGTACAGCTACCTCTGCGGCGCCACGCACGACTTCGAGCAAGCCGATCACCCGCTCGTCCCCCTGCCGATCACGATCGGCGAGCGCGTCTGGGTCGCGGCCGATGTCTTCGTGGCGCCGGGCGTAACCATCCCCGACGGCGTCGTCGTCGGGGCCCGCTCCAGCGTCTTCGGCGATCTCCCCGCGTGGCACGTCTGTGCCGGCACGCC
The DNA here is from genome assembly GCA_039815345.1 of Planctomycetota bacterium. Classification (GTDB taxonomy): domain Bacteria; phylum Planctomycetota; class Phycisphaerae; order Phycisphaerales; family UBA1924; genus JBCBZM01. The sequence continues at coordinate 9,623 of JBCBZM010000097.1, read as the reverse complement.
CGCCAAGCCGCTGAAGCCGCGATCGCTCAAGGGGTATACGCCCCAGGGGCGTCCTGGGGGGTAACCCGTGCCGTGCGCCGAGTTGGGGTGATCAAAACAAAGAGTTTGTCACGAGGCGTGCGATGCAGGAAGGTAACTCTTGGCCGACAACACAAGTTGTTGATACTGGGAGCTTCCGTCCGATCTCATGAGTGCGGTCATGCGTTGAGGGCGGCTCGGGACGCGGAGCGCGTCTCCCGTGGTCGGTTTGGGCCGGTTGCCCGTTTCTTGCGGACGGGCGAGGGTCCGGGTACCGTCCGCGGATCGGGCCACGGATTCGGCCGTCAAATTGAGTCGGGGCGGGTATTCACCGATGAGAGTCCGATGAACACACAACTGCCGACGTGCCCGCGGACGTTCCTCACAGAGAACGGATCCGGAGGCACGACCGCAAGCCGCGATGCATGCCCGCGGTTCGGGCGACTCGCCCGTTGGTCGGTCGGTGCGTTGGTGGCCTTGAGTCTCTGCTTCCTTGGCGGCCCTCTCTCAGTGCCGAACGCGTTCGGCGGGCCCGGCGCCTCTGGTGGGTCATCGGCCGCCGCGGGCAAGATGACCAAGACATGGCAGCCCGCGCAGCTCTCGAAGCGCTTCGCCGCGTCGATGGCATCGACCCAACGGCTCAAGATGCGCGTGACGATCGAGCAGCGATCACGCAGCGTGCGATCCGGCATGCCCGATGCCATCGTGAAGCGTTCCGTCCGCGTGCACACCGACATGGCGCCCAAGCGCATCCGCAGCGACGTCTACGGCGACGACGGCGCGCTCGTCTCGTCCGTCGCATTCGACGGACAGCGCGTGCAAGAGCATCACGCCGAGTTCAGCTTCGGCGATAACCGTTCCGTCGATACCCCGATCTTCGAGTACGCCGCGCCCACGCCCCACGGCGCCAAGAACATCTATCTCACCACGGGCGACGGCTGCCTCTACGGCTCGCTGCTCTCGACCTGGGTCGGCGACGAAGGCACGCATATGACATCGGCCCTGACGCGCAAGATCGCGCGGGCCGAGTCGATCACCGAGGACGAGTTCCAGGGCATCGACTGTCTGCGCGTCGTCAGCGCGCGACGCTTTGCCGACCCCGACACGGGCGACGAGGAAGCGTTCGTCGAGACGCTCTACCTCTGCCGGCAACGCCTGCTGCCGATCGGGTTCGACGGCGTGCAGAGCGGCGCGTGGGGCGAGATCCACCGCACACGCCGATACGACATTCTCGCGTTCAACGAAGCCTGCGAATCCCCGAGGTGGCGCATCGACCTCGATCGCGATTCGGGCCTTCAGTGGGCAACCGTGGAGGCCATGGAAACCGCCAAGCCCGCCGCGGGGCTCGTGCAGTTGGACTGAGCGGGCGCGCCGTGCAGTACGGGGCGTGCAGTGACGGGCGGGCAGCCCGACATCCCGATGGCCGCGGACCGGAGACCCGCGTCTATCGCAAGCCCGCAACGAGAGGAGCGAGAGATCGAGGAGACGGCCCCCTTGGGCCCATGAGAGCGACCCCGGCGTGCCGCGTCTTACAAGATGCGACTCGTGTTGGATTGTCTGCCGTGGCGTGCGCGCCGCGGAAGAGCTGGGTAGGGGTAAGACTGGGTGGGCTGCACCAGGGAGTCTCTCATGCGATCGCTCGTTCCAAGTGCCGCCGTCTCCGTGTTCGCCGCGCTCAGCACACTCGCAGCCGTTTCGGCGCCCGCACTCGGCCAGATGGCCGACCGGGTGTTTGACCACGTGGTCGACCTGCGCCCCACGGACGCGGCCCAGTCCTACTGGTCATCGTTCCGCGCGCCCGAGTCCATCGAGACCGAACCGACGCTGCGTGCCGGCTCGGCCGCCCGTGTCTGGTCCGCCCTCGACCGCAACGGCTTGCTCGTCTACGCCGACACACTGGGCGGCCGGTCGTACGAGTTGGTCTGGTTCGAGCGCGACCGCGCGTTCGGTCTGCTCGCCGACGGCCTGTGGATCGACGACCTCCAAACCTCCGCCGGCGCCGACGGCCGCCCGCGCTTCGCCGGCGCCTTCGACCGATTCGGCGCCCCCGCGATCACCGGCCTTGTGGATGTGGACTCGGGGGATCTGCTCATGGTTCAGATCGACGCGCCCGGCGCCGAGGTCACGCGGGCCGTGGTCATGCAGGGCACGATCGTCATCGCCGCCAAGTGCAACTGCTTCGGCACCGCCAAGAACAAGAAGGACTGCAGCGACGCCGACTGCGATGTGTCCGAAGACTGCCAAGCCCAGCAAGGCGGCTCGGGCTCGGCCTACTGCCGATGGTCCGCGGCCCAGCACAAACTCCCGGTCAATCCGGGCGGGGATCGGTAAGCGTCGACCTTGGATTGGCAGCGCGTTCGCCGATCGGACGGTCGCGGGCTGCCTGCTTGATTCGGTTTGGATGAAATCGGGCCACGGCGCCAAGCCGGGCCCGCGGCGTGGCCGATAGCAACGCAGGAGGCCCGCATGAACCACCTGTTATCGATCACTCTCGCGGCGTGCACGTCGGCCGCATTCGGTCAGGCGTTCGAGTATCACGCGCTCGAGGAAACAGACACGGACTTTACTGGGAACATCAGCGTCTCTGCGCAGGGCGATGTCATCGTCGCGTACCTGCGGCACCGTGATAAGGCTTCTGCGATCCATTGGGCGCCGCCGGCCGCGCCGACTCGACACGGCTTCGACGATCCGTCGTTCTTTGTCATCGACTCCGGCTTCTTTGCCGTATCCGGAGATGGCAGCCTTGTCGCCACGATCGCTTCGGTGGACGATCCCGACGATGTCGACGACCGAATCGTCTCGTCACTCTGGGAACCGGATGGTGGCTTTGGGTCGGTCCTCGAAGCGCCCGAGCCGTACGTCGACGCTGCGATCACCGCGCTCAGTCAAGATGGCCAGATCGCGACCGGGTACTACTACGCGAACACACGAGACTTCGACGGCATCCAACCGCTCCAATGGCTGGCCGACGGCACGGTGCGCACGATCCCCCTCGCGCCAGGGTACCCCTACTTCGAGATGGAGGGCGCCTCGTCCGATGGCTCGCGCATCCTCATGAACCTGAGTGATCGATGGCGGGGTCTGTCCTTTCGTCCGGCGATCTGGTCAGAAGAGACCGGCTACTTCTTTCTGGACGAAGGGGGGCCTCCCGATCCCGAGCCACGGCCGGTCACTCCCTGGGACGCCCCGGCTTTGGCCATTTCGGCCGATGGGACCACTGTGGTGGGTGGTTCCGGGTTCGGATACCCCTATTTCTGGACCGAGCGGAACGGGTTTGTCTGGATCCATGAGCGCGACCCACGTCTTCGGCTGCGTGTCGCGCTCGATGTCTCGCACGACGGCTCGGTCATCGTCGGCTGGGCCGACTTCGAGGAGCCAGACAATCCCAGTGTCAGTCAGATTCAACCGTTCGTGTCGTTTCCCAACGGCGATGTCCTGCCGCTCCATGATCTGCTCGGCGATCAAGCCGATCTGATCGCCGGATGGCAGTTTGATGGTTTCGGGGAAGCGCTCGCGCTTTCCGACGACGGCCGCGTGCTCGTGGGCCTCGCCCGAAAGCCGGACGACACGCACGTGATCTGGCGCGTGGCACTACCGCCGGCGCCCGTGTGCATCGCCGACTTTGCGTCGCGCGACGACTGCGTGCCGGGTGAGCGTGACGGACTCGTTCTCGTCGCGGATTTCTCCTGTTATCTGTCCGCGTGGTCGGCCGCGTCGCCGGTCGCTGATATCACCAACGCCGGGCGGTGTGCACCAGCGCAGGCCTCGGGCGACGGCGTCGATCTTTCGGACTTGTCGTGCTACCTCGCCCATTGGGCGCGGGGCTGCCGTTAGTCCACCGCCGACTGGCCCTTGGCTTCCCGCCGGGCACGCTCGAGTTTCTCTTTGAACAGCAGCGAGATCATGTACTCGTAGTCGGCCATCAGCATCGCCAGGTGGTAGCCCGCGCGGCCGTCGAGGAAGCCGCCCTGCACGAGATACATGTAGAGGAATCGGATCGCCGGGCGGAAGGGCAGGCCCGGGGTGACGCGTCGGCGTAGCCACAGACGCATGCGCTGCGCCGGCGGGAACTGCTCGACCTCGCGCTTCCATTGATCCGGGTTGAGCGCCAGGCGCACCCACTCGTCGCTCTCCATGTCGGCGTACTTGACGTGCTTTTGCACGTAGTCGCTCATGGTCTCCAGCCGGATGTGGAGCATGCGCGCGCGCCGGGGCAGGTGCGCGGTCGGGCCGTCGCAGAACATGTGCTCGTGCACTTTGCGGTCTTCGTACCGGGCCTGGCCTCGCTTAAAGAAGCGCAGGTTCCATGACGGGTACAGCCCGCCGAAGCGGATCGGTCGGCCCATCATGAGGTTGATGCGGTTGACGAAGTAGCCGGCTTCGGGCGCCCCGGATCGGCCCACGCGGATGAGTTCCTCGGCCAGCCTCGGCGTCACGCGCTCGTCGGCGTCCAGAATGAAGACCCACTCGCCCTCCATGGGCAGGTTGTTCAATCCCCAGTTCTTCTGGCGGCTGTAGTTCTCGAACACGTGCTCCACGACCGTCGCGCCCGCCTCGCGGGCCAGCTCCTGCGTGCCGTCCGTGGAAAATGAGTCCAGCACGTGCACCCGGCCGATCATCGCGGCGTTGGCCACGGCTTCGGCGATGTGGTGCGCCTCGTTCAGCGTCGGGATCATCACGTCGATCTTCGGGCCGTCCTCCAGGAATCGGCCCGCGTCGGCGGGGTCGTAGCCCTCGGGCATGGGCGCGGGCTGGCGCGGGGGTCGGTCCATCACCGGCCGCCTCCCTTTGCGTATTCCTTTGCCATCCACTCGCGTCCCAGCTCGAGCGTTTTGTCTTCCCACCGCGCCCGGATCTCGCGTGTTTTCAGCTCGATCCAGTACTCGTACATCGAGACCATGCAGCAGTACTGGAACCCCGCGCGGCCGTCCATGAAGCCGCGGCCCCAGACGTAGCTGTACAAGAACCGCCACAGCGGCCGGCCGATCAGGAAGAAGCTCAGGTTCTTGAGCGCCCGCCGCCGCGCGATCGGGTCGCCGCGGGTCAGGTCGCTGAAGGGCGGCAGGCCCTTGCCGCGCACCTTGGCCGCTTCTTCCGCCTCGCGGTCGCTGTAGAAGTTGTGCTTGCTGAACCAACGGACCAGGCCCGCGTTAAAGCTGTAGTGCGCGAACTGCCCGTCGAGCTCGCCCGTGGTCCCGTCCACCATCGGGTGCACGTTGGTCTCGCGCTGCTCGTACACGACCTTCTCGGGCTGCACGAGGCGGATGATCCAGACCGGCCAGCCGCTGGATCGGCGGATCCATCGGCCCATGAAATAGTTCTTGTACCGCAGCCGGTACGCGACGTGGCCGAGCGAGGCGTCGTTGGTCACACGCAGCAGCTCGTCGCGCAGCTCATCGGTGACGCGCTCGTCGGCGTCGCAGATGTACAGCCACGGGTTCTTGTAGTCGATGTCGTGCAGCCCGTAGTTCCGCTGCTTGTACTCGGTGTCGAACGCGCGATGGATCACACGCACGTTCGGCCGACCTTCGGCCAGCCCGATCGTCCGGTCCGTCGAGCCCGAGTCGAGCACCACGACGTCATCGCTGAACGCGAGCGCGTCGAGACAGCGCTCGATGTTGATCTCCTCGTTCTTGGTCAGAACGAGCACGCTCGGCGGTCGGGATGGAGAGGTGTCGGACGGCGGCATGAGGGCTCGGATGGTAGCGGTTGGGGATTACGCGAAGTGAGAACTTGATTTCGCCCAGTGCATCGTCGACGCCAGCCCCTCGGTCAGTCCGACGATGGGCTCGTAGCCCAGCAACTCGCGGGCGCGGGAGATGTCTGCCACCGAATCCCGCACGTCGCCCGCTCGCGGCGGGCCGAACTCCGGCTCGCCCGGCACGGGCTCGTCCATCGCCGCATTCAAGGCGCCGAGCACGCTGAGCAGGTCCGACCGCTCGCCCGTGCCGATGTTGATGGTCTTGCCCGCGACGCGCTCGGCGGGCGCCGTCGCCGCGAGCAGGTTGGCGAGCACGACGTTGTCCACATAGGTGAAGTCGCGTGTCTGTTTGCCGTCGCCGAAGATCGAAGGCTGTTTGCCCTTGAGCAGGCGCTTGGCAAACGCCGAGATCACGGCCGCGTACGGCGAGTTCGGGTCCTGCCGCGGGCCGAAGATGTTGAAGTACCGCAGCGCGACCGCGCACAGGTCGAAGTTGCGCGCATAGGTCGCGCACAGCAGCTCGCCCGCGACCTTGCTCGCCGCGTACGGGCTGTAGACATCCGGCGCGTGGTCCTCGCGGCTGGGCAGGGTGGGCGTGTCGCCGTAGGCCGCGGCCGAGGCGGCGAAACACAGGCGCTCGGCGCCCGCGCGTTTCGCGGCGTCCAGCACGCGCTGGCAGCCCACGACGTTGACCTCGCAGCAGCCCTCGGGTTTGTCCACGCTCTCGGGCACGGAGACCATCGCCGCCTGATGGAAGACGAGCTTGGCGCCGTCGACCGCCTTGCCCAGCGCGCCGGAGTCGAGGATCGAGGCTTCGATCAGCTCGGCGCCCTTGGGCAGGTTCTGTGTGTGGCCACCGGAAAGGTCGTCCAGCACCGTGACCCGGGCGCCCAGATGCGCCAGCGCGTGGGCGAGGTGCGAGCCGATGAATCCCGCGCCGCCGGTCACCAGGGCCTTGTGGCCTTCGATGTGCGGGCGGAAGCGTTCGATATGGGTTGAGTTCAGCATCGCCGCCCTTACGCCCCTGCACCGTGCGGGTTCGTCGGCGCTCCGGCCGGTCCGCTTGAGTCGGCGGGGCTCGCCTGGTCCATCCCTTTCGGCGGCGGGCGATCGCGGACGACCTTGGCCGGGTTGCCCGCCACGATCTTCGCTTCCGGCACGTCCCGAGTCACCACCGCCCGTGCGCCCACGATCGCGTTATCGGCCACGGTCACGCCCGGCCCGATGAACGCGTGCGCACAGATCCACACCCCCCGCCCGATCGTGATGGAAGGCCGAACCAGCGGGAGCGCCCGGTCGGTGTAGTCGTGCGTCCCGGCGCAGACGTAGCTCCCCTGGCTGATGACGCTGTGCTCGCCGATCGTGACCGGCCCGAGGTTGTAGATCTCCGTGTCCTCGGCGATCGCGCTGTGCTCGCCCATCTCGAAGATCCACGGGTGCTTGATGGAGACCCGAGGCCGAATATTGGCCGAGTCCGGAATCACGGCGCCGAAACGCCGGAGCCAGAACCGCCGCCAGCCGGGCAGCCGGGCGGGCGTGTGCTTGACGAGCAGCGTTTCGACAAGCGACCAGAGCAGGCGGCGGGCGTACCAGGCTTTGGGATACGGGTAGGCCGCGGTGAGGTCGAGGCGTTGGTAGAGCGGGGCATTGGGTCGAGAGGATTGTGCGGCCTCGGCTGGCGTGTCCATGATGCGATCATACGGACCGGCTGTCTCCGCTCGGCTCGGATCCGTCCCGGGCGTGTACCATCCGCGCGCATGCGCATCTGCCACGTCATCACCGATCTCGACCCGGCCTCGGGCGGGCCCCCGGTCGTCGCCAGCCGCCTCGCCGCCGCCCAGGCCGCCGCGGGTCATGAGGTCCGCCTGCTCTGCTACGCCAAGCCCGGCGATCAGGAACGCATCGACGCCATGCTCCACGGCATGCCCGGCGGAGACGCGCTGATCATCGAAGCCCAGGAACCCGGAGGCCGGGTCGAACGCACCCTCACCCGGCGGGCCAACGCCCGATTGCAGGCCCTGATCGAGCAACTCGACGTGGTGCACGCCCACGGCGTGTGGGACCCGATCCTCCGAGCGTCCGTCATGATCGCCCGCCGAGCCGGCGTGCCCGGCGTCGTCGCGCCCCACGGCATGCTCGACGAATGGGCCCTCAGCGAAAAGCCGCTCAAGAAGAAGCTCGCGCTCACCCTCGCCTACAACGCGATGCTCAAAGCCGCGTCCATGTTCCATGCTCTGAGTGCGTACGAGCAGGACTGCACGCGGGGTTTCATCCGCGGCCTCGGCGCCGAGACCCCGGTCGAGGTCATCCCCAACGGCGTCTTCCTCGATGAGATTGACCCGCTGCCCGAGCCCGGCGCCTTCTACGCCAAGCACCCCGAACTCAATGGCGAGCCGTATGTCGTCTTCCTGAGCCGGCTGCACCCGGTCAAGGGCCTCCCGATTCTGGTCGAAGCCTTCGCGTCGGCGATCCGCGACTCGGCGCCCGCCCGGCTCGTCATCGCCGGGCCCGACGCCGGCGCCCAGGGCGACGCCGAGCAGGCCGCCCGGGACCACGGCGTCGCGGACCGGGTGCATTTCGTCGGCCCGCAGTGGGGGTCCGATAAATACGCGGCCCTCCGAGACGCCCGCTGCTTCGCGCTGCCCAGCGAGCACGAGGGCTTCAGCATGGCGATCTGCGAGGCGTTGGCCTGCGGCCTGCCGGTCGCAATCTCGGACACGTGCTTCTTTCCCGATGTCGCGACCGAGGGCGCGGGCTTCGTGACGCCGCGCGAGGCGCCGCCGCTGGCCGAGGCGCTCAAGACCCTCCTCACCGACGAGCCCAAGGCCCGCGCGAAGGGAGAAGCCGGGCGTCGATTGGTGGAGCAGCGGTACACCTGGCCGAAGATCGCCGAGCGGGCCGTGGGGTTGTATGAGGGACTGAGCGGGGACTGAGCGGCGATTGAGGCATTGTCGGACGGGCGTCGGGGTTCGAGCCCCCGCCCGGGTCCGAAAATCGGCCAGCGAGTTTCCTGTTTTTACTTTGACGGATTTGTGGCCGGCGCCGCGATCTCAAGGCACCGTTGCCTCGTAACCGGATGTTGCCGCGTCCAGATTTGTTAGGAATCTGAGCGGACAGTCCAACCCCGAGGCCGGCCTCCGATGATCTTTCTCTACAAGATGTCCTGCCTGCTGACCGTCGCGATGGTCATGCTGATCTGCCTGATAAGCCTGTTGGGCCGACGCTATGACGTGGCGTCGTGGCGGAACCTGTTCCTGCTGGGCTTCTCGCTCTTCTACGGCATCGGCGGGTACATGACCATCGACTTCCTCTCGCCCAGCGAGAACGCGATGACGATGCTCGCGCTGCTCGCGCCCACCTTCCTCATCATCTTCATGCTCTCCAACCTGATCGGCTCGCAAGCGACGGCGATCGATCGGCTGCCCTCGCTGAACATCATGCCCACGCCCTCGGCGATCTTCCTGGTGATCGGGGTCACGCTGGGGCTCTCGCTGCTGTCGGCCGCTACCTCGGCGATCGGCTACTTCAGCGCGCTGGCGACGCAGTTCAAAGAAGGCCTCGCCTTCACGGCCGTGGGCCTGGCGGCGTATTACGCCGTGGCCCGCCGGCTCAGCCCGATCGGGTTGGCCGTGCTCGGCGGGACGCTGCTGGCCGCGATCCTGATCGCGACCCCGACAACGTCAGGCCTCTCTCTCTCACCTCCCAGGCAGGGCAAAGTGTCAATAGTCATAAAAGGGCCGACCTCTGACCCCAGCAGAGGGCATGCCGAACGTTGACCTCCAATTTAGCACGCCCGCTGAGTTGGGAACTCACCAGTGTGGGGGGGGAGTGAACGGGAGAGGCAGGCGTCAAATGGCGGGAAAGTGAAGTTTACACAAAGCCTAGTATGTCTTCTAAAGTGAAG
>JBCBZM010000022.1:0-31681 GCA_039815345.1 Planctomycetota bacterium | reverse complement strand
CTCACCCGGGCTTGCGGATTTTCCCGGGGGCTACAAAGATGTGCGCGGCATGATGCAGGGCAGCTATCCCATCTTCCGTTTCAAATTCGTGGCCCCCGGCGAACGCTCCGGCATGGCCTTTGACGGGCTCATCTACATCAACGACCGCTACGTGCTGATGCCAAAACCCTGGCGTGCCCTGCAGTGACTTGCGAGGCGCGCCCGTAAGGGAGCGATGACCGGCGACTTTGCCGCGCCGCTTTGCACTGGAAAATCTCGCATCCGTCCCATATTCAACCTCTGACCAAGATGGGATGACGCGCGATGGATGATCTTTTCAACTCCTTCATGAACGGGCCGGACGAAAAGGGCCGGTTCGGGCAGTTCGGCGGGCGGTTCGTGTCCGAAACCCTGATGCCCCTCATTCTGGAGTTGGAGGCGCAGTACGAACACGCCAAAACCGACCAGAGCTTCTGGGACGAGATGCAGGATCTCTGGACGCATTACGTGGGCCGCCCGAGCCCGCTTTACTTCGCCGAAGGGCTGACCGAGCATCTGGGCGGGGCAAAGATCTACCTCAAGCGCGATGAGCTCAATCACACCGGCGCGCACAAGATCAACAATGTGCTGGGTCAGATCCTGCTCGCGCGCCGCATGGGCAAAACCCGCATCATCGCAGAAACCGGCGCGGGCCAACACGGCGTGGCCACCGCCACCGTCTGTGCCAAATTCGGCCTGCACACGCTCTCCGCCGATCGGGAGCAGATGCCAGTCCCGCCTCGATGATGCGACGGAACGGCATGCCCGAGCCTTCTTCCTCGCGCACGTCGAGATGCTGGTCGAAATACACGACGGCGAGCGGGTCGTCAGCTGATGCGAGCGCGCGCACGCAGGGGAAGGTCAGGTCGTGCCCGCCTCCGATGACCACCGGCATTGTCCCCGCGTCCGCAGCCGCGCGCACGGCTTCGGTAACCCGTTCGTGTGTTTCCGGGAGCGAGCCCCCAAGCCGCACGTTCCCCGCGTCGCAAACGCCCGGCCAAGACCAGCCCGCCGGTTCCGCGGCCCCGTACCGAGCCAGCGCCTCCCGAAAGGCGTTCGGTCCCTCGCTCGCCCCGGGCCGCCCATGGTTTAATCCGACGCCGGTCTCGTCCGGTACGCCGATCAGGCAGACGCGAGTGTCGGCGGTGATGGTGTCCGTCAGGCGCGAGGCGAACCGCCCGTTCGCGGCCGGGCCTGGAGACTTGGAAGGATCGCAGTGGGGGAGCATGCCGCCAGTCTACCGCGACGCCCGACCCCTTCGGTTCACCAGCCCCGCATCGGTACGTCGACGCCGCGCTCCTCGGCGCAGTCGCGGGCCTCGTCGTACCCCGCGTCCGCGTGGCGGAAGACGCCCATCGCCGGATCGTTCTGCAGGACGCGTTCAATCCGTGCCGCCGCGGCTTCGGTACCGTCCGCAACGGTCACCTGCCCGGCGTGCTGGCTGAAGCCGATGCCGACGCCGCCGCCGTGGTGGAACGAAACCCACGAGGCGCCCGAAGCGGTGTTCACGAGCGCGTTGAGGATGGCCCAGTCCGAGACCGCGTCGGTGCCGTCGAGCATGCCCTCGGTCTCGCGGTTCGGCGACGCGACCGAGCCGCAATCCAGGTGATCGCGCCCGATGACGATCGGCGCCGAGACTTCGCCGCTGGCGACCATCTCGTTGAACAGCAGCCCCGCACGGTCCCGCTCGCCGTAGCCCAGCCAGCAGATGCGCGAGGGCAGGCCCTGGAATCCGAACGCGGGTCGGCACGATTCGAAGTCCCCCGCGAGCAGCGCTTCCGGGTTGGCGTGGCAGCCCAGGATCCACTTGCGCAGCCCCTCGTGCGACGGGAAGAGTTCGAGCAGGGCCCGGTCGGTGCGGTAGATATCGATCGGATCACCCGAGAGCGCGACCCACCGGAACGGCCCGCGGCCTTCGCAGAACTGCGGCCGGATGTACGCTGGCACGAAGCCCGGGAAGGCGAAGGCGTCTTCGTAGCCCTGATCGAGCGCACGCTGGCGGATGTTGTTGCCGTAGTCGAATGTGTCGGCGCCTTGTTCCTGCAACGCGACCATCGCGCGCACATGCCGTTCCATCGTTGCGAGCGACAACTCGACGTAGTGCTCGGGTTCGGTCCGACGCATGATCTCGGCTTCTTCGAGGCAGCACTCGATCGGCACGTAGCCGTCGAGCGGATCGTGCGCACTGGTCTGGTCGGTCACCACGTCCGGCGTGATGCCGCGTTCCAGCAGTCGCTCGAGCAGTTCCACGGCGTTGCAGTGCACGCCGACCGACACGGCGCGCTTGGCGGCGGTGAGTTCCAGCACGCGGTCGATCGCCGTGTCCACATCGGGCTCGATCTCGTCGAGGTACCGGTCGTCGCGTCGGCGTTCGAGGTGGGCGTAGTCCACGTCGGCGATGAGGCACGTCCCCCCGGCGAGCGTGACCGCGAGCGGCTGGGCGCCGCCCATGCCGCCGCAACCCGCGGTGACGCACAGCCGGCCCGCCAAGTCGCCGCCAAACTTGCGTCGCCCGCACTCGGCGAACGTTTCGTGGGTGCCCTGCAAAATGCCCTGCGTGCCGATGTAGATCCACGAGCCCGCGGTCATCTGGCCGAACATCATCAGGCCCTTCCGGGCCAGGTCGTCGAAGTGCTCCTGCGTCGCCCAGTGGGGCACGAGGTTCGAGTTCGCGATGAGCACGCGCGGCGCGTCCTCGTGCGTGCGCACGACGCCGACCGGCTTGCCGGACTGCACAAGCAGCGTTTCATCGGGCTCGAGTCGCCGGAGCGTGGCGATGATCGCATCGAAGGAAGCCCAATCTCGTGCGGCCTGTCCGCGGCCGCCGTACACCACGAGCTTGGCGGGCGCCTCGGCGACCTCGGGGTCGAGGTTGTTCATCAGCATGCGGAGCGCGGCCTCGGCGGCCCAGCTCTTGCAGGTCATCGTCGTGCCGCGCGGCGCGCGGATCCGGCGGACCTTCTGCGATGAACGGGTGGACCCTTTGGCGGTCCGGCTCCGACGGCGTTTGATCGTCTTCGACATCCCTACGGCCTCCTCGGGATTGCATCGGCCCCGTGGCGCCCTGGCGACAAAGAAACTGCCGCCGTGCGCACACTAACTCGGGTTTCGGCCCGCGACAAGCATTCCATCCGATCATCCGTCGGCGTCGGAGCCGCTCAGATCACCCGAGCGGACCAGTTCGGCGATCTCTTCGATATCGGCCGAGATGGAGCGGTCGTCTTCCAGCCGCGGCGAGCGAGCACGAATCAGCGTGTGCGCACGCTCGAGCGGCGCCCCGGTGCGTAACGGCCGGTGGGTGTCGATACCCTGCGCAGCGCACAGCAGTTCGATCGCGACGACCCGTTCGGTCAGACTGAGTGCACGCCGGGCTTTCGCGGCCGATCGTGGCCCGAATGAGTTGTAATCCTCTACGCCTGCGCAGGTGGAAAGATTGATGACCGATGCCGGCGAAGCGAGCTGCACGATCTCGTTGCAGCACGCGGCGGCCGTGTACTGGGCGATCATCAGCCCGCTTTGCACACCCGGTTTGGGCGTCAGGTACGGGCTGAGCTTCGATTCGGGGTCTTGAGCCGCGAGCAGGAGGTACGTCCGCCGCTCGGACATGCCCGCAACGTGCGCGATCGCCAGCGCGAGTGTGTCGAGCGGAAGCGCGATCGGCATGCCGTGAAAGTTGCCCGCGGAGACGATCTCGGATTCCGTCTCTGTCGATGACTCAAACACCAGCGGGTTATCGGTCACCGCGGAGAGTTCGCGGCGCACACTGCGATGCACATCACGGGAAAGATCCCACGCGGCGCCGAGCACATAGGGCACGCAGCGGAGTGAGTAGGGGTCTTGCACGCGCGGGTCGCCTTGCTTGTGGGAGCTGAGTATCTCCGAGCCGTGCAGCCTCGCACGGAGCAGGCTTGCGACGCGTCGCCCGCCGGCGTGCCCGCGCACCTCGTGCGCACGCGGGTCGAGCGGGCCGTCGGTGCCGCGGTAGGCCTCGATCGACATAGCGGCTGCGGTGATCGCGGCGTCGAACACTCGATCGAAGTCCGCGCACAGAAGCGCGCCTTCGGCCGCCATCAGGTGGGTGCCGTTGATGAGCGCGAGGCCCTCTTTCGATTCGAGCGTGACGGGCGGCAGGCTGATCTGTGCGAGCGCTTCGGCCGTCGGCATGCGTTGACCGGCGCGTGTGGTAACTTCGCCTTCGCCGATGAGTGTCAACGCGATGTGCGCGAGCGGCGCCAGATCACCCGAGGCGCCGACGGAACCGATCTCAGGCACGATCGGTGTCAGCCCCTCATTGAGCAGGCGCGCGAGTTGCTGCGGGACGGCAGCCCGGACGCCCGATCGGCCGCGGCAAAGCGACGCGGCCAGAAGAAGCATGCTCGCCCGCACGACCTCTGTTCGCAGCGGCTCGCCGACACCCGCGGCGTGTGAGCGCACAAGGTTGCGTTGCAGATCGAGCAGGTCCTGATGCTCCACGCGTTGCCGTGCGAGGGAGCCAAAGCCGGTGTTGACGCCGTAGTGGGGGCGTTGATCGCCGAGGCGGGCTTCGAGTCGGCTTCGTCCGGTCGCCAGCGCCGCGAGCGCACTCTCGGTGAGTTCCACGGGCGTCCATCGTCGGGCGACCGATTCGACTTCGGCAACGGATAGCGGCAGGCGAGACAGGCGGACGGCTCGGGGGCCGTCGGAGAGTGGGGCATCGCGTGGAGGCATCGGGGCAATGTACCTCGAAGCGCGCAAACGCCGCCGCCCCGGGGTTGTGGGGCGGCGGCGGATTGGATCGGACACCTTCGGTTGGACTCGCGGCGCCGTTACGGGCAGCCAGTCGCCCACAGGCTGAGGTAGCAACTGAAGTCGGAGAGGTCGACCACGTCGTCCGTGTTGCCCGGGGTGCAGAGGCCGGTCACCGAGACATCGGCCATGGGCGAATCCGAGGCCCACTCGGACAGGAAGCAGGAGAAGTCGCTGAGATCGACGACGCCGTCCGGCGAGCCCGCGGCACACAGGCCGGAGGTCGTCAGGTCGGCGAGGCAGACGTCGGTCGTCGACGCGGCGAGTGCGTCGCCGAACGCCCGCAGGTGCTCGCTGATCTCGGCGAGTGCGCCCAGGAAGAGCGTCCGTTCGATCACTCGCGGATCGATCGGGCTGTACAGGTCGGTCGCGATCAGGGTCGCGGCTTCCAGGGCGGCGGCGGAGGCGGCGTCCAGATGCACGCGGGCGTCCGCGTAGTCCGTCAAACCTGCGGCGTCGAAGAGATCGGCCATCGCGGCGAGCTGGAAGGCGAGTTCATCGAGCGGCAGGGGATCGAGCAGGGGCACGCCGCCCGGCACGTCGCCGAGCGCGCCCGCCGTGGCGCCGAACGCGCCGGCCAGCCCGGAGTAGTGCATCGAGAAGTCCACCTCAAGGCCGTCGGGCGCGTCGGGCAGCGCCGCGAACTCCATCGCCGCGGCATCGAAGGCCATCGCGGCGGCGTCGTATCCGGGCGACAAGATGCCGCAGATCGACTCGAACGTATCGGACATCGGATCGAACTCGGGCAGTTCGGTCGCCTCGCCGGCCAGCGCGAAGGCGATGTGGGCGCCGCCGGCGGCATCGGTCAGTTCGACCTCGCCGCCTCGGAGCGCGCGCTCCACGACCTTGCTAATCCATCGGCGCTGAAACGCGGCGGGCAGGGCGGCGGGGGGCGCGTCGGACGAGGTGCACAGCACCGTTTGTGTGATCCAGACCGTCGTGTTGTTGAGCGGGCCGGGCTGAGTCGTGTCGCTGAGCGGGCGGGCGCCCGAGGCGATGAACCAGTTGTAGTACGAGCTGTAGCGCGAACGGATGATGCGTTCGGTCTGCGTGATGCGGTATTGCACGCCGCGTTGCCAGACACCGATCTGGTTCTGGTTGAGAATCGTGACAGGTGCGTTGACGGCGGTGTTGAACCACTGCCCACCGGTGATGGGCGTGTAGACCGTAGTGGTGGTGGTCTGTCGCGAGATGACCTGGGCCGAAGCCGAGGCGGTCAGTACGGAGACGGCCAGGGCGGTCTTCAGCAACGATGTAAAGCGTGACGTGCGGCGTGCGCGGTGCATGACGATTCCTCTCCCGGAGAGGCGGCGAGATCGCGACCGGCGACCGCCGCGCTCCCGGCATTCCGGGTGCTCGGTTCGTTCTGTGATTCGTGCAATCAGTTGTGTGAACGATGCGGACCAGACTTGGCCCACCCGAGACGCGTGCCGCCGGTTGAGGGCCCCATCAACACCAACAGGGAGTTTTTTCGTTCTGCGAAAAACCGGTGAATGGCCTAAAATCGATGGGGCGGATGGAACAACAAAGCCGCATCGCACAGGGCGACACGGCTTTGCATGGTGGAAGCGGGTTGGTGGTGGGAGCTTGTTGGCTCGTTTACGCGGCGCAGACCTCTTCGGTGAGGTCGAGTTGCACGCCGTCTTTCTGGCCGTGGTCGGACTTCTCGTCGAACTTCTTCTGTCCCTTGCTGTGCGCGTCGGCCCAGTCGTCCGCGGCCGCGAGGGCGTCTTTCTGCGTTTGCGGCGGGTTCTTCTTCAAGTCCTTCTCGAGCTGTTTGATGCTCTTGCGCATCAGTTCGAGGTGCTCTTCTTCGTGCGCGGCCAGGGCCTTGAGCATGACCTTCCAGGCGACTTCGCAGACCTTCGGCTGTTTGCTCACGCCTTGCCACTCGGGCAGCTCGATGGTCCAGTCGACCTGGATCCCGAGTTCGGTCGGCGGCGCCTTGGGCTTGCCCTTGACCGAGCTCTTCCAGTTCCAACTGAACTGGCCCCAGCCGCCGGTTTTGGCGCGGTGCTTCTCGAGTTGCTCGAACGCTTCGGTGAGGGTTTTGGCGGTGATCTTGTACGTCTTGCGGTTTGCTTTTTCGGTGAACTTGAGCTTCATGGTGTGCGGTCCTCGCGTCGTCCGCTTGCCGCGTGCTGTCGCTTGATGCGACGGCTGAGACTCGGGCGGCGGATGCGACACAACAGACGCGTAAAGCGATGCTCAAGGCCGCTACAGCACCCGTAACTTTGTACAGAGCGGTGACAAAGACGACAGCGCCGGTGCACGCGTTGTTGATCAGCCGGGGAACCGGAAGGTACACCGCGGACCGACGGAAGCTCGCTGGTAGCAGCCTGCCCGAGGCGTAAGCACCTTCTTGCCGCACCTCACTCCCGTTAGCCGAACATCCCGGGGGCGGGCCGTGATTCACAAGGTCCGATAATACATGTTACGTATAACAGGGCGCAGCTCTAGAGCCGCTCCGGGGCCCATGGGGCCGGAATCGCCATGATCGTCGGGTCGGAGGCGGACACCGGTCAGGCATTCAGAGCGTCGAGACATCGCCGGGCGGCTGTTTCGAGCGGCTCCCACTCGCCTTTGCCTTCATCGGTCCGCTGCTTGAACTCCACCGAACCCTCCGCGAGGGCCTTGTCGCCGATCGTGAGTCGAACGGGCAGGCCGATGAGGTCGGCGTCCTTGAACTTGACACCCGGTCGTTCGCGTCGGTCGTCGATCAGCACGTCGGCGCCGGCGTCGGCGAGTTCGTCGGCGAGGCATTGGGCGGCCGCGTGGTGTTCGTCCTTTTTCGGGTCCATGACCACGATGTGGACGTGGTACGGCGCGATCGCGCTCGGGAACACGATGCCGGCGTCATCGTGGCAACCCTCGACGCACGCGGCGAGCGCCCTTGAAACCCCGATGCCGTAGCAGCCCATGATGACGTGGGCTTTCTTCTGGTTTTCATCCAGCACCGAGAAATCGAAGGCCTCCGAGTACTTGGTCCCGAGTTTGAAAATGTGCCCTACCTCGATGCCGCGTTGGGCGCGGAGTGTCGAACCCTCGGCCCGCGGCGAGGGGTCCCCCGCCGCCGCGTTGCGGATATCTGTGACCCGAGCGTCGGCGAGTGCTTCGCCCATCTCCCGGGTCCAGTTGAACTGCTTGACGTGATGATCGCGTTCGTCGGCGCCGGTGGCCCAGCCGTTGAGCCGTGGGCGGCGTCGAAATCAATCAGCATCGCTGTTTTACATAACGAACTCGACCTCGGGGACACATAGCCCACCGCGAAGCCCTTGAGCTTGGCGGCTTTCTCGTCGGCGAGCGCGACGGGGAAGCCTACGGCGTCGCGGACCTTGCCTTCGTTGACATCGTGGTCGCCGCGGACGACGGCGAGGATGAACTCGGGTTGATCGCTGCCGGCCTCGTCCGCCGATTCGGCCGGCTGGAAGAGAACGGTTTTGAGCATCGCGCTGGGCTCGACGCCGATCATCTCCGAGACCGCGTCGATGGTCGGGGCGTTCGGCGTGTGGACCTTCTCCAGATCACCGCTCGGCGGGCCGGAAAGGTCGTGCGGGCGGGCGCCGATCTCGCACTTCTCCACGTTGGCCGCGTAGCCCGAGGCATCACACACAAGGATGGTGTCCTCGCCCGAGGCGCAGTTGACCATGAACTCGTGCGACGCCGAGCCGCCGATCGGGCCCGCCTCGGCTTCGACGACGGTGTAGTCGAGGCCGAGCCGATCGAAGATGTTGACGTACGCGCGGTACATCGCGTCGTACTGCTCGTTGAGCCCGCCCTCGCCTTCGAGGCGCAGGCTGAAGGAATACGCGTCCTTCATGATGAACTCGCGGCCGCGTAGCAGGGCCGATCGCGGGCGGAACTCGTCGCGGAACTTCGTCTGGATCTGATACAGCGTCAGCGGCATCTGCTTGTAGCTGGTCAGGGTTGCTTTGGCGAGTTCGGTGATGACCTCTTCGTGCGTGGGCCCGAGCGCGGAGATCCGGCCGTGACGGTCGTTTACACGGAACAACAGATCGCCGTAGGCCTCGTCGCGGTTGGACTTCTGGAGCAGGTCGATCGGCGTGAGCGCCGGCAGGAGGAGTTCGTTGGCGCCCTCGCTGGCCAACTCTTCGCGGATGATCGCGTTGATCTTCTGGAGCGATCGCCACGCGAGCGGGAGGTAGTCGTACACGCCAGCGCCCACACGGCGGATGAACCCGGCGCGGCTGAGCAGGATGTGGCTGGGCATCTCTGCATCGGCGGGCGCTTCGCGCGCGGTGGGAATGAGCGTCTGGCTCCACCGCGTGATATCGCCTCGGCGCTGGTTGGTGATGGCCGCGCGGGTGTTGGTTTGGTGGGCTGAGTCGTTGTCTTTGGCGTTCATCGCGGGCAGTGTAGCGCCGCGGGCGTCGTTATTCGGCGGTGCTTACTGGGCCAGCGTGCCGCGGTAGCCGGCCGACCGGAGCGCTTCGTCCCACGCCGAACGCACGGCCTGCGCGATTGAGCTCGACGCCCACCACGCCAGACCAACGGGCACATCGAGATCGACCGACAGGTCGGCGATGGAGGCGTGGTCGAGGTCCGCGTAGGGCGTCTCGATGAACAAGCCGCCGGCGTCTGAAGCAGCCGCGTTGGTGAGGTCCAGCCCGGCCAGGCGTGTGACCAACTCGGCTCGGTCCATCTCGGTCGCCACGGCATCCAGCGAAGGGGCGCCCTCGCCCGCCAGTCGACCCTGCCAAATCGGCCAGACCACGGACGTAGAGTGCCTCCGAGCCGCTTCGCCGAAGGCCTGCAACAGCGCGAGCGTCCGGGCGTGGCCGCTTTCCGCGGCCGGCGGCGCCGCCCCACCGCTTTCGCTGATCCACCGCGCGCCGAAGCGTTCGGCCTGCGATCGAGCGGCCCGCAGCCGGGCGTTGTCGGGATCCGGTGCGGAGTAGTCGAGCATCGCCGTCACACGCTGAGCATCGGCCTGCCCTCGGCGGTCGCTGGTGTGACCGCTTTCGATATCGAGCGCGATGGACTCGCAGGCGGACGCCAGAGCAACCAGCCCCGGCAGGTCTCCGTCGAGGAGCACGAGCGGCGCGTGGGCTGACGGCTGGGGTGAGGGCTGGCCTGAGGGCATCGCGGTAGATTATCGGCCGAACGCCCGAGCATGGGCCAAATCCCTGCGAGAACGGCCGATGACACCCGAGCCACCGTCACAATCCCAATCGTCGCAACCTCAGCCGAGCCCCACGATCGACACCGCGGTCGTGCGAGCGATCTCCGAAGCGCGACGCGTGGCGGTGCTCACCGGCGCGGGGATGAGCGCCGAGAGCGGGATCCCCACGTTCCGGGGCGGCATGGAGGCTCTGTGGAAGGACTTCGACCCGATGCAGCTCGCCACGCCGGAGGCCTATGCGGCGGATCCGGAGACGGTGACCCGCTGGTACGACTGGCGCCGAGTCAAATGCATGGAAGCCGAGCCGAACGCGGGGCACCGTGCGCTCGTTCGGCTGCAATCTGAGCTGATCGGGCGAGGCGGCGGGCTCGACATCCTGACGCAGAACGTCGACGGCCTCCACGCCCGGGCCGGGAGTACGGGTGTCGTGGAACTGCACGGCTCGATCATGCGGTGGCGCGGTGTACGCACGGGGGCCGACTGCCCCACGCCCGACGGTCCGTTCGATGCGTTCCCGCCGACGTCACCCGACGGCGAGCCCTTGCGTCCCGGCGTGGTCTGGTTCGGTGAGCCGCTGCCGAACGAGGCCGTGGAAGCCGCGTACGAAGCGGCGAACGCCTGCGACGTGTTGCTGACGATCGGCACCAGCGCGGCCGTCTACCCGGCCGCGGGGTTCATCGACATTGCCGCGGCGAACGGCGCCGTCACGATCGAGATCAACCCGGACAACACCGAAGCCAGCGATCGGGTGGACATCGTGCTGCGGGGGACGGCTGCCGTGGTATTGCCGGCGTTGATCGAACGCGCGTTCGGTGTTGCGCGGGGTCAGTAGTTTGGCGTCGGCGCCCGGAACGTGGCCAGGTCCACGCCCTTGAAGTACTCGATCGTGCGCTTCAGGCCCTCGCGCAGTTCGACCTTGGGCTCCCAGTCGAGGCTTGTGCGCGCGAGCGTGATATCCGGCTGCCGGCGTGTCGGGTCGTCTTGCGGCAGAGGCCGACTCTCGAACTTCGCCTCAGCGCCGGTGAGTTCGCAGACTGTTTCGGCCAACTCGCGGATGGTGAACTCGACCGGGTTGCCGAGGTTGACCGGGCCGGTCAGTTCTGGATGGTTCATCAGGCGGATGAAGCCGTCGATGAGGTCGTCGACGTAGCAGAAGGAGCGCGTCTGCGAGCCGTCGCCGAACATGGTGATGGTCTCTCCCGCGAGCGCTTGGCGGATGAAGTTGGACACGACGCGGCCGTCGAACGGGTGCATGCGCGGGCCGTAGGTGTTGAAGATGCGGGCGACACGGATCGCGACGCCGTTGGACCGGTGGTAGTCAAAGAACAGCGTTTCCGCCGCGCGCTTACCTTCGTCGTAGCACGCGCGCGGGCCGATCGGGTTGACCGCGCCCCGGTAGCTCTCGGGCTGCGGGTGGACCTCCGGGTCGCCGTAGATCTCGCTGGTGGACGCCTGCAGCACGCGGGCCCGGCACCGCTTGGCCATACCTAGCACGTTGATCGCGCCGAGCACGCTGGTCTTCATGGTCTTGATCGGGTTGTACTGATAGTGCCCCGGCGCGGCCGGGCAGGCCAAGTTGTAGATCTCATCGACTTCCAGCCACAGCGGGTGCGTGACATCGTGGCGGATGAGCTCAAAGTTCGACCGGCCGAGCAGGTGTGCGACGTTGGACTTCTGGCTCGTGAAGAAGTTGTCCACGCAGATGACATCGTGCCCGTCATTGACCAGCCGATCGCACAGGTGCGAGCCGAGAAACCCGGCGCCGCCGGTGACGAGGATGCGTTTGATGCCGCTCATACCGTTCATGCCTGTTCCCCCGCTCACGCGCCGCCCCCGTGTGTTTCGATCGCGTGCTCGCTGCGGGCGCCCAGCCACGCCGCGTACTCGGCCGTCGCGGCCGAGGGATCTCGCGCGGGCGTCCAGCCGAGCCCGCGCTCGGTCTCGGTGAGATCGGCGCAGGTGTACGACTGATAGAACGCCGCGATGGCCTCGGGCATCGGGAAGTACTCGGTCGCGTAGCGTTCGCCTTCGACGCCGAGGCCCCGGCGCACGGCGTCGGCGACGTCCGCGTAGCTCGTGGTTCGCCCCGAGCCGAGGTTGTACACGCCGGGCGTCGGTGTCACGTCCGGGTTTCGGCGTTCGCCGAGGCCCGCTGCCGCGAGGACGCACTCGCACACGTCGTCGACGTGAATCTGATCGCGCACCTGCTCGCCGTGCTCAAAGAGGCGAGGCCGATCACCGGCGAGGACTTGCCGCGTCAACTGGTGGGCGATCGACGCCATCTTGCCCTTGTGCGTTTCGCCCGGGCCGAAGACGTTGAAGTAGCGCAGGCCGACCGCCTGCAACGGAGCCTCGCCGCGTGCCGCTCGGTCTTCGTCGAAGCGTCGGTGCTCGCATTCCATGAGCCACTTGCTGAAGCCGTACACGTTGTTGGGCTTGCCGGCCGAACTCAACCGGAACGGCTCTCCTGTGTCGGCCTCGGGCGGTGAGCCATAGGTCGCGGCCGACGACGCGTAGACCAGCCGGGCCCCCACCGCTTCCACGCCTTCAAGGATCGGCCGCATCGTCTGGGTGTTGACGCCGAGCATCTCGCGCTCGTCGGCGATGGTCGTGTCCGTGATCGCGGCCTGGTGCAGCACAATCGCGGGGTCGACATCGGCGATCAGATCGAGCGGATCCACATCCGTCAGGCTGACGGGCAGGACGGCGCCATCGAACGGCGCCAGCCCGCGACGGTCGAACGCGTCGATCAGTGTCTCGAACGTGCCGACGCGGAAGTCATCGACGATCACGAGTTGCACACCCGGCAGCCGCTCGGCGAGCAACGCGGCGAGGTTGGCGCCGATAAAACCGGCGCCGCCCGTGATGAGGATTGGCTTGTCGAGGGGACGTTGGCTCATAGACCGAGTGTACGGCCGCCGCGACACCGGGGCGCCTCAGTCCTCTGCTGGCTTCGGAGGCAGCCGCAGCGTCTGCCCGACGCGGACGTCGTCGGGCGACGCGAGTTGGTCGCGGTTGGCCTCGTAGATGCGCTCGGCCGCGGCCGACGAGCCGTAAATCCGCGAGGCGATCGCCGAGAGCGTGTCGCCGCGCCGCACGACATACTCCATCGGCGCCGATTCGGCCGGCTGAGTGACAGGCTCGCCCTCGGCTCGGCCTTGGATGTTGTCGGGATCCACGGGGATGCGGATCTCACGCCCGACTCTCAAGCGCAGCGGGTCGACAAACGCGTTCGCCCGCGCGATGGCGCCGGCAAGCGAAGCAGAACCGAGTTCGCGACGCGCGATGCGCTCGAACGTGTCGCCGGGACGGATGACGTACGGCCGGAACGTCGGGGGCAACACCGGCGTGCCAGCCGACGCGGGCTCGGGTTCTTGGGCTATGACTGGGGCTTCGGCGGGCAGAGGGTCTGTGGGCCGAGGCGACGCGCCAAGCGTCATGTCAGCATCTGGCTGAAACGGAGTCTGGATCACCAGCGGTCCGTCGGAATCCGAACCTTGGGGTGTCGGGAGTTCGGGCTCATCGGGCACAACCACGACGGGATCGGCAACATCGATTACCGGGCCGCCGCGGTCCGGCTCCCACCACCAGTACACCGCGACCCACAGCAGCGCGAGCAGCGCCATGGTGGACGAGAGTCTGGATCCGTGTTCGCCCGGCATCGAGCGGTCCCGTCCGCGCCGCTTCGGCGCCGCGTGTCAATCGGACTCAGTTCGACATACGCGAGTTCGGCCGCTTGTACGAGCGTTCGGCTCGGCCGGACCAAACCAACGGCGCCGCCACGGCGATCGACGAGTACGTACCCACGACCACGCCGATCAGCAGTGCGTAGCTGAACGCCCGCACACCCTCGCCGCCGAAGATGTAGAGGATCAGCGTCGCGACGAGCGTGGTGCCTGAGGTGATGACCGTGCGGCTGATGGTCTGGTTGATCGCCAGGTTGACCGCTTCAGTCGTTGCGTAGGGCAGCTTGCCCCGGTTCTCGCGGATGCGGTCCATGATGATGATCGTGTCGTTCAGCGAGTAGCCGATGATCGTCAGCAGCGCGGCGACGAGCGTCAGGTTGATCTTGAACGGCAACACACCAATGGACCGCGCGATCTCTGCAGTCGCGGGGAAGTCGTACACGATCTCAGCAAGCGCAATCAGACCGATCGCCGTGAGCACGTCGTGCAGCAGCGTGATGAGCGCCGCGAACGAGTAGCGCATGGAGCCGAACCGCACCCAGATGTAGATCGTGATCAGCAGGAAGCTGAGCCCCACGGCCACGACCGCCTGAGCGCGGAAGCTCTCGGCGATCACCGGGCTGAACCGCTGAAGCTGTGCCGGCGCCGTGGCGCGGGAAAGAGCCTCGCGGATCAGCGCCCATTCCTGCTCGAAGACGCGCGCGTCCCAGAGTTCGGCGTCGTCGTAGAAGGTGATCGCCGGATCGAGGACGAGCACCGCGGCCGATTCCACGGCCTCGGGCGTGCCTTCCAGCACGCGGACCTCCCACTGACGCCCCGAGCCGGAGACATAATCCGGCTGGCTGCGGAGCGTCTCGAGGCGTTCTTCGAGCCCCGACAGCGTGGGGAGGCGGGACGCGTCGAACTCCTCGAGCATGACCACCATGCCGCCGCGGTACTCGGCGATGTCGTCGCGGAAGCGCGGGCGATCGGTGTCGTCGCCCAGCACGCCGGTGAGCACGCGGTACGCGGGCGCGTCCCGTGCGGACTCGCTCTCGCGGCCGAAGAAGGCGATCGGCGGGAGGCTCTCGATGAACTGCCCGAGCGCGCCGAGGACGTTGTCTTCAACGAGCGCGAGATCGGTCAGCGTCGTTTTGATGGTGAACCGGTCGGAGACCGTGCCGCCCGCTTCGGGATCGACCGCGACCACCTCGGCGTTTCGGAGCGCGAGCAGGCGGTCGTCCTCGACGTCCTCACCCTGCGCGTGCACCAGGTCTTCGATCTCGGCGCGTTCTTTGGTCAGACGCTGGCCGGATTCGTCTTCTTTGAGTTGCACGGTGATCTGCGTGCCGCCGCGGAACTCGTTGTCGAGCATCTCCTCGCCCTGGAAGACGATCATGCCGATGCCGACGGCGACATAGATAAGCGAAACCGTGATAAAGACCGGCCGAAGGCTGAGCCACTTGATCCTGGGCTCGAGCGCCCGCTCCAGCGCCGGCACCGCCATGGGCAGCATCGTCATCTTCTTCCAGCCGATGACATCGACCAGCAACGTGAAGATGATGCGGCTGACAACCAGGGCGCTGAACAGTGTCGCGACTACGCCGATGCCCAATGTGATCGCGAAGCCCTTGATCTCCTGCGTGCCGAAGTTCGCCAGCACGACACAGACGATCAAGTTCGTGACGTTGCCGTCGACGATGGACGAGAGCGCTTTCTGGAAGCCGATCTTGACGGCGATCCGCAGCTCGATCCCTTTGCGGAGCTCTTCGCGGATGCGCTCGTAGATCAGCACGTTCGCGTCCACCGCCATACCGAACGTCAGGATGACGCCCGCGATGCCGGGCAGCGTGAACGCGCTCTTGTTGGCGGCCATCGCCGCGAGGATCAGGAGTGCATTGCACGACAAAGCAACGACGGAGATACCGCCGTAGAGGAAGTAGTAGAACACCATGAAGACACTGACCGCGATCAGTGCCCAGATGCCCGCCTGCAATCCGCTGCGGAGATTGTCGATGCCCAGGTCCGGCGCGACTTGGAACTCGGCGATCGGTTCCGGGCTCAGCTTCGCCTGAAGCGAGCCGGCCGCGAGCGTGCGGATGATGTACCGGACTTCTTCGGGCGAGAAGTCGCCCGTGATGCGGCCCTGCGTCGCGATGCGGCTCTGCAGCGTCGGGGCGGTGTACACCTGATCGTCGAGCAGCACGGCCATCTGCCGCTGCACGTTCGCCTCGGTGAGCTGCCCGAGGAGCTGCGCGCCCCGGGTATTCATGTTGAACCCGATGGCGGGTCGGCCGACTTCATCGACCGTCTGGAACGAACGCGCGACCTGCCAGCGGTCGCCCTCGGCCGGCGTCAGGCGCAGCCCTCGCTCGTCCCACAGCAGCATCCAGTACTCGCCGTTGTATTCCTCAACGACATAGCCCCGGCCCGCGAAGAAACCGGAAGGGTCATCGAACAGCCGACGCATCTCGCCGGCGTCGTTGAACCAGTTGTCGACCTTGTTGATGCGGTACCACTTGGCGTCGGACGTGCCCGCCAGCTGCGGGCCGTTTTCCTGAAGCTCTCGGCGGAGTTGGTCCTCGTCGGCCCGCTCGGCGGGGTCGATCGAGATGCGGAACGTGAGCACGCCGGCGCCGCGAAGCAGTCGCTTGAGGTCCGACGGGTCGTCGAGCGTCTTGCGCTCGGCGTTGTAGGTCTCGTAGACGTCGATGATCTGCTGAAGCTGGTCGGCCGAGTCCGGGTGCCGTTCGAGGATCGAATCGAGCGCACGCCTGCGGGGGCTCGGCAGCTCAAGCGTCTCGTCCGATTCACGGTCAAAGATCCGTTTGGGCTCTTTATCCAGCTCGAGCGCGCGGGCTACATCCTCGGGCGAGAGCGTCGAGTTCAGGATTTCTTGCCGAAGCTCGTCGTACGAAATCTCGGCGTCGGCAACGTTGGAGACGATTTCGTCGATCACAGACTGCTCGAGCCCGGCGGCTTGCGACGTCGAGAGCTGACGCCGAAGCGCCAGCCCTTGGTCGTACAGATCCGACAACTCGCCGAGGCGGCCGCGGAGGTCCGCGTCGCCGCCCGCCAGCGCGTCCAGTTCGGCCGATCGACGCTCGCGGGGTTCGCGCAGCGCGCGTTCCAAGTCCTCCGGCGCGATCACCGAAGATTCGAGCGACTGAAGCGCCGACTCGTACTCGGCTCGGAGCGCCTTCACGTCGTCGCCGGGCAACGGCATCGTGATCTCGATCCGATCGCGCCCCTGCGCGACCATCGAAATCTCGAGCACACCGTTCGGGTCAACGCGCCGCTTGAGCACGTCGATCGTCTGGTTGAGCACCTCGCTTGCGTTGTCGCCCGCGTCGAGCTGCACGGCATAGACGAGCGAGACGCCGCCGCGCAGGTCTTACCCAGGCGGAGCGTCTTCTCGGGCGGGAAGACGATGGAGCCCGCGAAGACGAGCAGCGCGATGAGGAGGATGGCGTTGCGGAACACCGGTCGCATGCGGATGTCCTGTATCTGTTCGGAAAGGTCGGTCGGCAGCGCGAGCGTCGCGCGGCGGGAAGGGTAGACCATCGGGCCCGCCCGGGCTTTGTCCTGAGCGGGGCTGGCTCATTCGATCGCCAAATTCGGGGGCAATCAGCCGGCGGGCGTTCAGGCTTCGATCGCCTCGTCGTCGGCCGTCGATCCACTGCCCGGCGCCGGCTGGAGAACCTGTTGCACCGAGTTCTTGGAGAACGCGATGCGGGTGTTGTTGGCCTGATCTACGCGGAGGACGACTTCGGCGTCCTTGATCTCGACGATGGAGCCGATGACGCCGCCGGCGGTCTGGACGCGGTCGTGCTTGTTGAGAGAGTTCAGGAGCGCGGCCCGCTCCTTCTTCTGGCGCCGGCCGCTCATGACGGTACTCACGACCATAAAGACGAGCAGACCGATCATGATGAGCATGAACGGGCCGCCGAGCGGGCTGGTCTGCGCCTGGGGCGTGCCTGTACCGCCCGGGCCAACCGGGGCCGCGGGCGTGCCCTGCACCGGGGCGCCGCCCCCCGGGTCACCGATGGACTGAGCCGTCGCCGAGGCGCTGGTGAAGGCCAGCAGGGCGCCGGCGAGCGCGAGTTGTTCCATCGAGCGAGAGTCTTGGGCAGTGGTCATGTTGGATCCTGTGTGCTGTTGCGCCCGCCTCATGAACCCGCCGCTTCGCGCGTGGGTCTGGGGGCCGTGTGGGGAATGGACGAACTCGTGATGAACTCGGCGGGCAGCGTGGCCAGCGGGCCGACAGCCAACGCCGACGGGATGGTCCCCCGAAGAATCGGCCAGTCGGCCGCCAGATCGGACCACGCATCCTGTGCGATCGCCCGGCGGATGTCCAACATCAGCCGCTGGAAGTGCCGGAGGTTGTGCAGGCTGACGAGGATCGGGCCGAGCATCTCCTCGGCCGCGAACAGGTGCCGCAGGTACGCCCGGCTGAACCACGAGCCCTCCTCGCCGCGGCCGCCGAATCGGCCCGGCATGCAGGCGTGGCAGTCGCAGCCGTCCTCGATCGCCCGCGTGTCCTCGGCGTATTGAGCGTTCTTGAGCCGGAGCGGGCCGGAGCGGGTAAACGCGGTCGCCGAGCGCCCGTTCCGCGTGGGCAGCACGCAGTCAAACATGTCGATGCCCGCGAGCACCCCGGTCAGGATGTCGCGTTCGTACCCGACGCCCATGAGGTAACGCGGTTTGGTTTCGGGCAGCTTGGGCGCCGTGAAGTGGACGACGCGGGCGATGTCGGTCGGCGACTCCCCCACCGCCACGCCGCCGACCGCGTAGCAGGGCAGTTCGATGTTGCAGACCTGCTCGAGCGATCTTGCCCGCCGGGCTTCGTCGGTGCCGCCTTGCACGATCCCGAAGAGCGCTTGCTCTTCGGGTCGCTGGTGAGCGCGCACGCAGCGTTCGAGCCAGCGCGTGGTGCGTTCGGTCGCGTCGTCGAGGCGCCGACCATGGTCGTACTCGCGCAGGCCTTGTCGCTGTGCGGCGAGCCGCAGCTTGGTCTTGCTGAGCGGCCCTTTGGACGGGTCCTCGGCCGGGGGGCAGTCGTCGAACGCCATGATGATGTCGGCGCCGAGGTTGTTCTGGACGTGGATCGCGCGTTCGGGCGGTAGATGGATCTCGGCACCGTTGATGACCGAACGGAACGTGACGCCGTCCTCGTCGATCGCGTTGATGTCGGCCATCGAATAGGCCTGGAACCCGCCCGAGTCGGTCAGGATCGGGCCGTTCCAGCTCATGAACCGGTGCGCGCCGCCGAGTTGCTTCACGAGTTCGTCACCCGGGCGGAGCATCAGGTGGAAGGTGTTGTTGAGCAGGATCTGGGCGCCGGTCTCGCCGACATCCCGCGGCATGTGGCCCTTGACGGTTCCCTGCGTGCCGACGGGCATGAACGCGGGCGTGTCGAAGGCGCCGTGAGGCGTGTGCACGCGCCCGAGGCGGGCGTGGCCGACGCGCGAGCGTTGGATGAGTTCGTAGCGAACGGGATCGGACATCGCGGATGCTAGCCCGCCGAGCGTTTGTCCTCGGAGGCCTTGCGGAGCGCATCGCGTTCTTTGTCGGTCAGCGACTGGAGCCCGTTGTTCTGCACCTTGACGAGTATCCGGTCGATCTCGGACTCGGCGGCCGCCCGTTTCCGCTGCCGCTGGGCCTCGGGAATGGCCGCCGCCTTCTTTCGGGAGTCGTTGAGCACATCGAAGAAATCGGTGAGCAGGTGGGCTCGCGTGATAAAGAAGAACCCCGCCGCGGCCCCGCCGATGTGGGCGGCGTCACCGCCGGCGTTGCTCCCGCCGGTCAGCAGATTCAGCAGCGCGATGAAGACGTAGCCGAACGCAAGCCAAGAGAGCTTGAGCGGCACGGGAGGGAACAGGAGCATGATCTTGCGATTGGGCTCAATCCGTGCGCACGCGAGAATCACACCAAACACCCCCGCCGAGGCGCCGATCAGCGGCGTCGAAGTGCTGACGGCCAAGGCGCCCGGAAGATTGACACCGGCAGCGCCAACGAGGTTCAGCACCAGGTAGAGCAGTCCGCCGCAGATGCCGCAGAGCAGATAGAAGGCGAGATATCGCCGCCGCCCCAGAAACCCTTCGACCATCGGCCCGAACACGATCAGCCCGATCATGTTGAACACGAGGTGCATCAGGTTGGCGTGCAAGAACTGGAAGGTCAGCAGCCGCCAGAACTCGACGCGGAAGATGAGCGTGTCGGTCGAGAAGTGCCCGTAGGTGTACAGAAAGTTGGCGAACCCGGAGCCCGCAACGGCCTGCACAAAGAAGATCGCACAGTTGATCAGGATGAGCCACGTCGTCACCGACAGGAACTTCAGCCGGTTGAGCCCGCCGCCCGTCGGGACACCCCCACCACCGAAGCCGCCGCCCATCCCTCCGCTGAAGGAGCGCTTGTTGCGGTCGTACTGACGGTCGGCGATACCCATGAATGCTCCTGTCGGCCTCCCGGTGCGCGGGCTGTGCACTGGATTCGTAGCCCGCTCTATCGGCTTTCACCCCCCGAAGCCTTGCGGGAAGGCCGAGCGGCCCGTGTTACGAACTCGGGACGCTCAGCGTTCGGCCCGGGCCCGGTCCAGCAGGCGCCGTTCGGCCCGGGTGAGCGCCTCCATCCCCTCGGCCGAGATCTTGGCGAGGATCCGGTCGAGTTCCTGCTCCGTCGCCCGTGCCTCGGCCTGTTCGGGGTCGGGCTCGGGGACCGATTCCACCGGCGGCGGGCCTTCAAAGAGCGGGTCGGCGAGGTCGATGACCGCGCGAGCCGTGCGGCGTTCGAGATAGCTCACCGCGGCGCAGGCCGCGCCGAGCGCCATCAGCCCGAACGCTTCCAACACGGCCGCGATGACGATCAGCCCGGCGCCGACGCCCATGCCGAGCGCGCCCGTGGTCACCGCCGCCGCCTCCCGGCCGCGTCGCCGCCAGATGGAGGCCTCGACGATTCTCGCGGCGTCCAGCGGATAGGCCGGCAACAGATTGGCGAGCAGCAGGATCATGTTGACCGCGTACGCCCACCAGACCCACAGCAACCCGGCCGAGGTGACCCCCGTGTGCGCCGCGAGTTGAGCGATTGTGGAAGACGGCGCGATCGGCCAAAAGACCAGCGACGACGCCGGACCGCCGAGCAGCACCACGCCAAGGCCCAGCGGCACGGCCAGACCCGCGTGCAACACCGGCCCGGCAAACGCGACCCAACGCTGCTGGCGCGGGGTCTTGGCGTGAGTGATGGGCGTCACACCGCCGAGCGGCCAGAGCACCGCGTTGGAGAGTTCGAGTCTCAACCGCCGAGCGACACACACGTGCGCGGCCTCGTGCAGCACAACCAGCACCAGCAGGAGCACGAGAGGCGGCAGTGCGAACTCGAGCCCGGCCCGGTCCGGCCGGATCGCGCTGATGAGCTGCGCGACAAGCCAGACCACGAACAAGGTGTGCAGCCCCAGGCGCACACCGAGAGGGCGCCCGAGCGGTACGGCCCACAAGAGCGGGCTTTCCCCGCCGCCACCGATTCGGCTGAGCGAGGGCAGCTTCACGCCAGCACACCCGCCCGTCGGGCCAGCAACAGCGTGAGCATCGATTTGGCGTCCCGCAGCGCACCCGAGTCGATCATCGCGTGCAAGTCCGACACCGGCGCCGAGTGGACAGTCATCAACTCGCCCGGCTCCGGCGCCCGGTCAACCTTCTTAAGGTCCCGCGCGACGAAGGCGTACATCCGTTCGTCTGTCAGGCCGGGCGTGGTCAGGAAGTCGCCCAAAGGCTCGATCCGACCGGCCCGGTATCCGGCTTCCTCGATCAGTTCTCGGCCGGCGCACTCCGCCGGCGGCTCGGGCGGTTCCAGTGTGCCGGCGACGAGTTCGACGAGTGTCTCGCCAACAGCCGGTCGGTAGTTCTGGATGTAGACGATCTCTGTGCCGCGGGCGGTCTCGAGCACCGGGAGCACCACGACCGCGCCCGGATGGCGGACGACGTCGCGTGTGAAGGTCACGCCGGCGGACGTGCGCAGTTCGACCTGCTCGAACGAGAACTTCGCGCCCCGGTGCAATTCGCGTGTGCCGACGATGTCACAGGTCGGGTCCATCACCCGATGCTACATGCTCGGGCGCGCGGCGTTGCGGGCAGCCGGCTCGATCGGGGTTGGGCCCGTTCAGCGGCGCCGACGCGTCGCGGCCAGGCCAGCGGGGACGAGCATTGCCAACGCCGCCGGCGCGGGGACGGCCGTCAGCGCCACGTTGTCGACCTGCCAGTAGAAGCTCAGCGTGCCGCCGTTGGGCTCGAAGTAGCGGAACCGGAACTGGATCTCTTCGCCGGCAAAGGAGGAGAGATCCAGTTCAACCTCTTCGCCGCCGCCGTCGCCGTTGGGTCCGCCGAAGAACGACCCGTGGTCCTCGGACCACTCGAGGATGGAGATCCAGTTGATTCCGCCGTCGGTCGTGACGTCGGTGTGGGCGCGGTCGCTGTTCTGGAAGTTCTGGTAGTTCGCGTCGTAACTGAGCAGCACGTCGGTCGCATCGGCCGGGATGCTGATGGAGGGAGAGACGAGGGCGACGTCGTACCCGCCGGGCGCCGCGTCACTGCTGGCGGTCGCGGCCAGGCCGTCGCCGCCGGTGTAGTTCTCGTACAGATCGCCGAAGCCGCCGTTCCGGCGCAGTTCGTCGTTCGTGGCCCACTGGAACGGGCTGCTGTTGAAGCGGAGGTCTTCCTGGTTCCAAGACGAGTCGAGCCCGTCGTTGAAGTCGTCTTCGAAGAGGGTCACGGTGCTGGCCTGCGCGACGCCGGCGTGCAGGGCGATAGCGGCCGCGGAGGCGGCGACGAGGTACGAACGCATAACAGGCTCCTCTCCAAAGACTCGGTGCGCCACGACGGCGACCGGCGCACGCTAAACCCGCGTGCCAGTGGAATGGAGCACAAGAATGCGATCGTGCCAATGAATCGCGAGAAACACTTGCGCCATCAGTGCTTGCGGCACAATCGGACCGATTACCGGTCCGTCAGAATGCCGAGATACTGATCATCGCAAGGGCGATCGGGCCGCCCGGGCGTTTCGGTCTCGGCGCGATCAGCGGTTCCAAGTTTCTGAGCCGTAGACCGCGTTCGAGCCCAACTCCTCGGCGATTCGGATGAGTTGGTTGTACTTGGCATTGCGGTCGGACCGGCAAGGGGCGCCGGTCTTGATCTGGCCGCAGTTGGTCGCGACGGCGATATCGGCGATGGTCGAGTCCTCGGTCTCGCCCGAGCGGTGGCTGAGGACGCAGGCGTAGTTGTTCCGCATGGCGTAGTTGACGGCGTCGAAGGTCTCGCTGAGCGTGCCGATCTGGTTGACCTTGACCAGTACGGAGTTGCCGCAGCCCTCCTTCACGCCGCGCTCGACGAACTTCTGGTTGGTCACAAAGAGGTCATCGCCGACGAGTTGGACCTTCTCGCCCAGTCGCTTGGTGAGCTTGGCCCAGCCTTCCCAGTCGTTCTCGGCCAGGCCGTCCTCGATGGAACGGATCGGGTACTTGTCGCACCAGCCGGCCCAGAGGTCGATGAGCTGGTCGCTGGTGATGATCTCCTGGCTGCTGGAGAAGAACTTGTAGCCGGTCTTGCCGTCCTTCTCGGCCTCGTTCCAGAGCTCGCTGGTGGCGGGGTCGAGAGCAACAAAGATCTGCTCGCCCCACTTGTAGCCGGTCTTGTCCACGGCCTCTTCGATCACTTTGAGCGCGTCCTCGTTGTCCTTGAGGTCGGGGGCAAACCCGCCCTCGTCGCCCACGGCGGTGGACATGCCGCGATCCTTGAGCACGCTCTTGAGCTTGTGATAGATCTCGACGCCGGCGCGGAGGGCCTCGCCGAAGTCGTCGAAGCCCCAGGGCTGGATCATGAACTCCTGGAAGTCGACGGTGTTGTCGGCGTGCTTGCCGCCGTTGAGGATGTTGAGCATGGGCACGGGCAGAGTCTTGGCCGCCGATCCGCCCAGGTAGCGGTAGAGCGGGAGGCCCGAGGCCTCGGCCGCGGCCTTGGCGACGGCCATGGAGACACCCAGAATGGCGTTGGCGCCGAGTTCGGCCTTGTTGGGCGTCCCGTCGAGCTCGATCATGGTCGCGTCGACGTGCTCCTGATCGCGGGCGTCGAGGCCCTCGACAGCCGCCGAGATGCGCTCGTTGACGTTCTCGACGGCCTTGCGGACGGACTTGCCGAGATAGTGGCCTTTGTCGCCGTCGCGGAGCTCCGCGGCCTCGGTCTCGCCCGTCGAGGCGCCGGACGGCACGGCGGCCCGGCCGATCACGCCCGAGGACAGCACCGCCTCGACTTCGACAGTCGGGTTCCCGCGGGAATCGAGGATCTGGCGGGCGTGCACGGCGTCAATCTCGAAGGACATGAGGCGGTCTCCGGAAGGCGGGATCGGGTGGTACGGTTCAGCGCGGGCTGACGCCCGACGAGATTCACGATAGCGCGGCGCGTGCCGTCGGGCTCTCGGAACGGTACCGTGCTGAGATGCCGCGGGCTTTGGCCGCTCGGCGGCGGAGATTGCAGCTCATGACGACGACGCCCGAAGCCTTCGAGAACCGCATCGCACAGATCCGCGCCTCGCTCGTCGAGCAGGGACGCCGCGTGGAGGCGTTGTGCGAGCGGGCGTTCGAGTCGCTCTTCACCGGGGACACCGACGCGGGCGCCGCGGTCGAGCGCGACGACGACGTGATCGACCGCGCCGATGTGGAAATCGAGAAGGCCTCGGTGCAGTTGCTGACGCAGGCCGCCCGCGAAACGGTGCAGTTGGAAGCCAAGCACCTGCGCGAGGTCGTCACCGTGGTGAAGGTGAACAACGAGTTCGAGCGGATCGCCGATGCCGCGGTCGCGGCGGTCCAGAGCCGCAACGCCGGCGGCGGCGCCTCGGTCACAATGCCCCCGACGTTCAGGGTGATGACCAACAGCGTGCTCGGGATCATCCGCGACACGACCCGGTCGTACGAACGCGCCGACGGCCGGCTTGCCAAGCTGACGCTCGACGCCGAGGACACCGTTGCCACGTTCAAGAGCATCATCGTTAAGGAAGCGGAAGAACGGATGGCGTCTGGCGGGCTCAGCGTTGAGGCGGCGTTCTTTTTGCACGAGGTCGCGGGCCTGTGCGAGCGGATGGCCGACCACTGTTCCAATGTCGCCGAGCAGGTCCTGTGGACCTCCACGGGCACTATCGTGCGCCACACCGGGACGGGCTGGGTCGAGGTCGACGGCGTGAAGAAGGACGACTGAGGCGGGCCCCGATCGCTCAGGCGGAGACGGCCGGCTGTCGCTCACAGACCTCCGCGACGGCGCTCGCCGCTCGTTCGACGTCTGCCTCGGTCACAAACGGCCCAACGCTGAGTCGGCAGGCGCCGGTGGTGAGCGTGCCGAACGCTCCGTGCGCGTGCGGCGCGCAGTGGAGACCGGCGCGGGTCAGGACGTCGTGATCGCGTTCGAGGCGATCCGCGAGCGTCTCCGCCGGCATCGCGTCGTGCGTCACGCTCACAACGCCCACTCGGTGATCGAGCGCCTGGGTTCCCAGGATCCGCAGTCCTGGTACATCAGCGAGTCGATCCAGCAGGATGGCGATGAGCGTGCGCTCGTGCCCTGCGATCGAGTTGATGCCGCGATCGAGGATCCACGCGACGCCCTCGGCCAGGCCGGCGAGGCCGATCGTGTTGTGCGAGCCCGGCTCGAAGCGGTCCGGCATGGCGGTCGGCTGGGTGTCGTCTTCACTGGCCGAGCCCGTCCCGCCCTCCCGGTACAGGCTGAGTCGGTCTTCCAGACCCGGCCGGATCACGAGTCCGCCCGTGCCGAGCGGGCCGAGCAGGCCCTTATGCCCCGGGAAGGCGAGCAGATCGATTCCCATGGCCTCGACATCGACGGACAGGTGGCCGATCGACTGCGCCGCATCCACGAGCAGCGGCACGCCCTTCGCACGGCAGATGGCGCCGAGGTCGGCGATGGGCTGTACGGAGCCAGAAACATTGCTCGCGTGCACGGCCGCGACGAGGCAGGTTTCGGAACGCACGGCTCGCGCGACATCGTTCGCTTCCACGATGCCTGTCTCGGGGTTCACCGGCACGCACGTCCATTCGACACCCAACGCGCGGAGGGCGTTGAACGGGCGGAGGACGGAGTTGTGATCCATCGCGGTCGTGACAACGTGGACCGGCTTGCCGGGGTTAGCCGCGAGACGCCCGAGCACAAGGCCCTTGATCGCCAGGTTCAGCGCGTCGGTGGTATTGAGCGTGAAGATGACATGGTCGGCCGAGGGCGCCGAGACAAGCCGAGCGAGGCGCTCGCGGCAGGTCCGCAGGATGTCGGAGCCCGCGCGGGCCTCGGCGTACGAACCGCGGCCGGGCGAGGCGCCGATCTCGGTCGCGTATCGCAGCATCGCCTCGTGCACGGCCGGGGGCTTGGGGAAACTCGTCGCGGCGTTGTCGAGGTACAGGCGGGGCTGCCGGGGCTGCATTGAGGCTTCGCGTCGATCCATCGTGCGATTCCTTCGATCCGTGCGGTCGGGATCGTCTGTTCAGGCGCCGGCCGCGGCGGGCTGCGGCTTCGGGGCTTTGTAGAACGGCAAAGGCGTCACGACGCCTTCGATGGTCGTCTTGCCGAGGTCCACGCTCAGCGTCCCGCAATCGGCCGACGCGCCGGTTTCGACGAGCGCCATCGCGATGGGCTTATCGAGGGTCGGGCTCATGCAGCCGCTGGTAACGACGCCGACCTGGGCGCCGTCCCGCAGCACCGTCATGCCCTGCCGCGGCGTGCGTTTGCCTTCAAACAAAATCCCGATGATCTTTCTGTCCGGCCCGCCGGCGTCTCTGGTTTTCATGAGCGCATCTTGCCCGATGAAGCGGTCTTCGCCTTCGTTGTCGCCTTTGGTCAGATCGATCGCAAAGTCAACGCCGCAGCACAGGGCATTGATGTCTTCGCCGAGTTCGTGGCCGTAGAGCGGCATGCCCGCTTCGAGGCGGAGCGTATCGCGGGCGCCGAGGCCCGCGGGCTTGACGGGCGCGTTGGGGTCGTTCGGATCGAAGCTGCTCATCATCAGCTTCATGACCATGCCGACCGAGTTGGCGGGCAGGATGACCTCCACGCCGTCCTCCCCGGTATAGCCCGTGCGCGACACGGTCAGCTTCACGACCATCAGGTTCTTGACCGTGAAGCGGTAGCGTTTGAGGGCCGGGATCTCCTTACTGAACGCGGAGACCATCTGCATGACCTTGGGCCCTTGGATCGCGACCATCGCGGTCTTCTCGGTTTCATCGACCAACTTGGCCTTGAGATCGCCCGCGGCTCGGACCTCCTCGAAGTGTTCCCATAGCTTCAGGCGGTTGCCGGCGTTGACGACGACCATGAACTCGTCGTCGTCGATCTTGTACACGATCACATCATCGCGCACGCCGCCCTGCTCGTTGCAGACCAGCCCGTACCGGCATTGGCCCGCTTGCATTTTGCCCACGTTGCGGGTGGTCAGGCGGTCGAGCAATCGGCGGGCGTGCAGTCCGCTGACCCTGAATCGGCCCATGTGAGAGACGTCGAAGACGCCGCCGCCGGTGCGGGTTTGACGGTGCTCCTCTTGGATGGACGTGTAGCGGATGGGCATCTCCCAGCCCGCGTACTCGACCATGCTGGCGCCGTGATCGACGTGGAACGAGTGCAACGGCGTCTTGAGCATCGTGGGTCCTTTCCAGGGGCGGCTGCCCGGTCAACGGACACTACGCGCTGTCGCCGCCGAACGCGAGCCCCGATCCGTCCCCGGGCCACGCCGCGTTGTCGAGCAGGCGGACATCGCCGAGCCGCGCTGCGATGATCGCTCGCCCGGGACGCTCCGGGTTCCAGTCGCTCAGGGTTTCGGCGTCGCGAATCTCGGCGTAGTCGATCCCCAGGCCAGCGTCGAGCAAGGCGCCGCGCATGGCTTCGGCTGCTGGATCCGGGTCATCACTCAGGCGAGCCGCCCGCAGCGCCCGGGGCATCGCGGCCGCCGCCAGCCGGTGTTCGGGCGCCAGAAACCGATTTCGGCTCGACATCGCCAGGCCGTCGTCTTCGCGCACGGTCGGCGCCGGGATGACCTCGATGCCGAGTTGGTCCCGCTCGGCCATCTGGCGGATCACGCGGTACTGCTGCCAGTCTTTCTCGCCGAAGATCGCGGCCGAGGGACGGACGAGTTCAAACAGCCGACGCACGACGAGACAAACGCCCTCAAAGTGACCGGGCCGAAAGCGGTCCTCAAGTCCTTGGTCTTGAGCGGCAGCGGGCAACGGCGGCGGCTGGCGCGACTCCGGCGACGGGAAGACCTCATCGACCTCCGGCGCAAAGACGGCTTCGGCGCCATGCTCGACACACACACCCACATCCTCATCCAGATCACGCGGATACCGCTCGTAGTCGGACGGTTCATCGAACTGGGTCGGGTTGACGAACACACTCACGATGCACGCGCCTGGCGTTTCGGACTGCCGGGCGAGCTCGGCGCCGCGACGAATCAGATCCGCGTGGCCCGCGTGCAGGCCGCCCATCGTCGGGACGAGCACACACGATTGGCCGCCGCGCGCCCCGCGCCATGCTTCGAGTTCGGATCGCGTCCGCAACAGGTCCATCGCCGCAGCATCGTGACCGGCGCGGGCGCGTCAAGTCCGGCTTTCGGTCTCGCTATCGGCGGGCGCCGCGGGCCGGCGGGGCGCCGTGGGCCTGGAGCCAAAGGTCGATCGCCGGCGCCGATGGCGGTTCGGCGAGGTCGATGTCGACCGTGTAGAGCCCATCGCCCTCGTATTCGCAGTGCTGGACGATCCCGAACAGCGGCGCCGGGGAGGCGTCGATCAGGTGCACCGCAACGAGCAAACGCGACTCGGCGTAGCACATGCGTTTGGCTGTGAAGACCAGATTGGATCGGCTCAGCCGCAGCGAACGCCCGGACCACGCGGGCCCGGGCCGGTTGCGTTCATCGACCTCGCCGAGATCGAGCGTCGCTTCGAACCGGTAGCCGACCGGACGGTCGCCGCTGCGCTGCGGGCGGACCGGCGCGGTTGCCGCGGCGGGCGACCGGTTGGACGGGGCCGGCGCCGCGGGTCGCCGCGGAGCGACAGGCGCCGCCGCTTCTGCTGCGGCGCGTCGTCCGGGTGGGCCCGAGGGGGGCGGCGGAAGAAAGACTCCCGGCCGGGCGCCGGATCCCGACCGCGATTCCGAACCGGCGGGTGTCCCCGGTCGAGCCGCAGGAGCGTTGGCCGACGCATTGGTCGCCGGGCCCTGCGTCGGGGCCGAGCCGCCCGAGAACGGAGCGGCTGAAACCGGGTTGGAGAGCGAGGGCTCCATCGAAGGCATCCGTGTGCCATCGACCGAAGCCGTCCAGGGCTGGATCGCGAACACCGCGGTCGAGGTTCTCGGGCGAGCGACCTGTCCGCCTGAGCCGAAGCAACCTGTCCGGCCAAGCCGAGACAAGCCCGGAGATCGGCGTCCGGACGGGTTACACTCTCCTCGGCCGATGGGCGCCAGGACTGCTCTCGTGCGGCTTTGTTGACCCTGATGCGATGGCCGGGTGTGTTAGATCGCGCCAGAGACGGGAGCGAGCTTGTGACGACAGCCGATCGAACGTCGTCCGGCCTGCCCGCTCGTGCCGTGAGCGTCCCCCCGACAACAGACGGTTCGGGCTCGACGCCGGGCGTGCACGTCGTCGTGCCGACCCACACGCCCCGCTATCTGGACCTCGTGCTCGCGGCGTTTGGTTTGCAGACCCGCCCGCCAGAGACCGTGGTCGTCGCAGCCGACTCGGATGATCCGGCGATCGGCCGTGTGATGGACGAGGTCTGGCCGCGTGTCGTCGAGCGACTGACCCGGCGCGGCATCGCGGCGCCGACATTGGTCCACGTATCGCGACCGCATCAAGGCGAGGCGCGACTCAATCAGAATCGGAACAACGGCCTCCGCGCACTCGAGCAACACGCGGCGCTGAACGACGCCGATCTGGTCGTACTCGTTGACGGCGACACCCTGCTCGCCGAAGACGCGGGCCAGCGTTACGCGGCGCTCGCAGCGCAGGGCGTCGAGTTGGTCATCCCCTTCCGCGTGGATCTCCGGCCTGACGTATCCGCCGAGATGTGCCTCGACAGATTGCTCGGTGACGACCACAAGCCCCTGGGGCACCTGGCAACTGCTCGCGAGTATGAGCGGCTGGAAGTCCGCGAACGCCGATACCTGCGCCAGCTCCGTCAGCGCGCGGGGGTCGAGCGACGGATGGGGCTCGTGAAGCCCCACAAGCCCAAAGTCCTCGGCGGACACCATGCGGTGTCGGTCGGACGCTTGCGCCAGGTCAACGGGTTCGACGAGCGGTACACGGGCTGGGGCTTTGACGATGACGAACTGGCACGCCGGTTGCACGCGATCCGACCGATGGTGCGCTGCGAGATCGCGGTGCGCACGATCATGGCCTTCCACCTTTGGCACGAAAGCCGGGCGCCCAAGCGTCTGTCGGAATCGCCCGGACACGCGCTCTTCAACGTGCGGCCGTTCCCTCGCCGGGCCGAGTTCGGGTGGGACCGTCCGACCGAACAAACGGCGCCCGTAACACGGATCGTGGCGGGGTCAACAAACGCGAGCGTCGGCGCCGGCGCGCCCGCGCATTGAGGGCCCGACGCGCGGCCCGTCCAACGGCACGGGCCGCGGACCCCGGGGCCCTCAGCGCCATCACACCGCAGGCCCGCAGCCAAGCCGCAATCACCGCGCTCCGCGGCGGACGGACCTCGGCGAAGCCCTCCATTTCCGCGTAGCTCATGGGAGGGCGTACGTACAGGTCGGCGCCGCAACTCGGGCAGACGAAGGTGCGTGCCAGCAGGTCACTCTGAAACTCGGCGCCGTCGTGCCCGCACGCCCGACAGCACCGCCGACGGAAGCGGGCTCGGTAGCGGGGCGCCTGCCTGGTGGGGCGTTCGAGGGTCGTCACGCAACGCAGACTAACGGACCGCCCTGTCCGGCTCTAGCCCTTCCGGGGAGGATGGCTGTCACATTTCTCGTTGTGCGAGGCGCGACGCGCGGTCGCCGGCTCGCGTGCTAGCCTTCTGCGTGGATACGGCCGCGTTGCAGCGATTATTGGACTGGTCCCGTTCGGTGCGTTCGCTGGCCGAGCCGGTCGTGCGCGAACACGTGCCGGCCGATCTCGACCGGGCCGAGGCCCGAGCGTTCGCCGAGTCGTTCCGAGACGAACTGGGTCAGCGGCGCCCGAGTGATACGGCGTTTCTCATGCACGCGCTCGGCGCCGATGCACCTGTAGAGGCTCCCCCCGAATCCGCTTCGGAACTCTGGTCCCGCGTGGTGTCGGGCCAACCACACGCCGAAGCCGATGAGGCCGCTGCGGCGCCGCTGTTTCCCGCGATCAGCCGGGAGGGCATCGAGCGTTGGACCGAGGAGGAACTCTCGGGTCTCCACGCGTTGTCCTGGCTGGAGTTGCAGCGCGATCCGCAAGCCGCGGCCGACCGGCTGGCGCCGATTGCGCGGTTCCACGTCGATGAACTCCAACCCGACAACGCGACGCAGCGGCCTTGGGCGGCTCACGTGTTCCGGATCGTCTTTGAGTCGACGGGCGAGGTCGAGCACCGTCTGCACGCGGACACACTCGTGCACGCCTGTGTTGTGCGCACGGGACGGCCAGACGTCTTCTCGGCGTTGATTCTGAGGGACGCCGCGGACGCGGTTGAGCGATTCGCCAGCGCCTTCACAGCCTAGATCTTGCTCGAGCCGTTCTAGATCGAGCGGGGCGAGCGCGCCTGCCGACGGACCCAGCTCGCGATGTCGGGCTCGGCGTCGAGCAACTCAGAGCCGAACCGGCGTGACAGCGCGGCCGCGACGAGACCCATGAAGACCGGCTGCGGTCGCAGCGGCCGGCTGGTGAGTTCGGGGTGGAACTGCGCGGCGACAAAGTACGGGTGTGTGATCTTCGCGGGCTGCTCTTCCTCGGTCGCCTCGGGATCGGGCTGCGCGAGTTCGAGGATCTGCATGATCGGCTGGCTCGGGTGCCGGCCGGAGAAGATGAGACCGTGGGCTTCGAGCCGTTCGATTGCGGTCGGCTCGACCTCGTAGCGGTGGCG
>JBCBZM010000105.1:0-10560 GCA_039815345.1 Planctomycetota bacterium | reverse complement strand
CGGGGTTTTGCAAACCGCGCTCAAACACATCCCCCCCTCCCCAAACCCCCTGGCGCCGGGGGGGCGGCCCCGCCCACGCCCGTCGTGCCTCTCCCCAAGCACACGGCGGACTTCATGTATCGCCCTCGCCATGGGGCAAACATCACTTCTTTGGGGCCGTCGGCCCACTTTCACAGTGAATGTTCGCGCGGTCGAGCCGGGATGATCGGAGCACGCTCGGATGCCTGAACTCCCCGAAGTCGAACGCGTTCGAAGTGAGTTGGAACAATCAATCGTCGGCGCCCTGTTCGCCTCGGTCACGGTGCATCGACGCGACACCGTCGTCATCCCCGGAGATCCATCGGGAGGGTTCGCTCGCAATAAGCGTGCGGACCGCCCGGGGCCCACGCCCAAGCGATTGAAGCCAGCGCAACTGCTCACCGGCGGCCGCTGCCGGGCCGTGCTGCGCCATGGCAAGCAGCTCGCGATGGTCACCGACGATGATCGGGCCGTGCTGATCCACCTCGGCATGACCGGGGCGCTGCTCCGTGTTATCCCGGGCGCGCGGCTCTCGCCGTCCGATCATGTGCATGTCACCTGGCGATTGGATGCCGCCGGTGAATCCGCTGGCCGCCTGGTGTTCCGAGACCCACGCCGGTTCGGCGGGCTCTGGGGCGGGCTCAGCGTGGCGGACGTCCGAGCGCGGTGGTCGCAGCTCGGCCCCGACGCCCTCGACGCCCGACGCGGTGTGTTCGAAAGCCTCACCGGCCGCCGGGCCATCAAGGCCGCCCTGCTCGACCAACGGACGCTGGCGGGCGTCGGGAACATCTACGCCGACGAGGCGCTCTTCCGTGCGGGGGTTCGGCCGGACCGCCCGGCGGGCTCCCTGACCCCGGGCGAGTGCGATCGGCTGGCGGGGCATGTGCGGGCCGTTCTGACCGAAGCCATCGAGGCGGGCGGCAGCACGCTGCGCGACTACCGGGGTTCCACTGGCTCAGAAGGTGCTGCCCAGCGAGACCACCGGGTCTACGGAAGGGCTGGGCAGCCGTGTGTCAAGTGCGGACAGTTTCTGGAAGTGTCTCAGGTCGCCCAGCGAACAACCGTTCACTGCCCGGCCTGTCAGATGTGACGCATCGACGGAAACGCACTATCCACAACGGGTGTGCGCGGAAGGAAACAAGTGCTCCGAGGCCCGACTCCCACGGCATGACAGGAACGACGGCTCTTGGGTACTACAGGAGAGAGATATAAATTCTCTCTCTTCGTAGTAGTAAGCCCTGGCGCGATGTGGATGAACGGGGCTCGTGCTTTCTAAGCCGATGCTCGCGAGGCACTTGCGGCAGCCCCGCGAGTGGAGAGCCTGTCGGCCAGCGCTCGGCGGCGCTCGCGGGCGCTCGGCCTCCAAAGAGCCGACAGGTTGTGCGCACTGGCCGGCGGCGTCGGCCTGGCGCGAGCGCTCGGCCGAACCGAGCGCCACAGTCGGGTTACCCACCGCTTGTCAACACGCTGCCGCGCGCGTCGCGCGCGCATTCTGAGAGTCGATGGAGACCACTGGCTTTGCACAATCTGCGCAAATGCAGCGATTTCAAGGCAATACAGCACCGGCAGGTGTTCTTTGGGGTGCTGCTGTTCACAGCGAGGCCAACCGCAGAGGCAGATGGTGAAACTAGACCCCGGTTTCGGCGAGTCTCTTCTCGAAACTATCGAGCACTCGAGCGAACTCTGGATCTTCGCTGCGCTTCTGTTCCACGGCTTTCACGGCGTGCATCACCGTGGTGTGGTCCCGCCCGCCGAAGTAGCCGCCGATCTCTTCCAGCGAGTTGCGCGTGAGCTTGCGAGCGAGCTGCATGCAGACCTGACGGGGAA
Organism: Planctomycetota bacterium; assembly: GCA_039815345.1. Lineage (GTDB taxonomy): Bacteria > Planctomycetota > Phycisphaerae > Phycisphaerales > UBA1924 > JBCBZM01. Next base: position 8,715 of record JBCBZM010000105.1, on the reverse strand, counting down.
GCGTGACGGATCGGTGCCGACGCTTGGACTGCAGATCGGCGAGCCGCACGCCGTAGAAGTCGGTGACGGCTTCGATGATCCGTTCGAGCGTGGGCGCCTGGGGCTTCGCGCTGGCCGGCCGTTCGCCGAGCGCTTCCTTGGCCAGCTCGATGTCAATCGCGCGGCTGTCGAGCCGGGAGCGCATCTGGAGTTGCGTGAGCGCGCCCTCGAGTTCACGGATGTTCGAGTTGAGCCGACCCGCTACGAACGAGGCGACTTCGTGCTCAAGATCGAGACCCCGGATGCGGGCCTTGGACTTGAGGATCTCGATGCGGGTCTCGAACCCGGGCGGATCGACCGGCGCGACGAGCCCCCATTTGAACCGAGAGACCAGGCGTTCTTCCAGGTGGGGGATGTCCTCTGGCGGGGCGTCGGAGGAGAGCACGATCTGTTTGCTGGCGTGGTGCAGCGTGTTGAACGTGTGGAAGAACTCTTCCTGGCTCGTGTCCCCCTTGGCCAGGAAGTGGATGTCGTCGACGATCAGCACGTCCACGTCGCGGAACCGCTGGCGGAAGCTGTTCATCCGGCCCTGCTGCACGGCTTCGACGAACTGGCTCATGAACGACTCGCACGACAGGTAGTAGATGATCGCGCGGGGGTTGGCTTCGTGGACACGCAAGGCGATGGCTTGGAGCAGGTGGGTCTTGCCCAGCCCGACGCCGCCGTGGATAAAGAGCGGGTTGTACGACCGGCCCGGCGCGTTCGCCACGGCGACCGCGGCCGCGTGGGCGAGGCGGTTCGATGGGCCCACGACGAACGTGTCGAACGTGTGGTCGGGGTTGATGACCAGCGCGTCGTCGCGCGACGGCGGTGTGGGCGGCGCGGCTTGGCTGGCGACGCGCTCGCCGCTCGGGCCGTCGTTCGTGGATCCCGCCAGCCTAAGCGGGTGGTGGTCGGCCGGTGCGGCCGGGGTAGCCGGTTCGTACGGATTGGCGGGCGGCAGGTCGGCGTTCGGCTTGGCGTCGATGAACGAGGCGGGCCCGTCCCCATTCGGAGCCCGATTCGGAGCCCCGTTCGGAGCCCCGTTCGGGCTGCCGGTCGCGTGGCCCGTGAGCGGGGTCGGGTGGTCGGCCGGGTGGTCGGCCGGGTGGCCCGCAGACGCGTCGTCCCCGCCTCGAGGGTCGGCCGCCCTGCCGGGCGGATGCACCGCGGGGTGGCGCGGGCGGTTCGCCGCCGGCTGCTCGGCGGCCCCGCGTTCAGGCGCCGAGGGAAGTGCCGAGGGGCGATCGCCCGGGGCGTGCGTCTCGGCCGGCGGCTGGCGGTCCTGGCTTTCGGCGGCTTCGTGCTCTGTTGCTTTGGACCCAAGCCGATCGGCGCCGGGCCGGGCGGCCGTGTGCTCTCGGTCCTGGCTCGGGTCGTGGTGTTCACCAGGGCCAATGAACCGGACACTGAGCAGTCGGCCGCTGACGGCCTGCAGCGCGTCGTTGAAGGAATCGAGGCAGTGCGTGCGGAGGTAGTCGCGGTGGACGGGCGTGTGGGCTTGGACGCGGAAGGCGCCGTTGTCGATGCCGAGCGGCTCGAGGTCATCGAACCACTGCCTGCAGATGGAGGGGTGCTGCGCGCGCAGCTCGGCCAACATCCCGTTCCACATATCGCGGTCGGGCGGGCTCATGCGCGCACAAAGAACAAGGTGTTGTGTGTCGCGCCTTGGGCGGTGCTACAGGCGCCCACGATCATGCGTGTGTGCGCCGTGCGGCGCAGCGTCTGATGGCGGGTCGCCGCGGGGGTGTGAACGTCCGGAGCGCGCAAGGTCGTGCGGGTCATCGTGACGTTCTCCTCCGGGCGTGCCGAACGACGGGCGAGCCCGTACATCGGGATGCGAATGTCATTGAACGCAACGGGTCAGCGCCCGTTCACGTGGAAGGCAGAAGCCGCCGAAGCGGGACCGACAAACGTACCGGCGCACGCACGCGGCGTCAACCGCTCGCAACGCGAACCCCGGTTTCGATCTGCAAAAACAGGGGTGAGAGGGCACCCATGGGGGCGCAGCGGGCGTGCGCACGCCGCAGGTTTTTTCGCCGTAACGCGCTACTGAGCCGCGCGCGCGGCCTCGATGCGCTCCGCTTCTTCGCGCTGCGCCTCGTACCGCTCGCGGTTCGTCCGGTGGTCCATAAGAAACAGGGCGCGTTCGGCATGCTCGGAACCCAGGGCTTTGTACAGCGCGGCCCGCGCGTCGTTCATGTTGCTCCGACGCGAGACGTGCACCAGCACCAGGTGCTCGCATTCGAGCACGCCGAGCCACTCGGCGATGTCGTCGATGTGCATGTGCTGACCGGTGCGTGCGCGGCCCTTGTGGTCGGGCTCGATGAACGTGCAGTCGGCGATCACGATCTTTGCCTTGCGCACGTCCTCGCGGATCAGGTGGGGGCCCGGGCCCGTGTCGCCCGTGTAGGCGATCAGCGGGATCTCCAGCACGCGCGTGATCTCTTCGCCGCGGTCTTTGAGTTCCTTGAGCTTCTCTTGCGGAAGCCCCTCGTACTCGGTCTTCAGCTTTGAGCGCTTCTCGACCGCGACGTACCCGGTGCAGGGGTCGGCGTGCTCGACCGGGAAGCGGCGGAGCACGACGGTGTTCTTGATCGGGTACTCCTCGTCTTCGGCCAGCGGGACGACGTTGTACGGGGTCTGCTGGCGCTCGAGGCTCTGGTAGCCGCGCATCACGGCGTGGATGGAGTCCTCCATCGCGGCCGGGCAGACGATCGTGCCCGTGCCCATCCCCTGAAAGCGTCGCTGGCTGCACCAATAGGGCAAACCGCCGACGTGGTCCATGTGCCCGTGGGTGAGGGCGACGGTGGGGCTGGCGAGCGAGGCGCGCGTGCAGATGCCCATGTCGAAGACAAGGTCCATCTCGGGGATCTGGATGGTCGTCGCTTCGCCGGCGATCGAGACACCCTGCACCCGGTAGGGATGGAGGTAGAGGAAGCCGAGCGAGCCTTCGCGGGGGGGCGGGCGGGGGATCATGGGGAAAGCCAATCTCCGGATCGGGCCGACGCCCGACGCGGCTGGGGTTGCGGATCGAAGTCGCGCCGTCAACCCGAAGGTGTTGGGTCTGGATCGGAGGCGCGCAGGTCGGATGCTAGGCCGACGTTGACGGAGCCATGCACGCCGCGCCTCGCGCCGAGCGGGCACCGATCTTGGCGTGAAGCGCATACGTCGCACGCCATCCGAACCCCTAAGGTGTAGCCGAGCGACCCGCTCACTCCGGGGGGAAGCTCGGTAGGCGCCCAGGTGGGCAGCGCGCGATGAGGAGGTTGCGGTGACGGCCAGCGAACAGCAAGCGACCGAGGACGCGGCTCAGCCGGCGGTCGCCGTCGAGCCCGAGCGCGAGTCCGCGCCGACCGATCCGCCGCCGGAAGAGACCTTCGGCTCGCTTTTCAAGAAGCTCGGCCCGGCCGGCGTATTGGGCGTGATCGCCGTGGTGCTTCCGGCGCTCGGCGGGTTCGCGTTACTGGGTTCGCTCAACATCGTCGGGCCCTGGGTCCAGTCGCACGGCGCGTTGGGTATTGCTCTGTATGTGTTGGCGTTCGCGGTGCTCGCGGGGCTTGCGATCCTGCCGACGTATGCGCAGGCGGCGCTCGGCGGGTGGGCGTTCGGGCTCGCGGTCGGGTTTCCCGCGGCCTTGGTTGGATTTTTCGGCGGCTCGATCATCGGCTACGCCGTGGCGCGGCGGGCGAGCGGTGAGCGGGTGGACAAGCTCCTCGCCGAGCACCCGAAATGGGGCGTGGTGCGCGACGCGTTGGTGGGCGCGGGATTCTGGAAGACGCTGCTGATCGTGACGCTGGTGCGTGTGCCGGTGAACTCGCCGTTCGCGGCGACGAACCTGGTGATGGCGGCCGTGCGCACGCCGATCGTGCCGTACCTGATCGGCACACTGGTCGGAATGGCGCCGCGGACGTTTTTGTATGTGTACCTGGCGTCGCTGATCGAGGGCGAGATCAACAAGGACGCACTCACAGCGGCCCGCCCGGGCTGGCTGTTCCCGGTGGCGATCGTGTCGGCGGTGGCGTCGATCCTGATCGTGGGCTGGATCGCGAAGAAGGCGCTCAAGAAGGCGACGGGTCTTTGACGGCGGCCGAAGACGCCGCGGCGCCGCACTCGGGACAAGGTTGACTGGTGAGTCCTTCGCGGTTGTAGCCGCAGGCTTGGCATTGTCCGGGCGGGCGTCGGAAAAGCGGGCGAGGGAGTGCGTACAAGAAACACAGGACGGCGCCGACCATCACGCCCAGAGCGATAGTGGAGTGGAGGACTCGGGGCCAACTGATCTGGCCCAAGTGCATGTCGTAGACAACCGAGGCGCGGCTGATCGTGGGCGTAGCGCCCTGGGCGTGGCGGAACCAGCCTTGTCGGAGTTGGTCGCGCACATTGAGATTGGCGATGGTGTCGGCGTATTCCGGGGCGAACCAATAGCGGATCCGTGCTCGGTCTGCCAAGGAGAGATACAGGCGTGCTCGCGCTTCATCGATAGTGTGGGCGCCGAGGGGTTCGATGACTATGTCACCATCGCGCACTCGATACTCGGCATGCCAGAGACCGACGCCGGAAGGCCGTGACATCTCGTACACCCACGCGACCGCGTGCGCGGGCATCGACGAGCCGTGGGCGCCGGCCGAGTGCGCTTGGTCACCGACCAACGCGAAAGATGGTTGATCGGGCGGTCTGACAATGAGCGACTTGCGGTATTGAGGGTTCGATGCCCGCGCCGGGGGTGACTTGGGAAAGCCGACAATCTTGGCGACCACGCCCGCCTCGTCGTAAGCGTGGCACAGGAGTTCGGCATCGAATCGCAGGCCGAGCAGCAGAACCACGCCCAGCAGGACCGCCATCAACCGGTTCGCGTCGGGGCGGAGAATGTCGGGCTCTCGGCTCGGCATGTCGTGCGATACGGGCGTGCGGTTGTATCGGTTGGGCGAAGTCCGAAGTCAGGTTTGGGCTGTCGTCGGCTCGGCGCCGCACTCGGGACAGGGTTGGTCAGCGAGGCCTTCGCGGTTGTAGCCGCAGGCTTGGCAGGTATTGGGGTCGAGTGCTCGGCGGCTTGGCGTGCAGAGGAGGTACACCATACCGCCGGCGAGTACGACGCCCGTGAAGCCTGCGAGTGAGTGCAATGCCCGGTCGCGGTCGAGCACCCATCTCGTTCGGTTTATGCGGACTCCGGCCCCGGCGCGACGGACACCACGGTGTTGCATTGCTCGAAGGCTCCAACGATCTATGTAACCATGCAATGGCATCTGTTCGAGTGCAACGGCGTCGTGGTCAAACATCTGACGGGCGCGAGCGCGGTCGGCCATTGCGAGCCAAAGCGGCACGCGATCGGGATCGATTTCATGTTCACCGATGGGCTCGACTTTGGTTTGATGCCACAGAATCACGAACTCGCGGCGCCATAAAAACCCGCCGTAGTCGTGGCTGTCCATCATGCGTACCCACGCGACGGCGTCCGGCGGTGGGTCGTCGTAGTCGGAATCGGAAAGCATGCGGGCGGAGATGACATATGCGGGGGCATCCGCGGGCTCGATGACAAGACCTTCAACGCCGCGCACCCAGTTGGTCGCGAACCCCCATCGGTGTGGGAGGCTGAACAGTGCGGCGAGCGGCGCGGTGTTGCGCGGACGCTTCGACAGCCGAACCGCGTCCCAGCGCAGGCCGGCGAGCGTGGCGGCCAACACAATCCACGCGGTGACGCGGACCCAGGGCCGACGCGGCGCTCGGCGTCGCGGTTTGGGCTCGCGGGGCGCTCCTTGGGTTGGTTCGCCGGCAGGCGGCATGCAGCACGATACGGGCTTCGGCATCGGGTGGTTGTGCAGAATCACAAGGCGCTTCAATCCTTGCCGCTAGACTCGCGGTCCATGGCCGAAGAACGCACAGAATCACGGCACGATCACGGATCCGCGGGCGCGCTCGATGCCGCGGGTGTGCGGAAGTTGGCTCGGCTGGCTCGGCTTGCGGTGACGGATGCGGATATTGAGCCGGAGGCCGTGCGGCTGAGTGCGGTGTTGGGGGCGATGGATGTGTTGCGTGAGGCCGTGGCTCGGGAGGATGAGCCGGAGCACGTCACGCCGATGGCGCACGCGGGGGATGAAACCAACCGGATGCGAGCGGACGCGCCGGGCGAGGCGTTGTCGAACGAGACGCTGATGGCGATGGCGCCGGAGACGCTGGCGCCGTTCGTGCGTGTGCCGAAGGTGATCGGCGAGGGCGGCGGGGCGTGACACGTTCGGCTGTTGAGATCGCGGGCGGTGTGCGCACGGGCAAGGCGTCGGCGCGCGAGGCGGTGCGCGCGTCGCTCGACGCGATCGCGGCGCGCGACGGGGAACTGAGCGCCTTCACGCAGGTCTTTGCCGACGAAGCGATGCAGCGCGCATCGGCGATCGACGAAGCCGTGGCCAAGGGCGAGGACCCGGGCCCGCTCGCGGGCGTGCCGATCGCGGTGAAGGACAACATCTGCACGACGCTGGGGCGGACGACGTGCGCGAGCCGGTTCTTGGAGGACTACCGATCACCGTTCGATGCGACGGCGGTCGAGCGGTTGCTCGCCGCGGGCGCGGTGATCGTGGGCAAGACGAACATGGACGAGTTCGCGATGGGCTCGAGCGGGGAGCACTCGTGCTTCGAGCGGGCCAAGAACCCGTGGGCGCCGGGGCGTGTGACGGGCGGGAGCAGCTCGGGCTCGGCGGCGGCGGTGGCGGCGGGGATGGTCTCGATCGCGCTGGGCAGCGACACGGGCGGCTCGATCCGACAGCCCGCGTCGCATTGTGGCGTGGTGGGGTTGAAGCCGAGCTACGGCGCCGTGAGCCGATGGGGGCTGGTCGCGTTCGCGTCGAGCCTGGATCAAATCGGGCCGATGACGCGCACGGTGGAGGATGCGGCGCTTGCGCTGTCGGTGATCGCGGGTGTTGACCCGCGGGACGCGACGAGCTCGGCGCGGTCGATCGATGCGTTGCCGTTGCAGCGTGAGGACGTCGTGCGTGTCGGTGTGCCGCGGGGTTTGCTGGAAAGCGCGGATGAACGCGTGTGCGCGGCGGTGGCCGAGGCCGAGGCCGCGCTGCGCGGGGCGGGCGTTGAAATCGTGGATATCGAGCTTCGCCACGCGGACGCGGGCGTGGCGGCGTACTACGTCATCGCGCCGGCGGAGGCCTCGTCGAATCTGGCGCGGTTCGACGGCGTGCGCTACGGGCGCCGGGCCGAGCTGGCGCCGGGCGAAGGGCTGGAAGAGCTCTACGTCAAGAGCCGCACAGAGGGCTTCGGCGCCGAGGTTCGGCGGCGGATCCTGCTCGGCACGCACGTGCTCAGCAGCGGGTACCACGACGCGTACTACGTCACGGCGCAGCGCGTGCGTGGGCTGATCAAGCGTGACTACGACCGGGCGTTTGCGGGTGAGGTCGCGGGCGAAGACGGCTGCGCGGCGGTGCTGCTGCCGGCGGCGCCGGGGCCGGCGTTCGTTGCGGGCGCCAAGAGTCAGGACCCGATGGCGATGTATCTGGAAGACGCGTTCACTGTGGGCGCGAACCTGGCGGGGTTGCCCGGTATCACGCTGCCCGTGCGCACGGTCGAAGACGACGGCGACACATTACCGATCGGCGTGCAGCTCATCGGCGCGGCGTTCGATGACGCGCGGCTGTTGAGCGTGGCGGTGAAGCTGGAGACGGCGCTCGGGTGGGGCGCGCGTACGGCGTAGGCGGTGTCTTAGCCGAAGCGGCTTACGTCACGGGTAGGATGAGCAGCATGAGCGTTGTCGCCAGCGCGTTCTGGCAGAAGTGCGCGACGACCGCGGCGATGAGCGAGCCGCGCCAGTAGCGCAGCACCGCGAAGACCATCGCCAGCGAGAGCAGGATCGGCAGCAGGAGCAGGCTGTAGCTGTGCATCACGGCGAAGGCGATCGCGATGAACGCAGCCGCGACGAACCAATGGATGCGCCCGGCGAGGTGTCGGAACGCGCCGCCGCGGAAGACGGTTTCTTCCACGATGGGCGCCCACAGTGTCGTCAGCGAGACGAGCAGCAGCAGCAGCACGGCGTCGCCCGAGGCGAACAGGTCCATCAGGTCGTTCGGTCCGGGCGGGGGTTCTTCGACGCCCAGGAGCCCGGCGAGCAGCGCGAGGAACTGGACGAATATGGCCGCGGCGAACAGCAGGGGCAGCCCGGCGAGGTACCCGCCCACGCCCGCGGCGGTTTCTTTGATGACGCCTTGCCCGCGGGCCCAGCCCATGTCGTCGAGGGCCTTGCGCATCGGCACGCCGCGGAGAACGGGCCAGACGAACACAGCAGGCAGGATGAGCCATTGGGCGGCGAGGTTGATCTTGAGCAGCGTGAGGGTGTCGAGGCTGGTGGAGTGTTCGAGCGCGGCCATGGCGAGCATGAGCAGCAGGAAGAGCGTGGCGAAGACGGGCAGGATCTCGAAGTAGACCGAGCCGCCCGGCGCGGGTTTGGGCAGCCGCGATCGGATGCGGCCCGTGCCGACGCCGATGATGAAGAGGATCAGCAGCACAACACCGATCAGCCCGCCGCCGATGAAGACGACGCCCGCGATGAATCCAGCGATGAGGATGCGCGAGCCGCCGGCGAGTGTCGCGGCGCGCTCGGGGTCGGTGTCGTCTTGGCCGAAGACGAGCGCGATGTCGGCGAAGCCGGGGTGGTGTTCGAGCAGGCGGGCGCGGGTGGCGTCGGGCAGGGCTTCAGGGCCTTCG
>JBCBZM010000012.1:0-39284 GCA_039815345.1 Planctomycetota bacterium | reverse complement strand
CGCCGGCGCGGTCGTCGGCGAGGAGCATGCGCGCGCACGTGTCGGCGGCGGTGACGACCATCGGGCCGTCCTGCGCGTAGTTGTCTATGACGTTGTGGAAACTCAGCCACGCGCGGTGCTTGTCGCCCGCGGTCTGCCACATCAGGCCCTGCCGGAGGCGGACCTCGGCGGCCAGGTCGGGGCGTTGGCGGACGCGGGTGAACATCCAGTCCCAGCGTTTCGAGCGGGCGGCGGGCTTGGGCTCGCTGTTGATCAGGGGCGTGAGGACTTCGAGCGCGACGTCGGCGTGGTCGCGGCCGGCGGCGCGGTCGATCGCTTCGGCCCATGATCGGCGTTCGCGGGCGTTGAGCTGCGCCTTGCTGAGCGTTTCGGCGACCGAGGTCCAGACGGCCGCGCTGGCGGGGCTGCGCTGGAGCGAGGCTTGCAGCAGTTCGAGCGATGCGTTGGCGTCTGCATCGCGGGCGCGGGGCGCCGGGCGCACGCCCTCGGGCGCGTCGGGAGGCCAAGCGGCGTTTCGGGACTGGGCGCGACGGGACCGGGTCAGCAGCCGAGCGGCGTCGGCGAGAGCGGCGGCGCGTTCGCGTTCGGCCCGCGGCAGCGTGGCGGCTCGCGCGGAGAGGGCGATCTGCGCGTCGCTCACGACGCGGCGGGTTTGTGGGTGGCGGGTGGAGCCGCGGAGGTCGTCGTAGGCGTTCCATCGGCCTTCGGAGAAGTCCCAGACGGCGCCCCGGCCCTGCGGTCGGATGTAGCCGATCCAGCAGTGGGCGGCTTCGGAGCCGACGGCGTGGACCGTGATCGCGGGCACGCCGAGCGCGTGGCCGACGGTCTCGGCGTAGTAGGACTGATCGGCGCAGACGCCGCCGTAGCGGGCGACGTTGGGCAGGTTGAAGCCGGCTTCGGTGACTTTCTTGGGTTTGCCATGGCGGTAGTGGGCGGTGTCGTAGTTGATGTTGTGATAGAGCTTGCCGACATGGGCCTGCCCGCCGTGGCGGTTGAGGGCCCATTCCAGATCGCGGATCGGGGCGGCCACGTCCACGACGTAGACGAGCATCTCGGGCGCGGTCCGGCGGACGGAGAGGCTCAGGCGGGATTCGTGCCGGCGGTAATAGGCGAACAACTCGACCGGGTCGGTCTGGTCGACGCTGTTTTCGTTGATGCGGCGGCGCGCGGGCTGATCGTGCACCACGGCGAGGGCGGCCGAGAGATCGGCGTAGCGATCGAGCCAGCGGGCGTGCTCGGCTTCCAGCCGGCGGAGCACCCGGGCGACGCCGGGCAGGTCATCGGCTTCGAGGTCGAGCAGGAGGGCGAGCGAAGAACGGAGGTCGGGCCGCTCGGCGAGCAGGTCGGCCGTGGCGACGGCGTCGGCGGGCCCGGCGGCTTCGATGAGATGGGCCAGGCGGCGGACCATCGCGGCGTCGCGGAAGGCGTCGGCGTCCCGGGTCGGATGGCCGAAGGCGGCGAGCGTGCGCAGCAACTCGTCGGCCTCTTCGCGGGCCAGCGGGGTGTCCTTCGGGCGCAGGTCGCCGGAAAAGAGGAACGCTTCGAGGGTCGCGGCTTCCTGCTGAGCCCATTGGGAGAGCGTGGGCGGCGTATCTGGGGCCAGTGCGCGTTCGGTCTCGGCGAGGCCGCCGTGGGCGTAAGTGCATGTTGTGAAGGTGGCTAGGCCGATCAAAAGGCCGACACCGGCTGTGCGGAGGCGGTCGAATACTGGGCTTTGAACGCGGGTCATGCTCATGGCGGGCGGCACTTGGAGTGGCTCACGGAACGGTGGGCGAGACTGGCAGGCCGAAATGGGGCTGTTAGAACCGGGTTTGAGGGATTCTAAGGGTCCGAAAGCGCAGTTTGCCGGATTGTGAGGCCTGGGCCAAGGGGTTTGGCTTTGGCAACCCGCTCGGGCTGGGCCAAAGTTTCTGCGGATCGGAGGCGCGGCCCGAGATCGGACGTTGCATTGACCGGGGCGGCGTGCGGTCTACGATTGCGGCCCGCCCGAACTGGCCTGTCAGCCCTGTTGCTGCGGCGAGCCGGGGGGGCTGTCGATTGGCTCGGGTTTGCTGGGCGCCGAGTATTCGGTGTGCAGGGATTCCGGTCGATTGCCGCTGTAGCTCAGCGGTAGAGCGCACCCTTGGTAAGGGTGAGGTCGTGGGTTCAAGTCCCACCAGCGGCTGGTTTGGGTCTTTCGGGGCCCTAGGCTTACGGAAGTGTTCCGGGCTCTTGGGCCCGGAGCCGTCACAGGCCGGGTGGTCGGTCGGGTCGCGGATCGTTCGTGACGGAGGTCGGTGGGCCTCTAGAACGGTCTGAGCCCGGTTGGATTCCGGTGTGCGGGCGTCGGGTGTGCGGGTGCAGAGAGGCTCCGGGTTTGGAGTCTGCGGCGGAATCTCCGGTCTCGGGGCGAGTCCTCGGGCCTTGGGGTGGTCGCGGGCATGGTGGGCTGGAAAGATACGTTTCGCCGATCGGCCGCTGGGCTTGGTCGGCGATGAGGTGTGGGCGGGGTGCGGTGGGGGTGTTCGCTCTGGGTGTGTGACCCAGGGCGGTGTGGTCGCCGGCGAGTGTCCGGCGGCCGAGGTTCGGGCGGCGTTGCCCGTGCCTGAGTCTGAGCGTGTGCCGCGTTTGAAACGCGGCGTGCGGTCGTGTTTGCGAGTCGGCGCCGGAGTCCTTCGGGACCGTACGGTGGAGGTCAACGGGAAATGGCAAAGGGAGTCTTCGAGCGGACCAAACCGCACGTCAACGTCGGCACGATCGGTCACATCGACCATGGCAAGTCCACGCTGACGGCCGCGATGGTGGCCCGCGCCGACGCGAAGGGCCTGGTGCAGGGCGCCAAGTCGTACGCTGAAATTACCAAGGGCGGCACGGTCCGCGACGCGAACAAGACGGTGACCATTCACTCGTCGCACGTCGAGTACGAGACCGAGGGACGTCACTACGCGCACGTGGACTGCCCGGGCCACGCCGACTTCGTCAAGAACATGATCACCGGCGCCGCCCAGATGGACGGCGCGATCCTGGTGGTCGCGGCGGATTCGGGCCCGATGCCGCAGACGCGTGAGCACGTGCTGCTCGCCCGCCAGGTGGGCGTGCCCTACATCGTGGTCTTCATGAACAAGGTCGACCTCGTGGACGACGATGACCTGATCGAGCTGGTCGAGATGGAGATCCGCGAGCTGCTCGACAAGTACGAGTTCCCGGGCGACGACACCCCGATCATCAAGGGTCAGTCGAAGGCCGCGCTGGAGAACCCGACCGACGACGCGATCTGCAAGCCGATCGATGAGCTGTTCGACGCGATCGACAGCTACATCCCCGAGCCGACGCGTGAGGACGACAAGCCGTACCTGATGTCGGTCGAGGACGTCTTCTCGATCAAGGGCCGCGGTACGGTCGCGACGGGTCGTATCGAGCGTGGTGTGATCAAGGTCGGCGACGACGCCGAGATCGTCGGTCTGTCGGCTGAGTCGCGCAAGACGACGGTGACGGGCGTGGAGATGTTCCAGAAGACTCTGGACGAAGGCCGCGCCGGCGACAACGTGGGCATCCTGCTCCGCGGTGTTGAAAAGGACGAGATCTCGCGTGGTCAGGTGATCTGCAAGCCGGGCTCGATCAAGCCGCACATGAAGTTCAAGGCTCAGATCTACGTGCTGAGCAAGGAAGAGGGCGGCCGTCACACGCCGTTCTTCAGCAAGTACCGCCCGCAGTTCTACTTCCGCACGACGGACGTGACGGGCAACGTCACGCTGCTCGGCGGCGTGGAGATGTGCATGCCCGGCGACAACGTCGAGGTCGAGGTCGACCTGATGGGCAAGCCGGTGGCGATGGAGCCGGGTCTTCGTTTCGCGGTCCGCGAGGGCGGCCGGACGATCGGCTCGGGCACGGTCACCGAGATTATTGAGTGAGATTGACTGTGTCCCGCCAGGGGCACGAAGACTGAGTCGTCCTGTGAAAGGGCGATTGACCGCCCGCGAGGGATGGTCGAAAGAGAGATGATCGCTCGGCGGCCGGGAGACCGGCCGCCGTGGTTTGAACCGAATGGACGGCGGCTCGCCCCGCCTCCTTGCCCCCGGCGTACCGATTTTTTTGGACGCCTCTAGAAAGTGAGCGGCGGCGATGGCGAAGAAGAAGGCCGATGCGCGCGAGTACGTGTGGCTCCAGTGCGGTGAGTGCGGCGACCTGAACTACCGCACGCAGGTGCGCGTGAAGGGTGGTCTCGATGAGAAGCTCAAGGCCGGGCTGAGCAAGTACTCCCCGCGTCTGCGCAAGCACACGCTGCACAAGATCAAGCGGAAGTGACCGGGGCGGTCGGGTGCCTTCGCCTTGGCACGTCTGCTCTGGCGGTTGGCCGGGGCGGTGTTCGGTGAGCGGGTCCCGGCGCTTCTTGCCTCTCTTACGGCGGTAGCTCAGTTGGTAGAGCAGTGGATTCCAAATCCACCGGTCGGGGGTTCGAGTCCTCCCCGCCGTGTTCTCGGTCGGAGCCCGTGCCGCGCCAGACAGGCGGCGGGCAGCAAGTTCGCCCAACGGGGCGGCGGCCTGTAGTCGGCCGCGGGAAGGCGACGCAGGAACCGATGGCTGTTGCGATTTACAAGCCGGGGCAGGGGTATTGGGTCCGCGTGATGACGGCGGTGTTCGCGGGCGCTTTGGTGCTGGCGACGGCCGCCTGGGCCGCGAGTCAGGCCTCGCTCATCCGCCCGCCTGTGTCGGGATACGACACCGCGCTGGCGGGCGTCGAGTCGTCGGCCGCGCCGGGCGACACGGTCGAACTGCTCCGGCAGGACCGCACGCCGATCGGGCGGGCGACGGTGGTCTCCACCGAGTTGACCGGGCCGGAGCCGACACTTCGGTTCGCCAACCCCGAGTTGGAAGAATCGACGTACCTGTCGGACGTGCAGCGTCTGCGGACGCAGGGCGGGTTCACGGCGGCGGTCGCGGGTCAGCCGCGGACGGCGTTCGCGTTCAGCCAGGTGTATCTGCAGGGCGGTTTCGCGGGCGTGGTGCTGCTGATCGGGGCGATCCTGATCTACTGGCACGTCGCGGTGCGTCGGCCTTCGGTGGACTTTCTGGTCAACACCGACAACGAGATGAAGAAGGTGAACTGGTCCACCCGTCGCGAGGTGATCGGATCGACGTGGGTCGTTGTGGCGGCCACGTTCCTGATCTCGGCGGCCCTGTTTGTGGTGGACTACCTGTTCAGTTCGTTCTTCGGCGCCGTGGGCGTGCTGCAGACCGGGTAAGCCGGTTGGCGTTGGCCGGGTTTGCGGCTTGAGGCCTAAGGATTGAACGGGTGGGGCGAGTCGGCGATCGACGCCGCTTCGCACGATGTATTTCGACGACGAACGACGGAAGGGAAGTCGCGATGAGCGATCAGGACACAGGCGCCGAGGGCGTGGTCAACGCGGGTGAGAGCGCCGGCCCTTCCGACCGACCGGTGGAGCGTCCGGTGGAAGTCCCCGCGACCGAACCGGCTCCCGGGCCGGCTTCTGAGCCGGCGGCGGACTCCGCGCCCGCGGAGGTGAAGCCTTCGGAAGCCGAGCTTTCGAAGGATGCGCTCGACGGCCGCCCGGATCAGAAGACGGACCTGATCGCCAACGATGAGCCGGTGCGGCAGGAAGGGATGGACTGGTTCGTCCTCCGCGTCGCGTCGAACAAAGAGAACTCGGTTCGCGAGACGCTGCTGCGCAAGGTGCAGATCGAGCAGATGGAGCACCTCGTGTCGCGCATCCTGGTGCCGACCGAGAAGACCAAGACCTACAAGAACGGCAAGCAGAAGATCACGGAGACCAAGCTCTACCCGGGGTATGTCTTCGTCGAGATGCGCCTCGAAGACGACGGCCGGATTCCGCAGGACGTGTTCTTCCTGATCAAAGAGACGACGGGCGTGGGCGATTTCGTCGGCACGGCCGGTCGGCCGACGCCGATGCAGCAGCACGAGATCGAGAAGATGCTGCGCGACTCCGAGCGTCCGGAAGAGGAGCCGACGATCCGGCTCAGCTACGAGAAGGGCGAGGTCGTCTCGATCAAGGAGGGCCCGTTCCAGGGCTACGAGGGCGCCGTGGACGAGATGTTCCCCGAGAAGGGCATCGTGCGCGTGCTGGTGACGATCTTCGGTCGTCAGGCGCCGGTGGAACTGGAAGAGTGGATGGTCGGCAAGCTCGACGAGGTCTGAAGCGAGGCCTGATTCGCGGGCCCGGCGGGCTGCTCTCTGAACATCCAACTGTTCGACAGACCCCGCGCCAACGGGCGTGGCGGCGGTTGCTATGCCCTAAGGGCGGCGCCTGCCCATCCGCTGCTCGCCACGCGGGCGTCACGCGGCCTAAGTGAAAGGCGGTTCACTCCGGATCGGCGCTCCGATTGAGCCGGGCGGGCGAATAGTCTGTAGCTGACAGTCTGTATGTGTGGCAGCACGCCGTCGGGTGACGGCATTGGCTGCAGCCCCACCGGGTCTTGCACGGAGTCCGACCGATGGCCGATCGATTGCGCCGCGATGAACGCAGCCAGAAACTCTCGCAAGCGGGGGCCCGCGGCGGCAGGGGCACGAAGCCCGCCGAGCCGCCCAAGAGCTGGGAGTCCGGCCCGCCGATCAAAACGGGCGAGCGGCCGAATCCGAAGCGGCGGTTGCTCAAGCTGTTCCTCGGCGGCACGGTGGTGGTGGCGCTCTTGCTTGTGGTCGGGCTGATCTTCCTGCCGACGCTCGCGAGCGGGCCTGTGCGTGGCATCGCCGAGCGCGAGATCGGCGACCGGATCAACGGCTCGGTCGAGATCACGACGCTCCGGCTCGGTTGGACGGGCGCTCAATCGGTCGGCCCGGTGACCATCAAGGACCAGGCCGGCGACACGGTGGCGCGGGTGGACGTGACCATCGAGCAGGGCCTGCTGGGTCTGGCGCGGATGGACTTGGGCGAGATCCGAGTCGACGGCGAGGCGCGTGTGGTGCGCGACGCGGACGGGCTGACGAACATTGAGAAGGTCTTCGAGCCGATGCTTGCCAAGAGCGACGGCGGCGGGGGTAGCGGTGGCGGTGGCGGCAGTCCGGACGAAGCCGGCGGCTTGCCCGAGGGCCTGCGCGGCCGACTCGTGCTCGACGCGATCTCGCTGCGGTTTGTCGATGAAGCGCTGGCCGGCACGCCGGTCGGTGTGGTGGCGATCGAGGACGCGAAGGGCGAGGCGACGCTGGAGCCTGGGCAGCCGATCAAGTTCACGCTCGATGCCGAAGCAATGACGGCGCCGACGGAGGCGAAGCTCTCGACCGAGGGCGCCTCGGCCGGCGAGGTGGCGATCGATGTGACGCTGACAGATCTGTTCGCATCCAACGGCGCCATGACCCCGGAGCGGGTCGTGGTGAACGCGGACATCATTGCGAGCGAGTTGTCGATGGCCGCGGCCGACGCGATCGCGGGCCTGGAAGGCCGACTGGTTGAAGCGATGGGCGAGACGGCGACGGTCGCGATCAACGCGACCGGGCCGGCGAGCAACCTGACCGCGAAGTTCAACGTGCAGAGCGAGGGCGCGACTGCCCAAGGCGGCCTGCAGTACGACGGCTCGGTGCTCACGCAGTCGGCGCCCGTGAGTGCGGAACTGCGCACGCAGCGGTTGCTCGCGCTGGCGCCGGAACTGCGCTCGGCGGCGCTCGAGGGTGAGTCCGCGCGGTTGAACGCCTTGCCGAACGTCGCGCTCAACGTGGAAGAGCTGCGCCTGCCGATCGATCTGGCGAAGCTGGCGCCCGAGACGATGGACCTCCGCGGCGGCGCGTTCGCGGTCTCGGTGCAAGCCGAAGCGCTGCAGGGCCGAGCGGTGATGCCCGGCGCGGGCGGCGAACAGGCGTTCTCGACCGACCCGATCGAGCTGCGTGTCGAGTCCTCGGACCTGGCCGACGCGGTGCGGCTGACGCTGAACACCGCGGCCCAGGTCGCGGGCAACGCGGCGGGCGTGGTGCAGGCGGATGTGACCGCGAGCGGTCTTCTCACCGATGCCGGCGCCGTGCGCACGGGCGGGCCCGAGTCGGTCGAAGGTTTGGTTTTGATCGATGAGTTGGCGACGGCGGTGTTGCAGCCCTTTGCGGATGCGAGCGGGCTTGATCTTGGTCGCGACATCGGGCCGGAGCTCACGGCGAAGCTGGAGGGGACGGCTTCGTTCGGGGACCGCGGCGGCGTGCCGAACACGGAGGCGAGCTTTGAGGTCACGGCCGAGCACCTGACCGCGGCCGGCGCTGCGGTTGTCCGTGATGGCGTGCTTTCTGTGGGTGCTGACGAGGAAGGTGAGATTACGGCGCGGCTGGCGCGGGTGGGCCCGGCGCTGAACAGCTTTCTTGTGGATCGCGGCGTGAACATCACGCGAGGCGGGCCGGCGGAGGTGCGGCTGCGCAGCGTGACGGTGGACCTGAACCAAGCGGGCGCGGGCGACCTGCGCGGCACGGCCGGCCGGGTCACACTCGCGCTGGGCGCCGTCTCGGGCTCGATGCAAGCGGGCACGGCGTTCGCGCTCTCACCCACGCGTGTCGAGCTTTCGACGAACGATCTGGCGGGTGATGTGCGCGTGGTCGCCGCGCCGACGACGCAATCGGGGCAGCCGGCGCCGCGGGGCGATGTCGGACGGATCAGCGCCGACATGACGCTCTCGGGTTTGCTCGATGGCGCAGGCAAGCCGGCGGGCGCGCCGGGCGCGTTGGCCGGCCAGGTGCGGCTCGACGGCGTGCCGACGGCGATCGCGCAGCCGTTCTTGGGTGATTCGCCCGTGAACCTGGTGCGCGATGTCGGGCCGCTGCTGACGCTCACGCTCGACGCGCAGGTGCGCGGCGGTGGGTCGGCGCCGGGCGGATCGGTTCAACCGGGCACGATTCCGGAAACGGATCTTGAGTTCTCGGCCGAAGCGGCGGAACTGCGCGCCGGCGGTTCATTGCGGCTCGGGCCGGACGCGATCCGTGTCGTGGGCGACGGGGTGACGTTGAAGGCCACGCGCGGCGGCGCGATCGCGGCGGGGTTCGTGCCGCGCGATGGCCCCATCGCGGGCATCGAGGGCGCGGGGCCGGTGACGGCCGCGATCTCATCGGCGCACATCCCGCTGTCCGCCGGGAAGCCCGATGTCATGCGCATGCGCGTCGATGCGCAGGCTTCGGTCGGGGCGATGAGGGTGCTCGTGCTTCCGCCAGCGCCGAAGGGCGATGGTCCGCCGACGTCGAAGGTCCGACTGCCGATGCCGGTGGAGGTGTTGAGTCTGTCGTTGGTGGCGCAGCGCGCCGAGGGCTCGGCGCCCTCGGCGAAGATCGACGGCGCGATGTCGTTCGAGAACCGTGCGTTCACGTTGGCGGCTGATTTAGAGGCGCCCGGGCTCATGGAGCGGCTCGGTTCGGGCCAGGGGCTGGCGCCGGATCCGTCGATCCTGCCCGTCGGCACGGTGACCCTGACGGACGTGCCGACGCGGCTCGTGAAGCTGGCGGGGATCGAGATGCAGGGCGCGGGCGAGCGCGCGGTGGATGTCGCGGCGCTCACCGAGCGCGTGGCGGGCCCGGGGTTGACCGTGACCGTGGCGGCCGAGCGCCCGCAGGCGAACGACTATCGGTTGCGGAACGAGATCACCAGCACAACGCTTAACGTGAAGGCGCCCGTGGTGGTGCGGGCCGATCGGATCGAGTTCGGCACGAGCGTGTTGACGGCGCGTGTGGAGCCGGCGACGGCGGACCTGTTGATCGATGTCTTCGCGCCGGCGATGCGCGAGGCGACGGCGCAGCCGTTGGGGCTTGCGAACGCGATGGTCGCGCAGCTTCGGACGAAGCCGGTGCGGGTGCCGTTGACGGATGAGTTTGCGTTGGACGTGGACCGGCTCGAGGGCGAGCGGTTCGACGCGGAGTTCACGGTCAACGGCTCGACGACGCCGATCGTGCTGAGGGGTGACGGCGCCAACGGTTCGGGCGGATTGAACATCGGCCCGGCGACGTTGGATGGTGTGAAGCTCGGTGTGAGCGGGCCGACGGCTGCGTTGGTGCCGGGCGGCTCGGCCGGGTCGGTGGCATTGTCGCTGGACGGGCGCATCGCGGGGCGGGCCGCGGGCGGGAACGGCGAGAGCACGCTGGCTTCGCTGGACGGTTCGCTGAGTCAGCGGATGTTCGAAGCACAGCCGGCGGGGCCGTTGACGGGTTCGCTCAAGCTCGGCGATCTGTCGACGGGTTTGGCGGATGTGTTTGCGGGCAGCCCGGGCCTGGTCTCGGGCGCACTCGGGCCCACGGCCGCGCTCGAGTTGTTGCTCGACGCGCAGCAGGGCGGCGACGATGTCATGGTGCGGGCGAACGTGACGAGCCAGCATTTCCAGACCACCAAGCCGTTGCGGCTTGATCAGCAGCGCGACCGGTTGACGCTCGCCGAGCCGTTGCTGGCGAACTGGACGATGACGCCCGCTTGGGCCGACAGGTTTGTGCTCGGCCTCGAAGGCGACGCGACGGAAGACGCTCCGCGGTTCACGGCGCCGACAGTCTGGACGCTCGACGTGCGCGAGTTGTCGATCGGCCGCGGCGAGGGCAAGGGGCCGCTGGATCCGAACGTGTTCAAGCTGCAATCGATGCTGACCGCACCGAAGCTGGCGCTGACCAGCAGCGGGCAGCCGCTGGATATCGAATCACTCTCTGCGGAGGTGCGTTCGGACAAAGAGCCCGGCCGCGTGGACACGCTGGTGAAGGTGCAGCGCATCGCGGGCGAGCCGGCGAGCCAGGCCGAGCCGTTCGTGCGAGCGTGGGTGCAGAATCTCGCGGACGCGAACGGGGTGCTGACGCCCGACGCCGCGGTGGTGACGGGCAAGGCCACGATCCAGGCCTTCCCGACGGGCATCCTCGACGCGCTCGCCGAGCAGGACGGCCTGCTGGGCGAGATGCTCGGCTCGACGATCTCGCTGAAGGCCGAGGCCGACAAGTTCGGCAAGAATGGGGGCGTGCTGAACCTCAACACGTACAGCCCGCGCGCCAGCGCGACGCTGCGCGGCCGGGTGGTGGACGGCGTGCTGCGAACGACGCCCGAGTCGACGCAGATCCGCATCAACGAGATCACGCGGCAGTTCTCGCAGCGGCTGACCAAGGGCGTGCCGATCGCGGCCGAGTTCGAGAAGACAACGGGCGACGAGCCGGGCGAGGTCTTCGCGCCGCAGATCTTCCTGCCGATGGACGGCGACGTGACCAAGCTCAACGGCGTGGTCGTGCTCAACCCCGGCACGCTGCAGTTCCAGACCACGAGCCTGTTCCGTTCGGTGCTGGATATCGCGAATCAGAAACAGCAGGGCGTGGTCGGCCGGAAGCTGAAGCCGTTGACGGTCGCGGTGACCAACGGCGTGATCCGTTACGGGCACACGAAGCAGGAAGGCCGATACTCGCTGCCGATTGGTGAGTTCGATGTGGAACTCGAAGGCATCATCGATCTGCCTCAGAAGAAGCTCGACATGATTGTGTGGATCCCGGCGGCGGGCGTGGCCGACGAGACGCTCGGCGTATTCGGTCTCGGCAATATTGGCAATGTTGGCAAGGCGACGCTGATGCCGTTCCGGGTGCGCGGGCCGTTCGATGACCCGGGGCGGCCCAAGGCGGACCTTGAGCTGTTCGCCAAGGAAGGCGGCGCCAACCTGATCGACGGCCTGATCAAGGACAACATCGAAGATGTGGGCAAGGGTCTGGGTGATCTGTTGGACGGCGAAGACGGCCCGCTCAAGGACATCTTGCCGCGGTAGTTCGTCCGTTAGGCCCGGCTGTCAGGCTTGAGCGAGCACGTCCGAGCGTTCGCGCCAGAGTTTCTCAACGAGTTCGTGCATCGTCGCTTGCTGCGTGAGTTCTGTGCCGCAGGCGACGAGCAGGTCGGTCATGCCGTGGAAGTCGCCGATGGCGATTTCCTCGCGTGCGATGGGTGGTCGGCCTTCATAGCCGCCGGCCTGCACGGCGTCGAGGTCACCCATGTTGTGGTAGTTGCCCAGCGGCAGGCAGACGCACGTGGAGCTGTAGCCGAACGCGCAGAAAACGCTGGCTTCGCAGGCTCCGCCGGGCATGAGCTTGCGCTGCCACGGGCGCGCGGGCGCGTCGGATTTCTTTTGTTGGGCGCTGATGTGCGCGGGCCCGCCGGCAACGGCCTCCATGCGCTTGCCCACCGCGTTGGTGAGTTTGGGATCGAACACGCTGAGGCGGTCGCCCACTCGGACAATCGGCCCGCCGCCGATGGGCGCCTCGGCGCTGGCTCGGCTGTTCTCCAGCGCGATGACGCGGGCGTCGGCCGGGATGGTCTTGTCGCGGCAGGCCGCGATCGCGCCGATGAAGCCGACCTCTTCGGCGCGCGTGAACAGCAGCCGGGCATCGAGCGTGTCGCCGCCGTCGGCACGGATGGCGCGGAGTTCGTCGAACGAGGCGAGCGCCGAGGCCGCCGCGGCGAGATCGTCGCAGACCGGCGCGAGCAAGCGCTCGACGCCGTCGACTTCGGCGATCTCGGACGCGGGCAGGTCCCACGTCGCGATATCGCCCGGCCTGATTCCGTCCGGAACATCGTCGTCGTCGCTCTGATCGAGTTCGGCGACGAAGCGCTTGTACGGCTCTTGCGGGCCGTCGCGCTCGGTGAGCGTCGCGGTATGCCGCGCGCCGGCTGAGTCGTGCACGATCACGCGTGCGCCGATGAAGTAGTCTTCCATCACGCCACCGCGGAAGACAAGCTCGATCAGCGTCGGGCTGATGACGCGCTCGACGACAAACGCCGGGTGATCGAGGTGCGCGGTGAAGTAGACCGGCGGCTGATCGGTCTGGTCGCGGGCGCCTTCGAGCGACAGGGTCAGGTTCCCGTGGCGATCGCGCTCGAGCGTGACGCCCTCTCGTTCGCTAACCCAGCGTTTGATCCAGGCAACGACTCTCTGCTCTCGGCCGGCGGCCGTGGGGATGGACGTGAGCTCGAGCAGTGAGGCGAGTCTTCGGTCGGCGGTTTTGGGCGCGTTCATATGCCGGAGGGTATGTCCGGGAGTCGAACCGGTTTACTTGCCGCGACGTGTGCGTGTGCGGCCGCCGAGGCGCTTGGGTGGGAGGGCCGTGGGCACGACGCCGCCCGGGAACTTCTTCGGATCGGCCTTCTTCGGGTCGGCCGCGGGCAGGTCGATCGCGTGGCGGCTCTTGCCCTTCTTGTCGGGCACGCCCTCGACGATGACGTGGCCCTGCGGCGGCGCGTCCTTCCAGTTGTCGGGCCGCGGCCTGGGCTTGAAGTCGGGGTACTCGAGCTTGGGGATTTCCTGGCCGACCAGGATCTCGATCTCGGTCAGCAGCTTGCCCTGCTCGGGCGTGACCAGCGACCACGCGACGCCCTTACGCCCGATGCGGGCGGTCCGGCCGATGCGGTGGACGTAGACCTCCGGGTCATCGGGCAGGTCGTAGTTGATGACGTGCGTGATGCCGTCCACGTCGAGCCCGCGCGCGGCGAGGTCGGAGGCGATGAGCACCTCGAGCTTGCCGGCCTTGAGCTTCTTGAAGATCTGCTCGCGCTTGCGTTGCGGCAGGTCTCCGTGGATCGCGAAAGACTCGATGCCCTTGTCGTTCAAACGCCCGGCGATGTCGTCGACGGTGCGCTTGAGTCGGCAGAAGACCACTGTCAGTGCGGGCTCTTCGTGGGTCAGCAGGTGGAGCAGCAGGCGCCGCTTGTCCCAGAGCTGGACCGGCAGGTGGTGCTGCTCGACGAGCGCGACGGTGAGCGAGCCGGCGGAGGTGACGATCTTCTCCGGGTTGCGCATGTGCTGGCGGGCGAGTTCTTCGATCTCGGGCGAGATCGTGGCGCTGACGACGAGCGTCTGGCGTTCGCGCGGGCACAGATCCAGAATCCGGCGGATGTCGTCGCGGAAACCGATGTCGAACATGCGGTCGACTTCATCGAGCACCGCGAACCGGGCGCGGCCGAGCTTGAGGTGCCCGCGGCCTGCCATGTCGAGCAGGCGCCCGGGCGTGCCGACGATGACCTCGGGCCCGGTCTGGAGTTGTTCGATCTGCCCGCCCATGCCGGCGCCGCCGTAGATCGTGATCGCGCGGAGCCGCGTGCCCTTGGCCAGGCGGTTGAACTCCTGGGTGATCTGCACGGCCAGCTCGCGCGTGGGCGCGACGATGACCGCCTGGAACGGGTCGCCCTCGTCGCACAGCTCGATCAGCGGGAGGCTGAACGCGGCCGTTTTGCCGGTGCCGGTCTTGGCCTGGCCCAGCACGTCGCGGCCTTCGACGGCGACGGGGATCATGCCCGCCTGGATCGCCGTCGGGTGTTTGATGCCGGCTTTGGCGAGGCCCTCGACGACTTCGTCGGAGAGGTCGAGGTCGTAGAACGTCTTGCCGTCGGCAAAGATGGATGGGTCGCGTTGCCGCGCGCTCTCGGCGTTGGCGTCGAGCTTGGCGCGCTTGCGGGCCCGTCGGGCGGTGTGCTCGTCGTGGTCGCCCGAGTCTTGGCGCGGGCGGCGGTCGTCACGCCGATCTCCGCGGCCGTCGCGACGCCCGTCGGAGTCCCCCGAGCGCTCGCTCGATCGTTCACCGGAACCCTCGCCCGACCCTTCGCCGCCGCTGCGGCGCCGGCGCCGACGGCGACGCTTCTTGCGCGGGCGATCGCCTTCGTCCTCGCCGTCTCGGCCGGAACCGCCGTCCCGCGGGCCGCGGCCCTGGGATCCGTCATCGGCGGCGGACTCGGTCTCGGTTTCCGGCGCCGGGGCGTCATCGCGCGGGCCGGTCTTGGTCTTCTTCTTCGATGACTTCTTCTTTGAACGGCTCTTTGCCGCGGGCTCGGCCGTCGGCTCCGTGTCGGACTGGAAGTCAAACTCGGGCTCGGCCTCGGCCGCCTTGACCTTCTTCTTGGACGCCTTCTTGGTCACGGCTTTCTTGGTTGTCGTCTTCTTGCTTGCCGTCTTTTTAGCCGTGGCCTTCTTGGAAGCTGCTTTCTTTGTCGTCTTCTTAGCGGCAGCCTTCTTGGCGGCGGTCTTCTTGGACGCGGTCTTCTTTGCAGCTGCTTTCTTAGCCGTCTTCTTCGTGGTCTTCTTGGCGGCGGCTTTCTTGGTGGTCTTCTTCGCCGTCTTCTTGGAAGGCTTCTTTGTTTCCTTCTTCGCCGATCGCTTGACGACCTTCTTGCGCGGCTTGGACTTGCGCGGCTCGGAGTTGTCGGAAGCGATGTCGTTGGCGTCGTCGCGGAAGGACGTGGCGTCTTCGGTCATGGGGGGCATGGGTGGCTCGTTGCGCTCGCGTGCGGGCCGGTCGTCGCCGGGGCGCTCATGGGCGTCCGGAACGGCGCAACGGGCACTCGTGATAGCGGCGACGCGCGGGGCGACGTCCGCCGGAAGATGAGGCGCGAGGCGGGTAAGCCCGACGGGAGACGCGGGGCCGCAGAGCGAACGCCGCAGAGCCGATGGGACACGGCGTCGGCGTTGGCTCCGGCGACCCCGCGAGGCGTTCGGGCATAGGAGCGCCTCCATTGGCGCGCCGCATCACGCGGAAGCGGCATCGTAGGCCCGGACGCCTTGGCCGGCCGATCGGCTTAAGGCTCGTTGTCGGGGGGTGTTGGGGCTTCGGCGTGTGGGCCTTTGTCGCGCGATTCTTGGGTCGGCCGGCGGCGAGTGCGTTCGAGCAAGATGGCGTGCTTCATGAGCGTGCCCGCCGCCGCCGAGGCCGCCGCGGTCCAGCCGCGCCAGCCGTCCATGAACCCGCGCTTCAGCACGATCTGCCGTACGAAGGCCCAGGGCGGGCTGGTCAGCAGGCGGAACGCCGAGGTCGTCTGACCCATCTCGGCGAGGGCCCTGGCGCCCGCGTCGGCGTGCCGAGCCTGCGTCGCCAGATGCTCGGCGATGGTCTCGAACGAGTCGTGCCGAAGGTCGCCCCGCAGCCGGGCGACGCGCCCGCCGCAGCCCTGCTTGAGTTTCATCTTGTCGTGCGGCTCATGCCCGCCCCAGTCGGCCCATGCCCGTCGGACCAGCCGCAGCCGCCACTCAGGCTGCCAGACAGACTCGAGAAACCGCCCGGCGTAGAAGACCTTGCGGTTGATCTCGTACGCGCCGATCGCGGGCGTGTCGGTCTCCATCGCCTGCCGGACGGCGGCCTGGAGTGCGGGCTCCAGTGATTCGTCGGAATCGAGGCTGAGGACCCAGTCGCACGTGCAGTGCTCGAGCGCCCGGCGTTTGGTCTCGATGTACCCGCGCCACGGCTCGCGGAAGACCTTGGCGCCGTGGGCTTCGAGCAGCGCGAGCGTGCCGTCGGTCGAGCCGGAGTCGACCGCGACAATCTCGTCGGCGAGCCCGCGGACCGAGTCCAGCGTCCGCCCGATCGTCTGCTCGTTGTTCTTGCACACGATCGACACGGACAGGGTGGCTCGGCTCGAAGAGGTCACGCGGCGATGGTCGTGGGCAGCGCGGCGGGTGTCAATCGCAGGGCGGGCCCATGACCGCCGATACCCTTGGGTCGTCATGCCCGCCGATCCCCCGCATCCCGGCTTCCGCACAGTGATGGTGCGCTCGGCGCGTGATGGCGCAACCCGATCAGCCGTCGAGCGATTCACAAAGGCCACGGCGGACTGGGTTCCGTTGGTCCGAGCCGGCCGAAGCGAGGTCTGGATCGCGCCGGGTTTCGCAGATACCGGGCCAGCTCGCGGCCGATGGGTCGTCAAGATCGACCGGGGGCAAGGGCTCAAGGCCGGACTCCGTGTCGCGCTCGGTCACGGCCCGCGCGCTCGGGCGTACGCGTGGGGTCAGGCCCTCGGCTCCACGGGGCTTGTGCAGGCGCCCATCGCGCTCTTGGGCGGTCGGCTTGCCGATGGGCCTCGCTATCAAGCGACCGTCACCCTCGAACGCGCCGGCCCGACGCTGCTGGAGGCGCTGGGGGCGGACAACGGGGACACAGCCCTCGCCGCCGCGCGGGCCGCGGGGGCTCACGCGGCACGTTTGCTCGCCGCAGGCGTCTGGAACCGGGACCACAAACCGTCCAACCTGATGTTTGATGGCCCGCCCGACGGCCCGATCGACCCGGGGGGTCTCCGCCTGATCGATCTCGACGGCCTTCGCAAAGGAGCGCCCCCAGAGGCCCCGGCCCGCATGCTTGCCAGCCTGATCATCGAGCCGGTGGGCTCGGCGCGTCCGCTCTCGCCCGCCGTGGTGGAAGCCATCGCCGAAGGGCTCGCGGCGGACCAAGACCCCGGCGCCTTGCTCGCCCAAGCCCAGCGCCTGGTCGCCGACCACGGCGACGCCCGGCCGGCGCGGGATCCGGCCGAAGCCGAGCGCCGAAGGCGGGCGGGCGCTGCGTCCGGGCGTGGCGGCGGCGATACCCTCTAAACATGCTCAATGTGCTCGGCAAAAAGAAGCCCGCGTCCGTGACGCCTGCGCCGCCCGTCCAGAACGAAACGCTGCGGCACTTCCCGCATCTGGTCGGTCCGCACCCAACACGTTGGCAGTGGCCCGCGTACCTCAACGCCGACGCCGCGCCCTGGATGCGCTCGCTCAAGAACCTCTACGACATGCCGATCACCTTCCCGGCCTCGCTCTCGCCCGAGGCCGGGCTGATGCTGCACGGGTTGATCCGCAACCTCCAGCCGAAGCTCATCATCGAGATCGGTTCGTTCCTGTCTGTCTCCACGCACTGGATGACGGCCGCGATGCGGGAGAACGGCCTCAAGCCCACGCCCGCCGGCCGAGTCCACTGCTTCGACGACTTCGGCCCGATCCACAAAGGCCCGTACCGCGACGTCGAGATGCTCGAAGGCCGGATGGACTTTGTCCGCGACCGCCTCACCGAGGCCGAGCTGATCGAGTACGTCCGCCTGCACCCGGGCAACTCCTCGCCGAACGTCAAGGCGAGCCAGCGCGAGCTGGCCGACGCCGGCGGCGTGGACTTCGCCTTCATCGACGGCGATCACACCGAGGTCGGCGTCAAGGCCGACTTCGAGGCGGTCGAACCGGTCGTGAACACGGGCGGCTTCGCGATGCTGCACGACACGTTCCCGACGCAGTGCGGGCACGACGGGCCGCGCAAGCTGATCGACGAGATCGACAGTGTCGCGCGCGGCCGATGGGAAAAAGTCGAGCTCTACCTCTCGCCCATGAACTACGGCATGTGCCTGCTGAGGCGCATCGGGTAGGCATTTGCAGCACGAGTGGCGCGGCCTTGTCCCTTGCGCTATCGTGGCGCTCGCGCTATCTTGCAAATCGCGCTACGCTGGAGCCCGCATGGCAGGATCGAACGGCACACTCCCCAAACCGACGCACAGCGTGCGGCGCTCAGCGTCCAAGGGCTCGAGCCGGATCTGGGTCGGGGACTGCCGGGAGCTGCTGCCCAAACTCGGACGCGGGCTCGGCAAAAAGGTCGATCTGGTTTTCGCCGACCCGCCCTTCAACTGGGCCCGCGCGTACGACGAGTGGCACGACAAGATGCCCGAGGACGAGTACCTCGAGTTCACCTACGAGTGGATCGACCGTTGCCTCGACCTGCTCGCAGACGACGGCTCCATCTGGATCAACATCCCCGACGACTGGGCCGCCGAGATCGTGCTGCACTGCAAGAAAGCCCGCAAACTGCACATGATCAACTGGTGCGTGTGGCACTACCGCTTCGGCCAGAACACCAACGGCCGGTTCATCAACAGCAAGGTCCACGCGCTCTACTTCGCCAAAGACCGGGACAACCGCACCTGGAACAGCGAGCCGATCCTGGAGATCAGTGACCGACGGTCCACCTACGGCGACCCGCGCACCGAATCCAAACGCGACGGCATGCCCAGCGGCCGCCGGGTGCCGATGGACGTCTGGTACGGGCAGTACTGGGGGCGCGTGCAGGGGAACAACAAAGAACGCCGCGGCTATCACGACAACCAACTGCCCGAGGTCTACCTCGAACGCGTCATCCTCGCGTGCAGCAACCCGGGCGACGTGGTGCTCGATCCGTTCACCGGCTCGGGCACGACGGCCGTGGTGGCGCGCGAGCACAACCGCGACTACGTCGGCACGGAGTTCAGCGCCGCCAACGCGAAGAGTGCGCACGAGCGCATCAAAGCGGGCATGGTTCGCAAAGATGCGCTCAAGGACGCCGTAACCGCCATCCACAAGCCGCGCCGCCCGCACCTGCGGAAAGCGCAGGTCTGACCTCCTCGGACTGTGTTAATCGTCTTTGTGAGCGCGCGCACTGACCGTCAATGGCACGCGGCGCTTGGCGCCTGACGCTGAGCGTCGGACCAGCTTCTTCGCGGGTGTCATCGTGAAGATCAGCCAGACCAACGCCGCGAACGCCGCGATCGTGACGACCCAGAACTGCCAGTCGTGCCAGGGCAAGCCGGTCGGCTGCAAACCAGTCGGCGGCGGGGGGACGGGCGCGGGCGCCGTCACGACACGCCCAGCGCGCGCAGCGCCTGATACGTCACGAGCGCGAACACGTACGCCAGCGCCGACATCCAGCCAAACTGGAGCAGCGCCCACTTCACACCGCCCGCTTCACGCGCGGTGACGACCAGCGTCGGCAAACACTGCATCGCCAGGACGTAATAGACCAACAGCGACCACGCCGTCGCGGTGGTGAACAGCGCGGTCCCGTCTGTGCGCTCGGCCGACGCGAGCCCGGCCAGCACGCCCTCGTCTTCCGTGTCGTCGCTGCCCTGCGTGACCACGGCCATGGTCGAGACGAACACCTCGCGCGCCGCAAAACTTGTGAGCACGCCCACACTGAGCTGCCAGTCGTACCCCAGCGGCGCGAACACGGGCTGGATGGCGCGTCCGAGTCGGCCGGCGTAGCTCTGTGCGGCCGCGTGCCGGGCTTCCACGCGGTCGGCCTCGGCTTCGAGGCGTTCGATGTCACCGCTCGACGAAGACACGATCGCCTGATTGCGCAGCGCTTCGGCTTCGGCCGGCGGCGCCACGTTCGGGTACGCGCTCAGCCACCACAGCACGATCGAGATCGCGAGGATCACGCCGCCGGCTTTCTTCAAGAACATCCACGAGCGCTGCCACGCCGAGGCCAGCGCCTCGCGCGAGCTGGGTCTGCGGAAGTCGGGCAGTTCGAGCGCCATCGGCGCTGCGCGCCCGCGCAGCAGCGTCGCCCGCGCGATCAACGCGCTCAGCAACCCCGCCGCGGCGCCGAGCGCATAGCAGCCCAGGAACGCCAACGCCGCCAGCGCCGGCCGATCGCGGAAAAGCAGCGTGGTAAGCAAGACGTACACGGGGATGCGCGCGGTGCAGCTCATGAACGGCGCCACCAGGATCGCCGCGAGCCGCTCGCGCCGCCCCGGGATCGCCCGGCACGCGATGATGCCCGGCAGCGCGCACGCGTGGGAGCTCAAGAGCGGCACAAAGGCGTGTCCCGGCAATCCGAACGGGCGAAGCCACCGGTCGATCACGAACGCCGCCCGGGCGAGATAGCCCGAGTCTTCCAGCAGCGCGAGCAGAAAGAACAGCAGAAAGATCTGCGGCACAAAGATCACGGTCGCGCCCACGCCCCCGATCACGCCGCTGGTGAGCAGGTCGGAGACCGGTCCGGCGGGCAACGCGCCGCCGACAACTGAAGCGAGTGCGCCGAACGCGCCGTCCACCCAGTCCATCGGGATCGTCGCGAGTTTGAAGATCGACCAGAACAGCCCGGCCATGATCGCCGCGAAGCACGCCGGCCCGGCCAGCGGATGGAGCAGCACGCGGTCGGCGCGGTCGGTCTTGGAGCGTCGCGCTCGGACCTGCGCCGGTTCGGTCGCGGGCGCCGCGGTGAGGAACAGCGCGTCGGCCCATTGCTCCAGCGCGTCGGGCGTCGGCCCGGGGGTGTCGGTCGGGATGCGGGCCTCGGCCAGCGCGTCGATCGCGGGTTCTACGCCCTCGCCCGTGCGCGCGCACGTCAGCAACACGGGGCAGCCGAGGCGTCGGGACAGAGCCTCGGCATCGATCGCCAGCCCGCGCTTGCGGGCCGCGTCGGTGCGGTTGATCGCGACGGCCATCGGCAGCCGACGCCGAGCCGCCTCGCCGACCAACGCCAAACTCCGCGGCAGGTTCGTCGCGTCGGCGACGACCAAGAGCCGATCCGGGCTCGCGCGTTCGTGGCCAACCGGCGCGACCGAGCCTTCCAGCAGGCCCGAGGTGAGCCGCGATTCGGCCGAGTCGAGTTCGAGCGAGTACACGCCCGGCAGGTCGATGACCTCGGCGCCGGCGAGTTCGGGATGGCGTTCACTGCCGCGCAGGGGCGCGAGCCGTGCGTCTTGTGTGGAGCCGGGGAAGTTCGCCGCCCGCCCACGCTGGCCGCAGAGCCGATTGAACAGGGTCGTCTTGCCGACGTTGGGTTGCCCGACGAGCGCGACGTGCAGGTGCGGGTCGGCGCCGGGATCGGATCGCACAGCGTCGACCTCGATCGGGTTCGGGCTCGCTGCGGAGGTGGTCGGTTGGGTCGACTTGGGAGGTGTCACGCTGGGCCCGCCGCGGCTGAGGAACTTCGTGCCGTCAGGCCGGCGTCACGCACACGCCGCCGGCCAGCGTCTTGGCCAGACCGATCCGCGTGCAGTGCCCGCCCGAGCAATCGCACGACCGGCGAACCTCGACGACGCAGGGCTCCCCGATCCGGCGCACTGTGATCAACGTTTCCGGCGCCAGCCCCATCGCCCGCAGCGTCTTGTTGTCGGCGTCGGAACCGGCGTGCCCGACCACCCGGGCCGAAGCGCCAACCGTCAGGGCCGTCAGGCGGGTTTCGGTCGAAGTGCTGGCGTTGGGCTGCGACATAGAGGGCTCCGGCGGGACGGGCCATGAAGCGGACCGCGATGTCCGAAACAAGGCCTTGCTTGGAAGGATAGAGCAACTGCGACTCAGTCTCAAGTGGGCGGCCTGCGACCGTGACCGTGCCGCCGCGGATCGAAGCTCGGGATGGGCTCAGCCCGCCGAGCCCACGAGCTGCGCGTTGGTCTCGAAGCGCTTGAGGGCGTTCAGGAGCTGCTCGATCTGTTGGGGCGGGGGCATGTTAAGCAACCGGCGACGCAGAGCGGCGATGGTGTTGAGGGTCTGGGGGTCGAGGAGGAGGTCCTCCTTGCGGGTGCCGCTGGCGGCCAGGTTGATCGCGGGGAAGAGGCGCTGCTCGGCGATCTTGCGATCGAGGATCAGCTCCATGTTGCCCGCGCCCTTGAACTCCTCGAAGATGACCGTGTCCATCTGGCTGCCGGTATCGACCAGGCAGGTCGCGATGACCGTGAGACTCCCGCCGTCCTCGGTTTTGCGGGCGGCGCCGAAGAGCTGCCGCGGCACCTCCATCGCCTTGGAATCGATCCCGCCGGAGAGCGTCCGGCCGCTGCTGGCGTGCCGACGCGAGCGGTTGAACGCCCGGCCGAGGCGCGTCAGCGAGTCCATGACGACGACGACGTCTTTGCCCGCTTCGACCATGCGCTTGCAGCGCTCGAACGTCGCGATGCTCACCGCGACGTGGCGGTCCACGTCGTGGTCGTTGCTGGAGGCGTTGACGAGCACGCGGTCTTTCCAGGGCGCATCGTCCTTGGCGAGTGTTCGGCGGAAGTCGGTGACTTCCTCCGGGCGTTCGTCGACCAGCAGCACCACGACGTAGACGTCCTCGTGGTTGCGCAGGATCGACTCGGCGATCTGCTTGAGCAGCGTGGTCTTGCCGGCCTTCGGCGGGCTGACGATCAGCGAGCGCTGGCCGAAGCCGATGGGGCAGAACAGGTCGATCAGTCGGCACGAGTCCGGGCAGCCCTTGTATTCCAGGGTGATCCGGGGGGTGGGGTCGATGACCGTGAGGTCCTCGAACCGGGGGCGGTCGCGGAACTGGTCGGGGTCCATGCCCTCGATTTCAAGGATGGACGAGACGACCGGGCGGGCCTGGCGGGCGCCGGTGGGCTTCTTGCCCCGGCGTCGTCGCGGCTTGCGCAGCTCGACCTCGACGGTGACTTCGAGCCCGTCGCGCAGGTTGTATTCGTCGCCCAGGCTGAGCGGGACGAAGGGGTCCTCGGCCGTCTCGATGAGGGACCAATCGGACTTCTGGCGGACGCGGCCTTCGGCGCGCGCCGGCCACTCAAGAATGCCGGTCAGTGTTCGCATAACAGCCAACGTGCCGAAGATCGCGTGACGCGGCCCGCTCCGGAACAGCCCGGCCGGACAAGCATGCACGCGCAAGGCTCCAGAAACGGAGCCGTCGGCGGGTCGTCTTTCGTTCTATTGCGACGGCCGCCCCCACGGCGGCACGCGTGTATGAGAGGGCGCCCGCGCTCCCAAGTCAACCCGGTCGTGACAGGCCGGTCGTGAGAGGACGCCGAGCGGGCGTGCTGGGGTCCCTGGCGAGCGTCCGGGCAGCAAAAGGAACCGTTTGCCCGCAGAGGCGCCGACCGGCTGATCTTGTGCGCCGGCCCACGTCGTCCTTCTGCAGCGATTACCATGCCCGCGCCCACCCGGATCGATCCGGGTCGGTGATCGCTCTGCGCCGGCTCTCGGCGTGCGTTCGCGGTCGGTGGGGTGTGGTGGTTATTGAAGGGTTCTGCGTGGCGATGTGGACGGTCGAGGGTGTCGGTGTTTCGCCTGGGATCGTGATCGGCCGCGCGTACGTGATGGACGAGGCGGCGCTGCGCGTGCAGCGTCGGAAGATCGCGCCGCAAGAAGTCGAGCAGGAACTCAAACGGCTTCAGGACGCCATCGAAGCCTCGGCCGAAGAGCTGCGCGCGGTGCGCGACGAGGCCGAGCGTGTGATGGGCGCCGAGGCCGCCAAGGTCTTCGGCTTCCACGCCGCGCTGCTGCAAGACCGGGCGCTGATGGACCCGATCCGCGCGCTCATCGCCGATCGTCTCGACGCGGCCGAGTACGCGGCGTTCAAGCAGTTCCAACTCCTCGCCGAGCGCTTCCGCTCCATGCCCGACTCGGCCTTCACGACCAAGACCGACGATATCGACGACCTGCTCGAGCGTTTGCTTACCAATCTGGGCCTGACGCGGCCGACGGTGGTTGACGACATGCCGCCGAACGCGGTGGTGATCGCCCGCGACCTGACGCCGTCGGAGACGATCCGGTTCGACCGCAAACGCGTGGTCGCGCTGGTCACCGACCTGGGCGGCAAGACCTCGCACACCGCGATTGTCGCCCGGGCGCTCGGGCTGCCGGCGGTCGTGGCGACCGGCTCGGCGAGCGAATCGGCCGACGACGATCTGGCGGTTATCGTCGACGGCGCCCGCGGGCTGATCATCTTCGAGCCCGACGAGGAAACCCTCGAACGCTACCAAACGAAGGTCGAAACGCAGGAGACGTACCGCCTCAGCCTGAACGAGCTGCGGGACCTGCCGGCCGTCACGACCGACGATCAGACGGTCGAGCTGCTCGGCAACATCGAGTTCCCCGACGAGGCGCCGTCCGTCGTGGCCAACGGCGCCGCGGGCGTGGGGCTCTACCGGACCGAGTTTCTCTACCTCGAGCGCGACGACCCGCCGACCGAGGAAGAGCACTTCGAGGCGTACAGCGAGTGCGTCCGAGGATTGAACGGGTTGCCGCTGGTGATCCGGACGCTCGACCTGGGCGCCGACAAGTACGGCACCGAAGAACGCGAAGGCCGCCGACCCATCCGCGAGCGCAACCCGTTTCTGGGTCTGCGTTCGATCCGGTACACGCTGCGGCGTCCGGAGCTGTTCCGGCCGCAGCTGCGGGCGATCCTGCGGGCTTCGGCCCTCGGGGACGTGCGGGTGATGTTCCCGCTGGTGACGAGCGTGCACGAGTTCCGCCACGCCCGGATGCTGCTGGGTGACATCATGGAGGACCTGTCGGAGGAGGGCATCCCGTTCAACCGCGAGATCAAGGTGGGGATGATGGTCGAGACGCCGGCGTCCGCGATCATGGCCGAGGTCTTTGCACGCGAGGCGGACTTTCTGTCGATCGGTACCAACGACCTTGTGCAGTACACGCTGGCGGTCGATCGGACGAACGAGCGGGTCAACGACCTGTTCCAGCCGACGCACCCGGCGGTGATCCGGATGGTGCGGGAGACGGTGCGGGGGGCGAGGCGTCACGGGACGCCGGTGAGCTGTTGCGGGGAGGCCGCGGCCGAGCCTGAGATGGCTTTGCTGTTGGTCGGGCTGGGCGTGCGTACACTGTCGGTGTCCGCATCCTCGGCGCCGCAGCTCAAGCGGCTGATCCGGTCGGTCGAGATGGGGGCTTGCGAGCGGTTGGCTAAGAAGGCCATCAGCTTCGATTCCGAGGCCGAGGTCTCCGCGTTTTTGCGGAGCCGGGTCAGGAAAATCGTGCCGGAAGCGGCGTCGGGGCGTCCCGACGAGGAGTGACCGGGAAGGCGGCGGACAGTGTCCGAATCGGCCTTGCCGTGTCCTCAGAGCGTTTCCGGGAAGGACAACCCGGCGTGCCGCCCCGTGCGGCGTGCCGGCATGGATCCCGCGTCCGCGGGCCGATGGGTGTTCCCGTCGCCGCGGGCCGAGTGTCGAGCGGACCGGGCCCTTCGCCCGCCGCGTGCCAGCGAGCCTTCGAGCCCGTTCGGCCGCGAGCGACGAGCAAGCCGGCCGCCGCGTGGATGACCCGCCCACCCGGGTGACCCGCCGATCTGGCGCGTGTCTCGGGACGGGTGGATCACCGCAGATCGACACCCGGCCGAGGACCCGGTCTTTGTGTCGGCGTGCCATGCTCGGCGCCCGCCCGCTCGATTCGGCCGAGGTCGTGGTCCGCCGCGACTTCCGCCCGGCTCGGGCTCTCATCAAGGCGATCGTGCCCCGATCCTCCGCCAGCCGTGCAACCGATCAACCCGCGGGCCTGTCCCGACGGGTGTTGTTGCATGAAGGCGAAGGCGTCCCGGCCCGCTCGCAGCGCGCATCACGCACGCCGAAGGACACCCGTCGATGACCGACACACGGATGATCGTGAACTACACCCCCGGCGAAGCCTGCCGGGTTGCCATTGAAGAGGGCGGCAAGCTCAACGAACTCAACGCCGAGCAGATGAACGCGGTCAGCCGCGTGGGCAACATATACGTCGGGCGCGTGCACAACGTCGAGGAATCAATCCAGGCCGCGTTCGTAGATTTCGGCGTGGGGATCAACGGCTTCTTGCACGTCTCGGACGTCCACCCGCGCTACTTCCCGGGTGATGAGGACGCCAAAGAACGCGTCGGCAAGAAGACGCCCCGCCGCGACCGTCCGCCGATCCAGCGGACCTTCAAGCGCGGCCAAGAGATCATCGTGCAGGTGCTCAAAGAAGGCGTCGGCTCCAAGGGCCCGACGCTGACCAGCTACCTCTCCATCCCGGGGCGCTTCCTTGTGATGATGCCCCACATGGACAAGGTCGGCGTGAGCCGGAACGTCGAAGACGAAGACGCGCGGCGTGACATGCGCAAGATCCTCGACGCGCTCGACCTGCCCAAGGAGTTCGGGTTCATCCTCCGCACCGCCGGCTTTGAGCGCACCAAGGCCGAGCTGAAGCGCGACCTCTCGTACCTCCAGCGTCTGTGGAAGGACATGGAGAGCCGTCGCAAGAAGGGCAAGAAGCCGCGGCTGCTGTACAGCGAGAGCGACCTGTTGCTGCGTTCGATCCGCGACCACCTCGGGACGGACGTGAAGGAGGTGATCATCGACTCGGAGCTGGCGATCAAGCGGGCCGCCCGGTTCGTGAAGATCGTGGCGCCGCGGTCGACGACGCGCCTGAAGCGGTACACCGGTTCGGCGCCGATCTTCCACGCGTTCGGCTTGGAGCAGCAGATCTCCGCGATGCACGCCCGTGAGGCGCCGCTGCCTTCCGGCGGGCGCTTGGTCATCGACGAGACGGAAGCCCTTGTCGCGATCGATGTGAACTCCGGGCGTTCGCGCTCGGCCCGCGACGCGGAGACGAACGCGTACAACACGAACATGGAGGCGGCCGACGAGATCTGCCGCCAGCTCCGCCTGCGCGACCTCGGCGGGTTGGTCATCAACGATCTGATCGATATGCGCGAAGCCCGCCACCGCAAGGCGGTTGAGGCGAAGTTCCGCGAGCTGCTCAAGAAGGACCGGGCCAAGAGCACGATCCTGCCGATCAGCGAGTTCGGCATTCTTGAAATGACGCGCCAACGCATGCGCGGCTCGCACGAGAGCCAGCACTTCACGCCGTGCCCCACCTGCCACGGCCGCGGCCTGATCCAGAAGCCGTCGAGCGTCGCGTCCGACGCGCTGCGCGAGGTCGAAGCGCTGCTCCAGCACGACAAGATCGACAAGGTCGAGCTGGTGGTCTCCGCACGCGTCGCGGGTGAACTGCTGAGCGCCCGCCGCCGCGCGATCGGCCGCATCGAGAAGCGCAGCGGCAAACGCGTGGACGTGCGCATCAGCGACGCGATCCCGATGGACCGCTTCACGCTGTACGCCTACGACGCGACCGGCTCGGACATCGACCTCGAACGTTTGGGCAAGGTCCGCCACGATCAGGACGTGGTGGACTGGAAAGACGCAGCCCGCGACGGCGAAGACTGGGCGATGGACCTGGGCCTCGAAGCCGACGGCTCCGAGCGCGAAGCGGGCGAGGGCGAAGACCTCGAAACCGAACTCCAGCCGTTCGAACTCGACGCCGACGGCCCGATGGTGGATCTCGACGACGATTCAGAATCGGACGACGAGGAGCACGCGGGCGGCAAGAAGAAGCGCCGCCGCCGCCGCGGACGTCGCCGCGGTCGTCGATCCGAAGACGGCGACGCCGAGCGCAGCGAGCGCGAAGATGATGCGTCCGCAAGCGAAGCCACGGCCGACGAAGAAGAGGCCGAAGCATCGTCCGACGACAACCGCGAGGCCTCGGATGACGAATCCGGCGAGGGATCGGGCGGGAAGAAGAAGCGTCGCCGCCGTCGCGGCCGCCGCCGCGGTCGTCGCCGCGAAGATGAGATGGGCGAGTCGGACACGGATGAGTCGTCGGCGGATGAAGCCGTCGAAACGGTCGCCGAAGACGGCGTCGACGAAGATGCCGAAGAAGATGACACGGAGTTCGAAGCGCCTCCCGCCCGGCCCGACGGCCGCCGCAAGAAGCGCCGCGGCCGATCGCTCGCCGATCGGTTCCGCGACGACGACGCGGCCAGCGAAGCGCCCGAAGCCGATTCGCAATCGGAATCCGACGAAGCCAACGAGCCGTCCGCTGCGGAGGACACCGAAGACGTCACCGAAGACGAGGCGCCGCGTAAACGTTCATCCCGCGGCCGACGCGGTGGGCGCGGTCGTTCACGCAGCGGCAGGTCTTCGGAGACCGAGGACTCCGCGGCCTCGGCGCACATGGAAGCCGTGGACGATGAGCCCAAGACCCGCCCGGCCCGCACGTCGAAGAAGCGCGTGAGCAAGAAGGCGCCGGCGAAAGCCGCGGCGAGCACGGCGTCGAAGTCGGACGACGGGCCCAAGCCGGTGGTCACAACAAAGAAGGTCCGGGCGCTCTACGGCCGAGGCCGGCGCAAGCTCACGCCCGGGGACCGTCCCGCGCGTGGCGCCGACGACTGAGCCGTGGCGTCGCGGCGGGTCATCATCCTGGGTTCCACCGGTTCGATCGGGACGCAGACGCTCGATGTGATCGCGCACCTCAACGCGTTGCATGATCGAGGCGACTGGCACGAACGGCTCGACGTCGTCGGTCTGGCGGCGGGCGCCCGGGGTGATCTGCTCGCGCGGCAAGCCGCCGAGTTCGGTGTCCGGCATCTTGCGCTGGCCGAGGGCGAACCGACAGCGCCCGCCGACGGGCGCGCGTGGTCGGGCGTTGATGCGGCTGAGCAGTTGGTGCGCGAAACCGACGCCGAGGTGGTCGTCGCGGCGATTGTCGGCGCGGCCGGTCTCGCGGCGACGTTGGCGGCGGTCGAACTCGGGCGCGACGTGGTGCTCGCCAATAAGGAAACACTCGTCGCCGCGGGCGCTCTGGTCGTGCCCGCGGCCGAGCGTTCGGGCGCGAAGCTGTTGCCCGTGGATTCCGAGCACTCGGCGCTTTGGCAGTGCGTGCAGGAGTTGTCCGTACACGGAGCCGGGGGTGGCGTGGCCGTGGCGCCGCCGATGGGCGAGACGCCCACGATCGAGCGACTGATCCTCACCGCCAGCGGCGGCCCGTTTCGCGAGTGGTCGCGCGAAGCGATCGAACGCGCGACACCCAAAGAGGCCCTCAACCACCCGACCTGGTCCATGGGGCAGAAGGTCACCATCGACTCGGCTTCGCTGATGAACAAAGGGCTCGAGGTGCTCGAGGCGCACTGGCTCTACGGCCTCGGCGGCGACCGCATCGACGTGCTCGTCCACCCGCAGGTCATCGTGCATTCCATGGTCGAGTTCGTCGACGGCTCGGTCATGGCGCAGCTCGGCTCGGCCGACATGCGCACGCCCATTCAATACGCGTTCACCTGGCCCACGCGCATCGGGGGTCGGGCCGAGCACGTTTCGTTGGCTGATCTCACACGACTGGATTTCGAGCCGCCGGATCTGGAGCGCTTCCCCGCGCTCGGCCTCGCGTACGACGCGATCGCGGCGGGGGGCACGTCGGGTGCGGTCCTGAACGCGGCCAATGAATCGTCGGTGGAAGCGTTCCTCGCCGGCCGTATCCCGTTCGGCGCGATCCCGAAGCTGGTGCGCGACGCGATGGAGCACTTGGGCTCGGCCAGCGTCACCTCGATGGGCGACGTACTCGACGCGGATACGCGGGCGCGGGCGTTCATCGCGCAACGGCTGCCGGCATAACGCCGCGGGTTGTCCGATAACCGGAGCGTTCGTCGTCGCACGATCGGAATACAGCCCGCGGCTCGACCGGCCGATAACGGTTTCATGCCGCCATCCAAGCGACCCGTCAGCCCGTCCGACCTCATCTCTCCCGATGCCAGCACGCCCGAGGCCGCGCTTGAGCAGGCGCGCCGTCTCGCGCCGGTCGACGCCGCGCGGCTGCTCAAGCGGGCGCTGTCGCGCTGGCCGGGCGATCCGGCGTTGCGGCACGCGCTCGGTTCGGCGCTGCTGGAACAGGGCAACGCCTCGGCGGCGATCGTCGAGCTGCAGCGGGCGGTTGAGTTCAAGCCGCGGGAGGCGGGGTACTGGACGAGCCTGGGCCACGCCCGGCGATTGCTGAGCGACCCCGAACGCGCGGCCGAGGCGTTCCGCCGGGCGATCGAACTGAACGCCGACGACACCGAAGCCGTGCAAGGGCTGGCGGCATCGCTTCAGACGATCGGGCAGCCGGCCGAGGCGGCCCGGGTCTTGGAGCGCGCGGTGGCGCGGCAGCCGACGCCCGCGCTGCGCACGCGGCTCGCGCTGGCGGCGTCGGCGTCGGGCCGGGCTCGTGCGGCGATCGCGCCCCTCCGCCGAGCGATCGAAGAGACCGAGCCCGCGACGTACGACGGCGTGGAAGCGCGCACGGTGTACGCCACACAACTGACCTATCTCGCAGATACCCAGGCCGACACGCAGAGCGATGACGATGACGCGTGCGATGAACCGGTGGCGCCGCCCGTGGCGCCCGAGGAACTCCGGCGTGCGCACGAAGACTGGGCCCATGCGGCGAAGGGCTACACGAGCCTGCTCGGTCTGGCGCGGGGCTTGCCGCCGCTCGAACGGCGGCGACGCACAGGCGATCGGCTGCGTGTGGGGTATGTCTCGTGGGACTACCGCGAGCATTCGTGCGCGTACTTCATGGAGCCGTTGCTCCGGGCGCACGACCGCGATCGTGTGGAAGTGACGTGCTACGCGACCGGCCCGTCGCGGGATCAGGTCTCGGCCCGGTTCCGAAGCATCGCAGACTGCTGGCGCGATACGCCGTTGCCGCCGGACCGCACGGGCAAGTCGATCGCGGCGTACCGGGCGTTTCTGGAGCGGGTGCGGGCCGACGGCATCGATGTGCTGATCGAAACGGGCGGGCACACGGTGGGCTCGTGCCTCGCGGCGCTGGCCGCGGCCCGCGCGGCGCCGACGCAGGTGACGTACCTGGGCTACGCCGCCACGACCGGGCTCGACTCGATCGACCTTCGGCTGACCGATGCCGACTGCGACACGCCCGAGGCCGACGCGTGGCACACCGAGACGCTCGCGCGCTTGGATCGGTGTTTCCTGTGCTACCAGCCGCCGGCCTACGCGCCGGAGGCGGCGCCGACGCCCGCGGAATCATCCGGCGTGGTCACGTTCGGTTCGTTCAACCGGGCGGCGAAACTGACGGACCGCACGGTCTCCCTTTGGGCGAGGGCGCTCGCGCCGATCGCCCACGCGCGGCTGCTGCTCAAAGGCGCGTCGTACGCCGAAGAGGCGGTCCGACGATCGTTGCTCGCCCGATTCGAGGCGGCGGGCCTGGCGCCCGAGCGGATCGAGTTCGCCGGGAGGGTCCCTTCGGGCGAGGCGCACCTGGCCGAGTACCGCCGCGTCGATGTCTCGCTGGACACCCTGCCGTACAACGGCACGACGACAACGTGCGAGTCGCTGTGGATGGGCGTGCCGACGCTGACGCGCGTCGGCGGCGTTCATGCGGCGCGGGTCTCGGGTTCGATCCTGCGCACGCTGGGTTTGCCGGAACTGGCGCCGACGACGGATGCGGGCTTTATCGCCGAGGCGCGTGCGCTGGCGGAGGACGTGGACCGGCTGCGGACGCTGCGATCAACGATGCGCGAGCGGATGGCCGGCTCAGCCCTGATGGACGCGGAGGGATTGGCTCGGGCCGTGGAGCACGCGATCGAGAGCGGCTGCTCTGCGTCACGGCGCGCGGCCTGACAGCGGGCGGAGACGACGGCGTACAGATCGGGCTGTAAAAAGCGGTGGATGGCGTCGCGCGCCCCACGTGCGGCGCGCACCGATCGCCGATCCACCGCCGGATGGGTCGGTCTGGAATCGCACCCGCCACCAGGCTCTCGCGTGGTCCGAACCTCTCTCGGCCTGCGCGGGTGTTCTGGTCTTATCAGACGCCCATCACGGATCCGGGTTCCCCCTTGGGTCGAAGTTTTTCGGTTCTTTGTCTTCCGGTGCGGCGTCGGGAGGCTTAGGAGCGGACTCTGGCCGGGCTTTGTGATGTTGGGCATTCGAAGGTCGAGTGGATCTTCGATCGTTCGGCCCGCCGAGCCCCGCCGCCCGGCGGATCGCGCCTTTCCCGAACTTGGCCCGGATGGCGTCGGTCGCCTGATCGATCGCATCGCGCCGGCCTTCGGCCGGTTCGTGTGCGAACAGACCCAGTTGCCGGGCCGGCTCGCGGGTGAGGTGCGTCGCGGTCATGCCGATGAGCCGAACGGGGCGGAAGCTCTCCCGGCGCCAGGCCTCGAACAGCGCTTCGGCGGCGGACCAGAGCGTGTCGGTCGTGTGCGTCGGCGCGTGGTCTTCGGGCACGAGGCCCGCGCGGGTGATGGTGGTGAAGTCGCCGAAGCGGATCTTGAGCGTGACGCCCCGGGCGTACAAGCCGTGCTTTCGCAGGCGGCGGGCGACGTCCTCGGTCTGTGCGAGCAGCACGGCCCGGACGTCGTCGGGCTCGGTCAGGTCTTCGCCGAAGGTCTGCTCGTGCCCCACGGTCTTCGCGTCGCGGTCCGGCCGGACCGGGCGGTCGTCGAGGCCTCGGGCGAGATCGAGCAGGCGGGCGCCCCAGTCGCCGAAGCGGGCGGTGAGCGTCGCTCGAGGTTGGCCGCGAAGCTGCTCGATTGTCCGGACGCCCAGCCGTTCGAGCCGGCGCTCGGCCGCGGGCCCGACCCCGGGCAGCCGAGCGATCGGCAAGGGATCGAGGGTTTGCTGGACAATCTCCGGCGTGAGCACGACGAGGCCGTCGGGCTTGTCGAGATCGCTGGCGAGCTTGGCGAGGAACTTGTTGGGCGCGACGCCGACCGAAGCCGGGAGACCGGTCGCGGCTCGGATTTCTTGCTTCAGGCGTGCGGCGATGGCTCGCGGCGACAGGTCGAACGGGTGCCGCGTGAGATCGAGGAAGGCCTCGTCGATCGAGAGTGGCTGCACCAGGGGTGTCCACCGTTCGAAAACCGCGAATACCTGTTCGGAGGCTTCGCGATACGCCTCGAACCGCGGCCGGGCGAAGACCGCGTGCGGGCAGAGCCGACGGGCCACGGCGCCGGGCATCGCGGATCGGCATCCGAAGACGCGGGCTTCGTAGCTCGCGGCGGCGACCACCCCGCGGGCGCCCGAGCCGCCGACCAGCACGGGCTTGCCGCGCAGCTCGGGGTGATCGCGCTGTTCGACGCTGGCAAAGAAGGCATCCATATCGACGTGGAAGATGAGCCGACCCGCGGACGACGAGGGCGGTGCCGCGCTGGGTGGTTCGCGGGTCGATTCATGGGCCGGTTCGTGGGTCGGGTCGGATGCCATCACCGATGAAAGTGTTGGCCTCCGAGCCGGTGCATGACAACGTGATCTAGAACGATTCTTAGATTCGCAAGTGTTTCGAGAACCTGCGACAAAGGAGTTGAATTGCAGCGGGGTGTGGGTAATTTGTCGCTTACCGAAAGGGGAGGACCTTGTCGGGGTCCACTCGGCGTTCAGTCGGGCGGGCGGTTTGGAACCGAGCTTGTTCGATTCGGCGCTATGGGGCAGGCGTGTGCGCGGTCTGGGTGCGCCCCGCCCGTTGGTTCGCAAGACGTGTCACCGAGAGGGCGAGGATGTCGATGGATGGATCGGCCGACGGGTCGATCGGGGCCTCAGGCTCTCGGATCGGGCAAGCCAAGGTGCGCCGGTGTTCTGTGTGTCGGCAGGACTGCTCCGGTCGGCCGCGCGTGAAAGACGCCCGCGGGCGGTATCTGTGCGAGCACGCCTTTACCACGATGAAGCAAGCCCGCACGCAGGGCGTCGAGATCACCCACGAACGCATGTGGTGCGCCGACGCCAAGCGTGAGGATCGCGACGCGGCGCAGCGCGAGGAGGAACACGCCGGCGCGGCGCCTGTGACCGTAGCGCCCATCGGCTTGGCCGATGACGACGGCGGACCCGACCTGACCTCGCTGGCCGAACTCGAGGCGGCGTCCGGCCCGGCGATCGGCGAGAGCCAGACGGGCAGCTCATGCCCCAAGTGCGGCGGGTTCATGGCGGTCAGCGCCGTGATCTGCACGTCCTGCGGCTTCAACGCCGCGACGGGCAAGGCCGCCAAGACCATGACGGGTAAAGAGGCGGACAAGAGCGAGAAGAAGTCGAAACGAGGCAAGAAGCGACCGGAAGAGATGAGCGACCGAGAGCTCGCCGACTGGGAGACCTCGCGCGAGGTGGTGCGCAAGGCGTACATGACACCGATTGTCATTTTCCTGATCTGCTCGGGCCTGACGATGGCGATCTACGCGAGCGTCGGCGGTGCATTCGGCGGGCTGAGCATTCTGGGGCTCATGCTCGATTTTGCCATCACGGCCCCAATTACGATCGCGACCTTTTATCTTTGTGCTGTGCTCTTCATCGGGTTTGACGAGCCGTTCCTGTTGATGTGCATCCGCATGGCCGCCGTGCTCGCGGCGACCTACCTGGCCGAGGCGGCGGGGTACGCGCTGAACGCGCACACGCCGGGCCTGGGCATGATCCTGTGGCTCGTGCCCTGGTTTGTGTACGTCGCGACCATGGTCACGCTGATGGAGTTGGACATCGCCGACGCCCTGATTGTCGGGTTTGTCAGCGGTTTCGTGAAGCTGATAGCCGGGATGTTCCTGGTCGCGTGGGTGATCAGTCTGATCGCCAGCGGCGCGGGCGGTTTGATGCTGGGCGGTGGCGGTGCGCCGGCCGCGGTTGGATCATGGGACGAATCGCCCGGCTACTTCGTCGATGGCGACGGCGACACGCTCGACGATTACACCGATCTCCCGCAGGCCGATTACGACCTGTGGCTGGAAGACACGGGTGGCGAGCGATCACCCTTCGAGTGGCTCTATGGCGATTTCGACACCGGAAACGAAGAGCCCTGAGAGCCGTTCGAACAGCGCAGGGTCCGGTCAGGACCCCGGCAACAGATCGCGCCCGCCCGGGTGCAGCGGCGATGGATCGGCCGTCTTCGATGGATCGGCGCCGCCCGTGTCGGCGGGCAGCGCGATCACGAACGCCGAGCCCTTGCCCGGCTCGGAGTGCAGCGTGAGTCGGCCCTGGTGCGCTTCGACGACGCGCTTCGTCACGGCCAAGCCGAGCCCCGTGCCGCGGAGGCCCTTGGTCGAGTGGAAC
This sequence comes from Planctomycetota bacterium, assembly GCA_039815345.1. Lineage (GTDB taxonomy): Bacteria > Planctomycetota > Phycisphaerae > Phycisphaerales > UBA1924 > JBCBZM01. The sequence goes on along the minus strand of JBCBZM010000012.1, from coordinate 4,290 downwards.
GGCTCGAAGATCCAGCGTTGGCGGTCTTTGGGGATGCCCGGGCCGTTGTCGATGACCGCGATCTCAACCCACGGCGGCGTCGCCTGTGTGGGGGCGCCGCGCATGCCGCCGTGCGCGGCCGGGCCGATCGGCCCGCCCGGCCGCTTGCCGCCCGGATCGTGATAGACCGCCCGCACCGTCACGGCGCCGGTATTCGCTTCCACCGCTTCTACCGCGTTGGTCACCAGGTTCATCAGCGCCTGGTGCAGCAGCGACGGATCGATCGGGATCGGCGGCATCTCGTGGTCCGCGTCGGCGATCAGCGCCACGCCCTTCGCCTGGCACTGCGCTTCGAGCAGTTGCACGCAGTCGTCGATCACACTCGTCACGCGTTGGAGTTCGTACTCGACCTGCTTCTGGCTCGAGTACGCGAGCATGTTGAGCGTGAGCTGGGCGATGCGGTCGAGGTTGCGCTTGAGGATCTCCCACCCGCCGCTGGCGACCTTGAAGTCTTGGCGTTTGAGGCCCATCTCCACGACATCCGCGCCGCCGCGGAGGCCCTGGAGGATGTTCTTGACCGAGTGCGACAGGCTGGCGACGGTCTCGCCGACCGCGGCGAGGCGCTCGGTGTGCAGTTTCTCGCCGATGAGTTCGACGTTGGCCAGCGCGAGCGCCGTGTGCCGACCGATCGCGTTCATCAGCGCGAGCTGCTGCTCGGTGAACGTGTAGTTGACGATGGACGAGTCGATGTAGAGCGCGCCGAACGTCCGCTCGCGGAACTGCACCGGTACGCAGATCGCCGAGCGGATCTTGAAGAGCTGCACGCTGTCGCCCGCGCGGAAACGCGGGTCGCCCATCGCGTTCGAGCTCAGCACGCCCTCGCCCTTGTCGAGCGCGTGCTGAAGGATCGTGCGGCTGACCTTGATCCGCGCCTCGTCCTTGTCCTTCGGCGGCGTGCGGTACTTCACCACCGCGGGCTTCAAGGGCGAGTCCGGCGCTGGGCCGGCCAGCAAGATGAACCCGCGCTCCGGTTCGAACTCGTGGAAGACCAGCTCCATGACCGACGCCAGCAGGCTCTGCCGATCGGTCGCCGTCGCGGTCAGTTCCACCAGGCGATAGATGATGCGCAGGTGGTCCTCGGCCGCGGCCGACGGGCTCGGCTCGGCCAGCATCATCGAGTCGCCCGCGCCCATCGTGTCGGGGTCGCCCACCAGCGGCAGAGCGGTCTCGATCTCCGCGTCCAGCTCGCGCGGGCTCATCAGGCTCACGATCGAGCTGTCCATGCTCTTGCGCTCGCCAAAGAGCAGTAGCGTCGAGCCGACACGGATCTGATCGCCGTTGGCCAGCTTCACCCGCTGGCTGATCGGCCGGTTGTTCAGGTACGTGCCGTTCTGCGAGTGCAGGTCGCGCACGTACCACCCGCCCGCGTCGGGCGTCAGCTCGGCGTGCCGACGCGAGACGGTGTTGTCCGTCAACGGCAACGCCTCGCTCGACCGCCCGAGCAACTGCGGCTCATGGTCGGGCAACTCGAACCGCTTGCCGAGATCGGGCCCTTCAAGAACGGTGAGCGTCAGCATGCCGAAAGCGTACGCCGAAAGCCGCCCGAGCCGCGGCCGCCCGCGCCGCCGTCTGTGTTACGGACGGCCCTTTCACGGACACCCGCGCGCCCACTCGGCGAGGTAGCACGAGAAGTCGGAGAGGTCGACGCCGTCACCGCCGAGACCGGGCAGGCATTCGTTGGTCACGGTGATGTCGGCTCTGGCATCGGCCTCTGCCCAACGAGCGAGATAGCACGAGAAATCACTCAGGTCGATGGCGCCGTCGCTTTCGCCCGAGAAGCAGTCGGCTACGCCGGCGATGTCGGCGAAGCAGGGGTCGGGGAGGGTGGAGATGAATAAGCCCGCCCTTTGTGTCTCGCCTTCAAATGGCAACTGATAGACAAGCTGACCTTGGTCATTGAGTCCACGGCAGCCCCCCATCACGCGAGGCGAAAACACATAGCCGCCTATGACGTCGTTATAATCTGTTGTCCATCTCGAACTAACCAAAGATAGACGCGGTACTGCGGAGTCGCCGCGATCAAAGGGCTCGCCCTCGATTGCGACAAACTTGAGCCAATCACGGGCCGAGTCGTACACCCAGAGCCCAGTCCGGTCATCATCCAGTCGGGCTGTGAACGCGATATCGCCCCGCGCGTTCATCTGAATCGCCGGCAAGAAACGCTCAAATCTTGCTCCGTTTGCCCCAGGAGCGACCTCGCCCGACTGTGCGATGAAAAGCGATCCGTCGCGACCATGTCGGCAGACAACATCGGTTGTATTGGCGCCGTCTGCAAACGCGCTTACGGAAGCCTGAAACGCAATATCGCCCTGATCATTAAGCAGAACTCGATGTTGTAACTGTACGATATGGAACTCTCCGCCGCCGCAAAGAATCGTGTCGCCCTCGTGCGCGATCTGCTCTATCGCGCCGTCCCTTGCCAGCCAGATGCCCCACGCACCAAAGTCATCGGTCGTGGACGTATGCGCGAGGAAAGCGACCTCATCTCGGTTGTTCAGCATAACTTTTTCGCTGAACCAATCGAATACCGTGCCCTCGATCGATGCAGGGACGGGGTCGCCAACCATCGCGACGGGTTGCACATCGCCCTCAAGAGATTGCCATACGCCCGAACAACACGGGAGGTCCTCGGCGTCGCGCAGGCCAGCACGAAACGCAACATCATTGTTCCGATTAATGGCCGGAGGTCGCCAGAAAATATAGTTTCCAGCGAAATCCCACGGCGTGTCGAAACCTTGCGGCGGATCGCTAGCACTAGAAACAATAGCTTCGGTCGATCCATTGGAGTGTTTCCAAAGCGCTTCCCCCCACGTTGAATCCGCTTCGTCTTCGAGCACTGTTTGGAACACCGCCGTTCCTGCACAACTGATCGCGATGGCGGCGTTCTCGTCTGAGATTCTCGATTCGAGATAGCCGAAGGCTTGCCCCGGTAGACCGGGCGCGGGCATCCCTCTAATGGCCAGCGTCTTGGGGCCTGTGTCGGTCTCTAGCCACACGATCCCGTGATAGCCAGAAAGGGTATCGGGCTCACCTGCAATGCCCGCGTGTGCGACGAATCCAGAGTCGCTCAGGGCGAGCGTCGGGTAGCGTTTGCTCGTCCAGTCGGAGTTGAACACCAGCCCGCCTGAGCCAGCAATGGGGTTCCCTTGCCGAATGACCTGCCGCAGCACGCCGCCCTGTGTCGCCCATATGCCATGGCTTGTGTGTACAAATGATGAGCCGTTGTTCAAGTACGCGGCGAACGCGACATCTCCCACAGCATTGATCACAGGCGCTTGAAAAACGTCTGACGAATAAAGAGTAGTGCCGTTGAAGAAACCGCCACCCGGCGCCGGATCGTCCGCCAGCACAACAGTCCGCGTCGCCACCTGCCCCCATGCCATTCCCGCCGCCAGCGTTCCCGCTACCAACCCGAGCGCTAGAACCGCACAAGCCCGCATCGCATCTCCTCTCACGATTCATCAACCGCCCCGCCCGCGTTCTTAGGATACACCCGCCCCAAACCCGTCCCAACGCCCGCGTCGGAATCGCATCGTGTACAGCCCGTTGTCCGGTCCCTGTCGCCGAGCCCGCCGCCGCGATAGCCTGTCAGCATGGCCAAGAAAGCCGGCGCCAAGGCCGCACAACTCCGCAACTCCGCCGACCTGCCCGGGAAGGGCGCCGGTGCGCGTGTTGCCGTGCTCGTGGGCAAGGAGGGGTTCTTGCGCACGCAGAACCTCGATGTCATCCGCACGGCGCTCGCGGCCGAGTTCGGCGATGTCGACACCCTCCGGTTCGACGGCGCCGAGGCCGAGGTCGCCGATGTGCTCGATGAGTGCCGAAGCTTCGGCCTCATGGCGGCGCACAAACTGGTCGTTGTGGATCAGGCCGATCAGTTCGTAAAGGAACACGCGCGGCCGTTGGCCGAGCGATATGCGCAGGCGCCCAGCGAGGGCGCGACGCTGGTGCTGCGGTGCGAGAAGTGGAACAGCGGGAAGACGCTGGACGAGGCCATCCGAGCCGTGGGAGGCTTCGTCGATTGCTCCGCCCTCACCGAAGCGATGGCCGAGCGGTGGGCGGGCCTGCGCGCCAGCAAGCGCCACGGCGTCACGCTCGCGCCCGACGCGGGCCGATTGCTCATCGGTCGGCTCGGTGTGGATCTGGGTCGCATCGATACCGAACTCGCCAAGCTCGCGATCGGCGCGGGCGGTGATGGTGGGGGTGAGAGTGGTAGGGGGACGATCACGGCCGAGGCCGTGCGCGCGATGGTGG
>JBCBZM010000026.1:0-27779 GCA_039815345.1 Planctomycetota bacterium | reverse complement strand
TTCTGAAAAGCATAAGCTCGGGCGCGCTCTTTCCATTCTTCGTAAGGGTTAGTTGGTGCATGAGTCTGATAGGTTTTTGGTGTGCTTTCTATGGAAGACCCGCGCTGCCGGTCGTGGATGCCAAGGGCGCGCTCGTCGGCATTGTCACCGTCGACGACATCGCCGACGTAGCCGAGGAAGAAGTCACCGAGGACTTCCAGAAGCAGGCCGGTATGGAAGCGCTCGAACGCCCCTACTTGCAAGCCGGCCTGCTCGAGATGATCCGCAAACGCGGCGGCGTGCTCAGCGTGCTGCTCATCGCGCAGTCGTTCACCATCGGCGTGCTGGGCCTCTTCGAGCGGCAACTAGAAGCCGCCGAGTTTCTCGTGCTCTTCATCCCGCTCATCATCGCCTGCGGCGGCAACACCGGCACGCAGGCCGCCAGCCTGCTCATCCGCGCCCTCGCCCTCGGCGAACTCACGCCGGGCGACTGGGCCAAGGTCGTCCTCAAAGAACTCGCCAGCGGTCTGGGCGTGGGCCTGCTGCTCGGCGCACTCGCGGTCGTCGCGGTGCAGGCCTGGAACCTGACGCCGCACGTCGACGCGCCGCGCCCATGGATGGTCGGCCTGTGCGTCGGCGGCGCTGTCGTAGCGATCGTCGTCTGGGCCGTCACCGTCGGCTCGATGTTCCCGCTCCTCCTCGAACGCCTCAAGTTCGACCCCGCCACGATCTCCTCGCCGCTGGTCGCAACACTGATGGACGTCAGCGGGCTGATCATCTATCTGGCTGTGGCCATGGGCATGATGAGCGTGGGCTTGCTCTAGCCGAACGGAGGACCGGCGCCGTGTGCGGCCGCTTCACCATCCTGTACACCTGGGAGCAGGTCTGGACGTTCCACCAGCCCTTCCGCGGTCCCGACGCCCAGCCGGCCGCGCGTTACAACGTCGCGCCCACAACCGGCGTGCCCGCGCTGCGTCTCGCGGACGACCGCGAACCCGAAGCCGTCTACCTGACGTGGTGGCTGACGCCGCACTGGGCGAAATCGTCCGAGCACCGGTATTCGATGTTCAACGCGCGCAGCGAGGGCGTGGAAACCAAGCCCGCGTTCCGAGGGCCGTTCCGCAAGAGCCGCTGCGTGTTGCCGATCAGCGGGTTCTACGAGTGGCAGGCGCCGGCGGAGGGCTCTGACCGGCGCAAGCAGCCGTACTACATCCGCCGCGCCGACGGCGAGCCGATCCTGCTCGCGGGCCTGTGGGACCGGTGGGAACCCGATCCAACTCAACAGGCCGAGGGCCTCCGGCCGATCGAGTCGTGCACCGTCCTGACCACCGGCGCCAACACGCAACTCGCCGACCTGCACGACCGCATGCCCTGCATGCTCGAGCCCGAGCAACTCGAACGCTGGCTCGACCCGACGCTGACTCAGCCCGAGTCCTTCCATACGTTCCTCCGCCCGGCGCCCGAGGGCGTGCTGGCAATGCACCCCGTCTCGGTCCGCGTCGGCAATGCGCGGCTCGATGAACCGTCGCTCATTCAACCGACCGACAGCGTCGCACCCTCGAACGATCCCGAGCCGCCACCCGAGGGCTCTCTCTTCGCCTGAGCCGCGATCGATCGGAGAGACGCGGCGACCGGGTTCTGTGCGGCGGGCCCGACAAAAAGTATGCGACCAAGGGAACACCCTACCCCGCCCGGTGCTTTGTCTTCGGCGTCCTTTGCAGGCCGATCCGTCTGCGCCTGCGAGGACCTCGAAGGAGCACACCATGCACGTCCAGAACACGACCGCACTCGTCACCGGCGCCAACCGCGGCATCGGCCGCACTCTCGTCGACGCCCTGCTCGACGCCGGCGCCGCCAAGGTCTACGCCACCGCGCGACGCCTCGACTCGCTCAACGACGTCCACCCGGGCGATGACCGCGTCGCCCGCCTCGCGCTCGATCTGGCCGACGAAACCAGCATCCAGGCCGCGGCGGGCGACGCCAAAGACGCCCGGCTCATCATCAATAACGCCGGCGTGCTCCACGGCGGCTCGTTCCTCGAAGCGCCCGACGACGAGATCCGCGCCGACATGGAAACCAACTACTTCGGCGCCCTCCGCGTCGCCCGTGCCTTCGCGCCCAACCTCATCGCCCACGGCGGCGGCGCCTTCGCCAACCTCAACTCCGTCGTCAGCCTCGCCAGCATGCCCTCCATCGGCGGGTACTCGGCCTCCAAGGCCGCCGCCCACTCGCTCACCCTCGCACTCCGCGGCGAACTCGCTCCGAGAAACATCGAAGTCATCGGCATCTACCCCGGCCCGATCGAAACCGACATGACCAAGGACTTCGACTTCGAGACCTTCTCCGTCGCGGCGACCGCCAAGAACATCGTCGCCGGCATCAACGCGGGCGAGCAGAGCGTCTTCCCCGATCCCTTCGCCGAGAACACCCGCGACACCTGGCGCGCCGGCCCGGAGACACTCCAGAATCAGTTCGCGGGCATCGAGCACTAACACCAAGCGCGCGACTAAAGACACCAGCCGCACGCCGGGAAACCCGCGTGCGGCTGTTGCATTCAAGAAGGAACTGGTTGTTCAGCGCCGGCGTCGAACCGCGACCAAGCCGACCAACGCAAACGCCGCAACACCCCCCGGCGTCGGCACGATGCGCACCGTGCCGTCGATCTCGAACATCGACGTATCGAGTGTCAGATGAGCGGGCAGGCCGCGAACATCAAACGGATTTGACCCGCCGAAGAGTTCCCCAAAATCAAGCAGATCAAAAACATCTCCCGGCATCAAAGCCGCCGGTTCAACGAAGTCAATTTCAATAGTGCTTTGATCGCCGATATCAAGGAACCCATCAACATCAACAAGAGCACGATCGGCGATGTCAAATGCATCGATCGCGGAGAGCTTGAAATGAATCAGTGAATCGGAAGGGATGATCCGAAACTCATCAACTAGGTCTGCGTTCCCAGCGACATCGACGCGACCCCCAAACACCTCGAATCGCGGCGAATACAGGTTGACAAAGTCGTACACTACCGATCCGCCGAGCGACAGCACGCCGGCTTCGGCAACTCGCACCGTAGGCACTTCTATTCCAGAATCTCTACGACTTCGCACCCCCCCCGCAACAGCCAGAGATGATCCAGAGCCGCGTATCTCAAGCATCAAGGATGGATCACCAGCCCGACGTTCGAGCCGCAGATCAGACTCTGCCACAACTCGTGCGCCATTTGCAATTGTAGTGTGACCGCCGGACTGACTAAAATCAGACTGCAGCACAAGTTGCGAATCATGGCCATCCACAACTAGATCACTCGACCCAGACCGATAGAACAGAGTTGATATCTGTGCGCCGTCCAAGATCTCTAGGCGACCGGAACCAGATCCGGACTGGACCTCAGTCACGCCCACTGTCAGCCCCAATCCTGCGGTTACCCGTGACCCAGGACCACTCACTGTCAGAGCCGCAGGCGCAAACGGCAATGCAACACTGAGTCTGCGCTCGACGTTCAACACAGCACCGTCTATTACTTGCATCTCTACAAACTGACCGAGGGACGTATCGTCGTAGATGCCGAGACTTCTGAAAGACCCGCTGGAACCCAGCCCCGAGATAATCCAGTTGTTCGGAAAACTACTGTCGCCGGCGCGAACTGAACCTCCGTTGCTTACCAACATCGAACCGTTAACGCTTTCGCCGCGCAAACTCCCCATCAACTCCAACACGCTTCCGGGCCCTTCGACCTCAACACGCCCGTCTTCGAAGATGTTTCCGAACTCTCGAACATCAAGGCGGCCGCCGTTGATGATCCGAAGCGTCCCAGCGCCGCCCGGCCCACCCACCCGAAGCCTCGACGACTCCGTGACCACTTCGCCATCGATTACGAGCACTTCACCGTCATCAACAACCAAATCTGCGGTCGCCGATGTGGCGCAAGACGCGAAGCCAACCCCGAGCAGCATCGTCTTAATCAGCGCCGGAACAAACGACCGGGCCGTCCATCTCGATTCGATGAACCCGTGAGTCGCCATCAAGTCACTCCATCATCATCCATACACACACAGGCACGGTGCGAAACGCCACCGCCAGAGTCCTAAACCTACATCAGGGCCCACCAATGGCCATCCGATGGCATCGCACGATCTAAAAAAAAAACACCCGTGCCGAAACACGGGTGCATCGAAGACAAGATGGGCTGGTTGGCAACTCGAAAGCGAACGGCAACCGCAGGAAGGCCGGCCTTTCCGTCGCCCCCTTACGCCGAAGCCGGCTGGCCCGAAAGCCCCCGGATCGACGCCTCACGACGCTCCCACATCGGCTTCGACGGCTCCGTCTCGTCCTCAGCCGCAAACTCTTCGCCGAACCTGAACAGCCGGAACGAGTTCGCCAGCACGAACACCTCGCCCACGAAGTGGTACAGCGCGGCCGCGGGGATCGCGAGCAATCCCGTGGAGGACAACACCAGGCCGACGATCACGATCACGATCGAGATCGCGATGTTCTGACCGATGACCAGCCGTGTCTTGCGCGCCAACTCCATCAGGAACGGAATCCGCCGCAGGTCGTCGGTCATGAGCGCCACGCCCGCCGAGTTGGTCGCGACATCGGACCCCGAGAGGCCCATCGCCACGCCGACATCCGCCTCTGCCAGCGAAGGCCCGTCGTTGATGCCGTCGCCCACCATCAGCGTGCGGTAGCCGCCCGCAACGAGGTGCTTGATCTGCTCGTGCTTCTCTTCGGGGTGGCACTCGGCCTCGACCGCGTCCACGCCCACCGACCGGCCCACGCGCTCGGCCACGCTCAGCCGATCGCCGGTAAAGATCGCGATCGACCGGACGCCCAGCTCGCGCAGGCGGTTCATCACGCTCTTGGTGTTCGGGCGGATCTGGTCTTCGAGCCCCACCGCGCCGAGGTACTTGCCGTCGCGCATCACATGCACGCCCGACATCCCGCCCAGCTTGGTCTCGACTTCCTCGATCGGACCCCGCTGGCTCGGGCTCAGCTCGAGCAGCCAGCTCGACCGCCCGGCGTGCAGCTCGCCCATCGCCGTGCGAGCGCGCACGCCCCGGCCGTGGATCTCTTCGTAATCGTTCGTCCCGTTCGGCGTCACCCGCGCCGCGCGGGCCGTCTTCAGGATCGACTGCGCCAGGGGGTGGTTCGAGTGCTGCTCCGCATCGGCCGCGGCCTTGAGCAACTCGGCGCCCTCGACGCCCGTCGCTGGCGCCAGCTTCGAGACCTCGAACACGCCCGTCGTGATGGTGCCCGTCTTGTCGAACACCACCGCGTCGATATTCGCCGCCGCCTCGAGCGTGCTCGTCTGCTTGACCAGAATGCCCAAGCGAGCCGCCGACGCGAACGCCGCGACCATCGCCGCCGGGCTGGCCAGAAGCAGCGACATCGGGCACGACACCACCAACACCGTGACCGCACGCGTCGCGGCCTCGCCGCGGACCAGTTCGCTCGGGCTCTTGGATGTCACGTACCAAGTAATGAACGCGACCGACAACGCCACCGGCACAAAGAAGCTCGCCACCTGCTCGATGAGCAACTGCCGCGGCGTCTTGCTCGACTCCGCCTCGCGGATGAGCTGGCCCACCTTGCCGATCGTCGTGTCCTCGCCCACCGACGTCACGCGGAGATCGATCGCGCCGGTCAGGTTCGTCGTGCCGGCGTACACCTCGTCGCCCGTCTCCGCCTCGATCGGCACCGCCTCGCCCGTCAGCGAAGCCTGGTTGATCGTCGAGCGGCCCGCGATAATCGTGCCGTCCACGGGGAGGTTCTCGCCCGGCTTCACACGGACCGTCGCCCCGACGCGCACCTCTGCGAGCGTGACTTCATGCTCGGCGCCCTCACCCGTCACGAGCCGAGCGATGTCCGGCGTGAGCCCCACCAATCGCTCGATCGCACGCTGCGCGCCGAACGCCGTTTGCCGCACGAACTGATCGGCCAGCACCAGAATCAGCGCCAGCCAGCCCGCGTACTCGTACTTCTGCGTCGCCAGCAGCGCGAGCACCGCCAGCGCCGTGAGCGAGCCTGTCGCCGGACGAAGATTGACCCATACCTCTCGGTACGCGCCCATAAACAGAGGGAAGGCAATCACGACCGCCAGAAACGCCGCGAACGCCTTGGCCATTTCTTCGGGCAGACCGATGAGCTGCGCCAGACTGACCGCGGCGAGCAGCGCGCCGGAGATCAGACAGAGCGTGATGTACCGCTGCCCCCCCGCCGCTTCATGGCTCGCGCAGCATTCGGGTCCCTTGGCCGGATCATGGTCTTCTGTGCCGTGACTCACCAGCGCCATCGCGCCTCCGTATCGCTGAAGTATGAAACCAACAGGGAACCGAAACCAAGCTCTGGATCCGATCCGGGCCGGCATGGTACGCCCGGGCGGGCTCAAGACGCGTTTATCCGCCCCGACCGCTTCATCCGCCCGGCCGCTACGCTACGACCCCGGCCCGCGACCGGTTCGGCCCGCCGACCCAGACAGACGCGACCTCTCCCCGGTCTATTCCTGCATCCATCCGCATGACCACACAAAGCACAAACAACACCGATTCGACGCCTGAGCCCGCTCTCGACACCGTCGCCGTGCTCGGTGTCGGTCAGATGGGACTGGTCTGTGCCCAGATCCTCGCCACCGCGCCCGCGACGCTCGGCCGGACAGCCCCGGAAGTCCGCGTCTGGGGGCACAGCCCCGAAGAGGTCGGCCGCCTCGCCCAGACCCGCACCAGCGATCGGCTGCCCGGCTTCCACCTCGATGAGTCCGTCCGCATCTGCCTCTCGGCCGAGGTTGCCCTCGCCGGCGCCGACCTGGCCGTCTCCGCCATCCCCGTCCAGCACACCCGCGAGGCCTGGACCGGGCTCAAACCCCGCGTGCCCGCGGGCGCCGGCGTCGTCTCGGTCGCCAAGGGCATCGAGCACCCCGGCCTGCTCCGCCCGACGCAGATCATCGCCGAGGTCCTCGCCGACAACCCCGACGCCGCCCCCAGGCCGCTCGGCGTGCTCTCCGGCCCGACCATCGCCCCCGAACTCGCCCGCTGCCTGCCCGCGACCATGATCGCCGCCAGCGACCAGCCCGAGTTCGCCGAGACGCTCCAGTCCCTCTTCACCGCCCGGTGGCTCCGCGTCTACACCAACCCCGACGTCCTGGGTGTCGAACTCGCCGGCGCGACCAAGAACGTCATCGCCATCGCCGCCGGCATCTTGGATGGTCTCCAAGCCGGCGCCAACGCCAAGAGCGCCCTCCTCGCGCGGGGTCTGGCCGAGATCGCGCGCCTTGGCGCCGCAATGGGCGCCAGCCCCGACACCTTCTTCGGCATCGCCGGCGTGGGCGACCTCGCCACCACCTGCTTCAGCCCCGAAGGCCGAAACCGCTCCTGCGGCGAAGCCCTCGGCAAAGGCCAATCGCTCGAGGACTACCTCAACGCCACGCCCTTCGTCGTCGAAGGCGTGGAAACCGCCCGAGCCGTGCGCGAGTTGGCCGGGCGGTTCAAAGTTGAAATGCCCATCGCCGACGCGGTCTACAGCGTGCTCTTCGGCGGGACCGACCCGATCCAGGCGATCACCCGCCTGATGAGCCGCGACCCCAAGGAAGAACGGGTCCGCTGAACCCGGCGCCGTGCCCGGCCTGTTCGCCGACTTGTTCGCTCAGCCGCACCCGTCCCTCACCGCCACCAAACACCCAATCGTGGCCCTTGATTTTGGGCGCCTTTCCGCGCGCTGTCGCCTAAGTCGCCGCCCCCGTCTGCCGACGTAGCCCGCTCAGACGGAACGCCCGCCAGCGCAAGCGCGAGGCCGACCCCAAAGACCGAATGTGTGCCCGACCGCCGCGCCGTGCGACCCGGCCGGGATGGTGTCCATGCGAGCGACACGCCGACCGAGAGAGCCTTCCACTAAAGGAATACGACCCATGCAGACCCCCACGAACACGTTCAACACGATCAACCCCGGCTTCATTAACCCCAACTTCTTTCAGCCCAACTTCTTCCAGCCCGGCTTCTTCCAGAACAGCCCCACCCAGAACGGCTTCACCGGCATCAGCCCTGAGTTCTTCAACTCGTTCTTCAACTCCTTCTACAACTCATTCTTCGAGAGCTTCGTCAACACCTTCTTCTCGAGCTCCGTGAACACCGGCTCCGTGAACACCGGCATCCAGACGCCGGGCTTCCAGACGCCGGGCTTCCAGAACAGCTTCTTCCAGAACGGCTTCGTGCCGCAGAGCATTCAGTCCAACGTCTGGAACTCTGGCTCCTTGAACCCCGGCTTCCCCGGCGTCCAGAACTTCCAGGGCTTCGGCGGCTTCCCCGTCCCCGCCTTCAACGGCTTCAACGGCTTCAACGGCTTCCAGAACTTCATCCCCCAGACCGGCATCAACACCGGCATCGGCTCGAACTTCGTCAACTCCGGCTTCGGTAACACCGGCTTCGTCAACCCGAACATCGTCAGCTCGGGCTTCGTGAACCCCGGCTTTGTGAATCCCGGTTTCTTGAACACGGGCTTCCACAACCCCAGCTTCAACAACGGCTTCATCGGACAGCCCCAACTCGCCTTCAACGGCATCAACCTCCCCAGCGCCATCCCCTTCGGCGTCGTCAACCCCGCCCTCAACTTCGCTCTCAACTCCAGCTTCAACTCCGGCATCCCGCAGGGCTTCAACGGACAGTCCAACACCTTCCCGATCCAGGGCACACCCAACAACATCGGCATCAGCCCGACCGTCGCCGGCGCCCCCATCGCCAACAACACGACCGGCATCAACGCCGGCATCGTCGGAGGCGTGCCCTCCACCGGAGGCACGCCCTCCACCAACGGCGTCGCCGTCCAGGCCGCCTGATCCCGCGAACGGGTTCACAGACTTCATCTCGCACTCGCGCCGACGGGGCGGCCTCCGGGTCGCCCCGTTGTCCTGCGCACCCACCGCACCCAACCCCGCTACCGCACACCCCTCACTACACTCCGCCCGACACCCAACCAACGCCGAAGCCCGGGAGAACTCAGGTGCCCAACCCCGACCGCGTCATCGCCTACTTCACCATGGAAATCGGTCTGGGCGACGCCCTGCCCACCTACTGCGGCGGGCTCGGCATCCTCGCCGGAGACACCGTCCGCGCCGCCGCCGATCTCCGACTGCCCATGGTCGGCGTCTGCCTCTGCTACCGAAAGGGCTTCTTCGAGCAGTCCTTCGACCGCACCGGCCGCCAGAAAGAAGCCGACGCCAAGTGGGACCCCGCCGAGGTCCTCGAAGAGATGCCCCAGCGCGCCTTCGTCCCCATCGAAGGCCGAAACGTCATCGTCCGCTGCTTCCGCATGTTCGTCGAGGGCGCGACCAGCGGCCGCGTGCCCGTCTACTTCCTCGACACCGACCTGCCCGAAAACGAACCCCAGGACCGAAGCATCACCCACCGCCTGTACCAAGGCGATCATGTCCAGCAGCTCAAGCAGCGCGCCGTGCTCGGCATCGCCGGCCCGCGCATGCTCCGCGCCCTCACGCACGACGTCGACGTCTTCCACATGAACGAGGGCCACGGCTTCCTGCTCACCCTCGAGCTCATGAGCGAGCACCTCAGCCGCTACAACAAGTTCGACATCGACGACGCCACCATCGCCGCCGCCAAAGACCGCGTCGTCTTCACCACCCACACGCCCATCCCCGCCGGCCACGACCGCTACGCATTGAGCGACGTCAAACGCGTCGTGGGCGACCACCCGCTCTGGAAGCGCGCCGACCTCATCGGCGGCAAGAGCAAGCTCAACGCCACCGTCCTCAGCCTCAACCTCTCCCGCTACGCCAACGGCGTCGCCCGGCGCCACGGCGAGGTCAGCCGAGAGATGTTTCCCGGCTACGACATCGACAGCGTGACCAACGGCGTCCATGCCGCCACCTGGGCCTCGCCCCCCATGCGCAAGCTCTTCGACCGCTGGACGCCCGAGTGGCGCACCCACAACCAGGACCTCCGCATGGCCAACGCCATCGACGACGCCTCGCTCCTGCGCGCCCACGACGAGGCCAAGCAGGACCTGCTCGGGCACGTCTTCCAACGCACGGGCGTGCAGCTCGACCCACGCCGGTTCACCATCGTCTTCGCCCGCCGCGCGACGCCCTACAAGCGCCCCGACCTGGTCATCTCCGACCCCGAACGCCTCCGCGCGATGTCCAAGGACATCTATCCCATCCAGATCCTCTTCGCTGGCAAGTCGCACCCGGGCGACGAAGCCGGCAAGGACATGATCCAGCGCATCGTCCACACCGGCCGAGACCTGGCGCCCGACGTGCCCATCGTCTTCATCCCCAACTACGACCAGCTCTTCGGCGCCAAGCTCACCGCCGGCGCCGACCTCTGGCTCAACAACCCCGAGCCGCCCAAGGAAGCCAGCGGCACCAGCGGCATGAAGGCCGCGCTCAACGGCGTCCCCTCGCTCAGCACGCTCGACGGCTGGTGGATCGAGGGCCACGTCGAGAACGTCACCGGCTGGTCCATCGACGGCGACACCGAAAGCCAGCACATCGCCAGCCTCTACGACAAGCTCGAATCCGAGATCCTCCCCACCTTCCGAGACGACCAACCCTACTGGGCCGAGATCATGCGCTCCTGCATCAGCCTCAACGGCTCACACTTCACCACCGAACGCATGCTCAAGGACTACACCACGCACGCCTATCTCGACTAAGGAAGAGCCGTACGCAGAAAGCGTGTGCGACAGCGCCCCCTTGAATCCCTGCCTCCCCCTGCGGCCTCCGCGTCATACTCCGCGTCCTCCGCGTACCTCTTCGTTCGCCCGTAACCTGTCTGAGGAAGGAGCCCACCCATGCCCGCCACGCTCACGTTCTTAGGCCACTCCGCCTGCCTGATCGAAACCGACGAACACGCCGTGCTCATCGATCCGTTCCTAACGGGCAACCCGGGCGCCTCCACCCGGCCCGAGCACGCCGCCGACAACGTCCGCTGCACCCACCTCGCCCTCACCCACGGCCACGCCGACCACGTGGGCGACACGCTCGCCATCCTTCGACGCACCGGCGCGCCGCTCTACGCCGCGTATGAACTCTGCAACTACTTCGGCGAGCAAGGCGTCGAATCGCTCGAGCCCGGCAACCCGGGCGGCAAAATCGAAACCGACTTCGGATTCGTCGCCTTCACGCAAGCCTTCCACTCGTCGTCCTACGAAGGCCGGTACATGGGCATGCCCTGCGGCCTCATCATCCGCATCGGCGGGTTCACCATCTACCACGCCGGCGACACCGCGCTCTTCAGCGACATGAAACTCATCGGCGAGATGTACATGCCCCACATCGCGCTCCTGCCCGTCGGCGACCGCTTCACCATGGGCCCCGAGCACGCCGCCCGCGCCGCCGAACTCATCGGCGCCCCGACCGCCATCCCCATCCACTACAACACCTGGCCGCCGATCGAGGTCGATCTCAAGTCGTTCAAGCCCACCGGCGTCGACGTGCGCGCGCTCGGCGCGGGCGAGTCCATCAAGCTCGGCGGCTGAACACACACCTCACCCAAAGCGCCGGCCTCACGCCTGCCGGTACACGACCACCAGCGTCACGAGACCGTCCGACTCTGGGTACGCCTTGTGGTCCACGTACAAGCGGTCGGCCTGCAACAGCCGCACCAAGCGCTCGACCGAATCCACCGCGACGCCGCGGATCACCTTCGTGCGGTAACGGATGCACTGCTCGTTCGTGTTCGGATCCTGCTCACTCACTCGGCGCCTCCCTCGGGTCCTTCGTCGCCAGCACCGGGATCTCCAGCGTGCGCACGATCACTTCGAGTTGCTGCTCCGACGCCGACGCCAGCCAAGGTCCGACGTCCGTCCGATCCGTCACGCTCAGGTCCCGCATCACGAGCGCCGCGATCTGATCGAACCGGTCTTGGTTAGCCGCCTCGTTCCCGCCCGCGTTCACCCACGCCTCGATCGACGCCAGCAGCGCCGCGGCCCCGGCCTCGCGGTTCGCATCAAAGAACTTGATCTGGAACGCGTCGGCGTCGATCTCGGCCCGCAGCGCCCGCGCCGCCGCGTCGCGCTGGATCGCCGACAAGGCGCCGTCGAACGAGCCCGCGAAGTAATACTGGTCCAGATCCCCGATCGCCTCGGCCAGCGGATAGCCCGCGATCGGCAAGCCCATCCGCTGCACGATCTCGGCCCGCACCTGCAACCGCCGCGCCTCCATCTGCTTGATCAGCACGGGCACCGTCTGCTCATAAAAGAAGTTCTCGCGCACCGACGCGCCCGACGCCGTCACACCGGCCGAGAGCGCCGCGAAGATCGACTTCGTGCTTGCCGGGTTGATCAGCGTCGCCACGCCGTCGAGCGCGATCGAGGCGATGTCCGTCGCGACCGCCCCCGTCTTTCGCTCGGCGCTGAACTTGCTCACAAACCCCTGGTACCGCGCGTCGATCACCATCATCGAGGCCTCGACAAACGTGTTCCGTACCTCGCGCTTCTCGGTCGGATTCGACGAAGACAGGTACCGGCGGATCATGGTCTCGAACGCCAACTCACCCGCCGGAGTCGCCTCGGCCGAGGGACTCAGCAACGCCTCTTCGACCAACCCCGCGTCGATCCAACGCTCGGGCCGACCCGCCAGGTGCGCCTGATCCTGCGCCGAACAGCCGGCCCAGATCATCGCAACCCCAAGCGAAAAGAGCACTCCGAGCGATCGCTGCGTCCGATGCATCGCGCGTCCTCCATGCCTGACACCAAACGGGCCTGACACCAAACGGGCCTGACACCAACCGGCCCGGCAGCGCAGCCTACCGCGTTCGACGCCCGCCAACACCGCCAAACACGCAGCGCCGCCACAACGCGCACAGCCGAAGCACATACCCTCCGCCGTGCGTTTCACCTTCCTCGGCACCGGCACCTCCGCGGGCATCCCCACCATCGGGTGCGACTGCGCGGTTTGTCACTCGGACGACCCACGCGACAACCGCTTGCGTACCAGCGCCTGCCTCGAATGGACCGACCCGCAGGGCAAGCCGCGCGTCCTCCTCATCGACGCCGGCCCGGACCTGCGCCAGCAAGCCCTGCGCGCCCAACTCACCCGCTGCGACGCGATCCTCTTTACGCACAACCACGTCGACCACACCTTCGGCCTCGACGAGGTCCGCCGGTTCAACGTCACGATGCAGGCGCCGATCGACATCTGGGCCGAGCCGCGCACCATGGATGCGCTCCGCCGCGTGTATGCGCACATCTTCGATCGACAGAACAACGTCAACGACAGCTTCGTCGCCACCCTCATCCCGCGCACGCTCGAGCCCGAGGTCTCGATCGAACTCTGGGGACTCCGCGTCACGCCCATCCGCCTGCTCCACGGCCGGCTGCCCGTGCTCGGCTTCCGGTTCGATTTCGCCGACGAAACCCAACGCGCGTTCTCGGACGAACGCCCGTCCTCGGACGAAGTCGGGTCGCTGCTGCCTCTCGCGTACTGCACCGATGTCAGCGCGATCCCGCCGGAGACCTGGCCGCGGCTGACAGACCTGAACACACTCGTACTAGACGCTCTGAGGCCGCGCAAGCACCCCACGCACTTCACCGTGGGGCAAGCCGTGTCCGTCGCGCACGAGGTGGACGCGGCGCGAAGCTGGTTCGTGCATATGAGTCACGAGGTCCGCCACGCCGAGACCGACCCCGAACTTCCCGAAACCATGAACCTGGCGTTTGACGGCCTCGTACTGAATTCGAGAGGCCTTCCCGCCGATAGCGGGGGGGACTTGACATCGAACACGCCGGACCGGCCGCCGATCTGAGTTTGAATCTCGGCCGGACCGCGAGCGAGGAGGCGAGACCATGCCACGCGCCCTGCCGGACGACCCCCCTGGCGATGCACCGCGCCACGGACTCCACGACGGCCCCAAGCCCCGAGCCGCCTCGCCCAACCCGGCCCGGCCGACCGACCACGGCCCCACCCCCCTCTGCACGCCCTTCCCGCTCGGCTCCTCGGGCGATCTCCCCCCGGCGCCCCCCGCGCCCACCCGGCATCCATCCGGGCCCACCGGGACGCCGCCGCCCAAGCGCCGCTGATCGCCCTCGCCCGCTGCCCTCGCCGGCCTACCATGCCGCCCTATGGGCAAATCACGCGAGATCAAGAAGCGCATGAAGGCGGTCGCCAACATCCGACGCATTACGCGGACGATGCAGATGATCGCAACGGCTAAGTTCTCCGCCTCACAGCAGAGAGCCGTCGCAAGCAAACCCTACACCGAGGCCCTCTTCCACCTCGTCGCCCAGCTCTCCGGAGCTTCGGGCGATGACGGCGCGGTCCACCCGCTCCTTGACGCCAACAACCGACCCGGCAAGCACCTCGCTCTGGTGCTCACGTCCAACCGCGGGCTCTGCGGCCCGTACAACGGCGCCATCCTCCGCAAAGGCCTCTCTTTCGTCCGCTCCGAGATCATGGCCGACGGCATGGTCGAACTCGTCGGCAAGAAGGGCCTCTCGGTCTTCAAGTTCAACAAGATCGATGTTTCCGAGTTCCACGACATGGGCGACGAGCCCAAGTTCGAGGCCGTCCAGGCCCTCGCGCAGAACTACATCGACCGCTACATCGCCGGCGAGATTTCCGGCGTCACGATCGTCTACACCAAGTACATCTCCGCGTCGCGCCAGCAGGCCATCGCCGCGCCGCTGATCCCCTTCAAGCCCGCCGAGTCCGCTTCGACCGGTGGCGAGACAGAGGCCGACACATCTTCGGCGAACACGGACTTCGAATTCAGCCCCTCCGCCGCCGACCTGCTCGACACTCTGCTCCCCGCGGCCGTCAAGGCCGTGCTTTTCCAGGCGTTCAACGACGCCGTGGTCTCTGAGCACGTTGCACGCATGGTCGCGATGAAGTCCGCCACGGACAACGCCGCCAAGATGGGCAAGAACCTGCAGCGTGACTTCAACCGCGCCCGCCAGTCACAGATCACCACGGAGCTGACCGAGATCATCTCCGGCGCCGCCGCGCTCGAGTAGAACTCGGCCCAACGTGCCGCTCAGCCCTCCGGCTCCACGATCACCGTGAACCGCCGCGTCGGGGAACTCCACGCGCTCAGCGTCTGCGCGATCTCCGCCGGCGTCGCCTCGGAGAGCGCCCGCTCGGTCTGCGTCAGCGTGTCGAGCGACAGCCCACGGAGCGACGACGACTCCAGCACACGCACCCAGTACCACGCGCTGTCGCCTTCCGGGCCGCGGGCTTGGAGTACACGCTCGACCGCGCGCTCCAGTTCCTCGGCGCCGGGTCCCTCTCGAGCCAGCCGCTCGACCTGCGCCCACATGAGATCGGCCGTCGCGCGCCCACCGCCCGGGCGAGCCACCGCAACCGCCCAGACCAAACCGGTGGTCATCCCGCCGCCCTGCGGGTCGTAGGCCGCGTCACCCGCGAGCCGGCCTCCCGCAAATCCCTCAGCCGCCGAGGCTTCCGCCAGCGAGGCGAACGCAGCGCGCAGACGCTCATCGAGAATCATCTTCGCAAGGATCAGGCGCCGGACTTCGCCCAGCCGTGCCGCATCGCTGAGGTCACCGCCCTCGGCGCCGTGGAACCCGATCGCGACGACCGCCGGGCCTTCTCGCGCCGTCGCGAGACGTTCGACCGGTCCCGCCGGGCGCACGCCGCGACGGCGCAAGGCGAACCGCTCCGGCGCCGGCTCGGCCCGCGGCGTCACGGCGCCCGCGGCCGACCTCAACAGATGCGCCGCGCGCATCGCATCGATCTCCCCTACCACCGTCCACTCCAATGGCCACGCCGCCAAGCCCGTGTCGAGCCACGCGCGCACGGCTTCGGGCGTCGCACGCTCAATCGCCTCCATGCCCGGAGGCCCGACCCACCAACGCCCCTCGGGCAAGGTCGCCGCGTCGAACTCCATCCGCAGCCGCGCGCTCGTGTCCGCCGGCGCCGCGCGCCGCAACGCCGACCGCTCCGCCGCCCACGCCGCGAGCGCGTTGTCGTCTAAAGTCGGCCGCGTCACCAACGCGCTCATCAATCGGGCCGCCGCTTCCAGCGACGCGCCCTCTCGGCCTTCGATCTCCAGCCGGATACTGGCGGGAAGGTTCTGCACACGCAGTGTCAGCCCGGACGCCGAGAGCAACCCGCGCACCTCGCCCGATGTCAGCTCCGCGCCAAGATCGCCCGCGCCGATCGAGGCCGAAGCCCAACCCAACGCCGCGGCATCACTGAACCCGCGCGACTCGGCCGTCTCGGCCAGCAGCCCACCACCGAACACGGCCGACAACCGGAACCCGCCGCCGAGCCGTTCGGGGTCACGCCCGAGCGCCCACCGTGCGCGCACCACCACCCCGTTGCTCAACCGCATCTCGACGACACCCGTCGCATCGTGCGCCGAGATCACCAGCGCCTCGCCCGCGCGCTCCGGAAACGCGGGCAGCACCGGGCCAGCCGGGGGCGGGCTTGCTTGGGCCAACGCCGGCGCAGCGGAAGCCGTCGCCAACAACACCGCGATCATCGCCGCCAACCAACACACCGCTCT
This sequence comes from Planctomycetota bacterium, assembly GCA_039815345.1. Lineage (GTDB taxonomy): Bacteria > Planctomycetota > Phycisphaerae > Phycisphaerales > UBA1924 > JBCBZM01. The sequence goes on along the minus strand of JBCBZM010000026.1, from coordinate 11,331 downwards.
CGCCCGCACGCCGATCATCCTCTCTCATACCGCCGACACGCCTCTGGGTGCCACTCGCCGCCAGTCCGAACGTTCACGCCAAACCCACGCAGTCGCCCTTGCACCCGCGTCCCTGCTCGAACCGCCCCGCCAGCACACCCTCGATCACCCCGTCGATCGCTTCGCGCACCTTATCGAACCGCATCTCGGCGAACGGCGCCACGCCGCGCTCCCCCGTCTGCAGCATCCAGTACTCCGCCGTCCCCTGGTCGAGCACCGATTCGCCCAGCAGTTCCTGCACCGCGAGCGCGTAGATGCCTAACTGCAGATCGTCGGCCTTCGGCTCGGTGAACCGCTTGCTCGCCCGGCCCGTCTTGAAATCGACAAGCCGAAAGCCCGCCGCCGTCTGATCGAGCCGATCGAACCGGGCTTCCAAATCGTGCCGAACCCCCTCGTGCACGTACGGCGCCTGGATAAACCGTTCGATCTCCAAGACCTGATCGCGCGCATCGTGGAACACACGGTCGTACACATCCAGCAGTGCCACGATCTGATCGAGCGCGTGGCGGTCCACCTCCGCGTCGGCGCCGATCGACGCGAGGTACGCACTCCGCCCCAGCGCGCGCAGCACGTCGCCATCCGGCGGCTCGGCGCCCTCGGCTTCCGCGTCGCGCCACCGCTCCGCGAAACGGGCGAGCGCCTGGTGCACGACCCGGCCCGTCACCATCGGCGCCTCGGCCGCGGCTTCAAGCCCCAGCACGTACCGCACGTAGCAGCACGCCGGGCAGTCTCGGTACGCCTGGATACTCGTGTAGCTCAGCTTCAACGGCGGCTCGGGCACGCGATGCCGCAGCGCCGGCCCCGCCGATTCCACACGCGCAACCAACCCCTCCCGGTACGCGCCCAACTCGGCCGAGAACTCGCCGACCCACGCGGGCGCCGACTCTTGCGTGACCGATGCCGCGATGGCGGCGCGTCGCACCGCCTCGGCCGCCGACGCGGCTGCGCGCTCGATCGCCGACGCGTCACCCGCCGATGCGGCGCGCACAAACGCCGACGACGCCTCCCGACGCGCTGCGGCCAACTCCCCCGCGATCACCGAAGCCGGGTCCTCCCCGCTCGGCGCCACCGCGCCCTCGCCCGCCGCAGACAACGGGGCCCCCGCCTCCGCCGCACCTCGGATCACGTCCTCGGCTTCGCGCACCACCACGCGGCGTATCTCCGCCGGCGCGAGCGTCAACTCCTGAAAGAAGTGCGTGTACTTACTCGGCTTCTTCGTCCGTTTCGCCAGCAATACCAGCCGATCTTGCGCGCGCGTGCAGGCCACGTAGAACAACCGGCGCTGCTCATCCAGCAATCGCGCCCGCGTATCACGCGTGTCGCCCGCGCGATCGAACAGGTCTTCGGGCACGTCGTCCTCGTCCGGCGCCGAGACCGCGCCGTACCCGTGCGAGGGCTGCACACGGGGCACAAACACCACCGGGTATTCCAGCCCCTTCGACGCGTGCGCCGTCAGCAGCGCCACCGCGTCCCGGTCTTCGTCGGCGCCCTCCTCGTCCGCCGCGGCGCCGCCGTCGACCTTGTCATCCGCGCGCAAGCCGAAGGAGGCCTCTTCGTCGTCCAACTCCTGGTAATGCCGCCAGAGCGCGCCGATGTCTCGCGGCTCTTCCAGCCGCGGCTCAACCGCCGACGCCCAGTTCATCGCCGCGACCAACGCCGCCACGCGGCGCGCACGATCGGCCGGCAGATCGGCGTGGGCCAGCCCGCCCTCGCGCACCAGCGCGCTCACGACCTCCCCCGCGGGCCGCTGCGCGGCGATCGTCCGGAACTCCGCGTACCGCTCGAGGAACGCGCGGGCGCCGCTTTCATCATCATCGCCGATCGCGCGTACCAGCCACTCAACGAACGACCCGGGGTCATCAGCGCCCGCTTCGCCCGGCTCGCGCTCCTGCCAACGCGAACGCTCAGCGCGGTACGCGCGTTCCCACGCCGTCACGCGCTCGGCGTCCACGCCGATCGGCGGCCGGGTCAGCAGCCGCCGCGCCGCCCAGTGCGCACTGGGGTCGGCGAGCAGTTCCATCCACGCCAAGAGATCGCGCACGCCCGGGTCATCGGCCGGCGTGGACCGGCGAGCACGGGCCGTGGGGATGCGCTCCAGCCGTAGCGCCGCGGCGATGCGGTCGAGGTCCGTATGCGTGCGCGCGATCACCGCGTACTCGCTGAACGCCCGAGGGTCACCCGCCGCGCGATCCGCCAGGATCCACGCCGTGATCGCTTCGCCGTAGTCGTGATCCGTTTCGACGCCGATGCACTCGACCGGCCCGAACGCTTCATCTTCCGCTCGGTCGGCGACCAGCGTCTTTGCCTTGCGCTCGCCGGCCCGTTCGATCACCGCGGCCGCAGTCGCGACGATCTCGGACGATGAGCGGTAGTTCGTGCCCAGCGTTATGAACCGCGCCCCCTCCCACACCCGCTCGAACCGCACGAAAGCCCGATCGTCGGCGCCGCGGAATTCATAGATCGACTGGTCGTCGTCGCCCACGACGCACAGATCCGGCGATCCGCTCGGCGGCGCCAGCAACCGAAGCAACTCGATCTGCGCCCGGTTCACGTCCTGAAACTCATCCACCACAACGTGCCCGGTCTCCGAGCGCACGATCGCCGCGACCTGCGCGTGCGTACGAAGCAACTCGATCGGCAGGAGGATGAGGTCATCGAGCGTCAGCCGGCCGCGCGATCGGCACGCCTCGCTGAATCGGCCGTACAGCAACGCCCGCTCGCGGAACCGTTCGAGCCGAGCGCGGCCCGCGTCGTCTTCGCTCTCGCTCTGATCCGCGAAGCGCAGGCACGCCTCGGGCGAGAGCCCCTCGTGCGCCATCTTCGCCTGAAAGGCCACCTGCCCGTCCACCGATGCGTCGCGCCCACCCGCCACGGCCCACGAAAGCAAGCCGTGCTCGCGCGAAAGATCCCGCAGCAAACGCCGACGCTCGGCCGAATCGAGAAACACCGGGTGGCCCGGCAAGCCCAGCACGTCCGCGAAGCGCCGCACCAGCGACAAACCAAACCGGTGAAAGTTCGTCGCGCGCACACGCTCGGCCACGCCCGGCGGCAAGCCCAAACCCGCCAGCCGCTCGCGCAGCTCGTCGGCGGCTTTCACAGTAAACGTCACCGCGAGCACCGACTCCGGCTCGGCGCCCTGCTCGATCAGCCACGCCACACGCCGCGTGATCACCCGCGTCTTGCCCGACCCCGGGCCCGCAAGCACCGCCATCGGCCCGCCGGTGTGCGTCACCGCGGCCCGCTGATCGTCGTTCAACCCCGCGAGCGGGTCGGGCCTGATCGCGTCGCTACCCATCGCGCGAGTCTACGGCTTCGGCCTTGGAATCGGGTTTCGGCGCACGCTTGCGCATGTACAGATGAATCGCCGTGGAACCGTACACGTGCGTCTCCGGCCCCTCCGCCGTCTCGAACGTCATGTCGGGATCGATCGGCGTGGGCGACGGCGGCTTGGGGCTGTCCTCTTCCAGAAAGTCGTCTTCTTCGCCGCGCTCAAAGGCTTCGAGCATCGCTTCGGACAACTCGCCGTCGGCGTCGTCGATTGTCAGCGAGGCCTCGATTTCCGTCTCGTCGTACCAGCCCTTGCGTCGGCCGCCGCCGCGTTTGCCTTTGCCGCGGTCCTTGCCGCGCCGCTTGGTGGGGCGTTCGTCTTCGGCCTCGGCGCCAGCGGGTTCTTCCAGGTGCACGAACGGCCAGGGCGTGCGGATCGTCGCGAAGCCCGTATCCGCCAGCCGACCGATCGCCGCCTCGAACTGCCGCCGCACACGCCGCCAACCCGCCGGGTCGCGCACGATCGGGTACGGCGGGTCGAAGAAGATCAGGTCGGCCGGCTTCGGGCACCGCGCCAGGGCGCCCGCGCCCAGTGCATCGCCGACAACCACCTCGCAGCGGTCGCCCACCCCGAGCCGATCGACGTTGGCTTGCAGGATCGCCGCGACTTTGCGGTCGCGCTCGACGAGCACGCACCGCTCGGCGCCGCGAGACACGGCCTCCAAGCCCACCGCGCCCGTGCCGGCGAACGCGTCGAAGACGTGCGCGCCCTCGCTGTGCCCCCGCAGCAGGTTGTAGACCGCCTCGCGCACATGGTCGGGCATCGGCCGAGTGGTGAGCGCATCGCGCGGAGAGTCGAGATGTTGCCGTTTCAGTGAGCCGCCGATGATCCGCATAGAGACACGGAAGCACACCCGGGCCCCCGGGTCAACAGCGCCGGCGAACGTCTGTCAGCCCGCCGAGCTGGGCGGCGGCGCCAACGCCTCGAGCAGGTCGAGCTGGTACCGGATGGTCGAGGGCGCCTCGACGCCGGTCACCACGCGCCAGAAGGCCTCGCCCTTGCCGTCGTCGAACCACGAGCGGAACTGTCCCCGCGGGTTGTCGGCGTACCGGTCCAGCAGGCCGCCGCCGACGTAGATCGAACGCTGGATCAGCAGGACGTCGTCGGTCACGTACTCGCACTCGGCCGCCACGCCCGCCATCGCGTCGATGAGTCGGCCGAAGAGCGACGGGTTGTGTTTGAGAAGGATGTCCGCATCGTGCCAGAGGTAGTAGCGGAACTTCGTCGGCGCCCGCCCGGGCAAGTCGGCTCGGGCTCGGAGCATGGAGGTGATGCCCCGCGGCCCATCCACGCGCCGCTCGATCGGCCCGCCGGGGAGCGTGCGTTCGAGCTGGTAGCAGAACGATTCCACGTCCCGGATCTCTCGACCCATCAGGACGCAAACCTCGGTATCCCGCTGGGCCTGGAGGAACCGACCGAACTGGGTGGCGAATCGGAGACGACGCGCGTCATCTTCCGACCAGGCCACCAAGTGGTGTTCGTCCATGAGTTGCAGGACTTCGCCCTGCCACGCCATGGCCCGAAAGGGATTGATGTGATGCCGCGGCAATGCGCCCATACCGAACCCACATTCCCCGCCGCCGTCCGTGGTCGGCGCCGTGTCCTTTTCTTCTCGGCCGAGGTCCGGCCTGCTCGACGAATCGTGGCTTCACGACCCGCGTTACAATGTGCGCCAGAACTGCGCCGGCACCACCCACTTCCATGGGTTTGTTTCGGCTCGATCCACCTTCCAACACCCATTATCGGACGAAACAGCGCGCAGAATCCCCCGACATAGGCCGTCAGGGCCATTAATGTGTCTCGATTGCATCACCCTGAATAGGGTATTTCTTGGCCGCGCGACCGTCCGAAATCCGCTCGCAATGTGCGAGAGACGGGTTCTGCATCGTGCTTTGGCCTTACCAAGGTAAAACGCCGCAGCCGTCTTGTGGGGCACTTGGTCGGCGATCAAAAAACCCGGCGTCAGCTCCCGGCACGGTCTGTCACACCCAGCTCTTCTTCAGAGAGTGAGGCTTCGCTCAGGTCGCCCGAGTCGGGGGATGCCACCACGGTCGTCGCCGGCTTGCCCTCGGCGCCCGCGTTGGCCTTGAGGTGCTTCTCGCCCGAGCCCGCTTTCACGGAGCGTTCGTGGCTCGCCGCTTCCCGGCCGTCGGTGGTGGACTCGTACACGATGCCGATCGTGGTCTCGCGCTCGCCGAGCACCAGGCGGTTCACCAACTCGACGCCTTGCATCAGCGTGTGGTCGGTGTTGGAGACCTCGTACTTCCACATGCCGAATCGGCCGCGGGAGTAGACGTCCCGCGCCTCCAGCCAGGGGATGACCGCGCTGAGGATGCCGTCGCGCTCGACGCTGGGCGTCGGATAGCTGTAGTCCGCGTGGTAGTGCCACGTCGTCACGATGTCCTCGCGCTCGCCCGGCTCCAGCAAGCCCGCGTTCTCCAGGCCCGTGATCGTTTCTTCAACGATCGTCTCCGGATCGACCGGCTTGTGCTCGGAGTAGCTCGTCTCGCAGAGCAGCGAATAGAACTTGTCCTTATCCGGCGTCATGTTCGGAGAGTAGTTGCTCAGGTACGTCACGCGATAGAACGGGCAGTTGTCCTCGGGGAAGTACATCCAGCTCTTGGTGCTCGGGCACGGGCGCTTGAGCCCGATGCCGACCATGTGGCCGCCCGAGTGCTTCAGCCCGGCCGCGGTGGTGCGGATGTCCTCGGGCACGTCGCCGGTGAGGATGTCCTTGCACAGCACATCGACCGGCATCGCCGACACCAGCACGTCGTAGGACTCGGTCGAGCCGTCTTCGAACGTGACGACCTTCTGATCGACGTCGATCGACTTGACGGTCGCGTTGAGGCGGATGAAGTCTTTGAGCCGATCACCGAAACGCTTGTAGAACTCGCCCGTGCCGCCCTTGAGCGGGAACTTGAAGCGGTTGTTCGGCCCCCAGCCGTAGTCGTCCTGCTCGAGCACGACGTTCTTGAGCGCCCGGTCAATATCGAGCACCGCGACGCGCTCGCCGATCCAGTGCTTGTTCATGAGCTCGGGCGCGTGCGCCCAGACCTTGAAGTTGTACGGCCGCATGAAGTGCTCGGCGATCCCCTCGCCGAACACCGCGTCGATGAACTCGCCGAAGTTCGTCGCCTCGGCGTGGCTGGCGACCTTGCCCTGACCGGTCTGCGCTTTGATCAGCCCCGACAAACACTCGTACGCGACCTGCTTGGGCAGGTAGCGGATGTTGTTCTGAAAGGGGTACGGCACCCACCGATCGAACATCCGCACCCAGCTCTCGCGGTCGTTCAACGTGTACTCGTCGCCCATCAACTCATCAAAGCAGTCGTCGTAGTACTGGTAGTGGCTGAACATCACGTGCCCGCCGATGTCCCATGTGAAGCCCTTGTCGTCCACGAACGAATGCGCCAGCCCGCCCGCGTAGGGATGGCGATCGACGATCAGGAAGTTCGTGTACCCGAGTTCCTTGAGCCGGTACCCCGCGCCCAGGCCCGTCGGCCCGGCGCCCAGAATCAGCACGCGCGGCTGCCGATCGGCCGGCCCCAGAGGAAGCCGGACGCCCTCGGGCGACTCCGTCGGGATGGTCTGGGCGGCGTCGGGCTGGCTTCCGTTGGATCCGGCGGGCATCGGCGTTCCTTCTTTAGTTGCGGACAGCGGAGGGATCGCGGACAGCAGAGGTCGGGACCGGCGGCGGACCGGCGCGACACCCTTCCGCGTCGCTCACTTCTATCGCGCGTCGGCGTGTCTGTGACTTCGATTCGTCTTCGGACGGCGGTTTGCACAGCGCTCCGGTCCGGAGTTCGGAGAGGGTAGGGCCGATCCCGCCGAGTTGCCCGAACGGCCGACCCGAACCCGACACCGAACATCGCGTCCGGTTCGGCCCCGAACAGACAAAGAGACAGACGAAACAAGGCTCGGCACGCGCGCCAGACGTGTCTTGAACCTTAGATCCACGCTTCTGTGTTTTTGGTCGGATACAGCCCCCCAACGCATGCCACTTCGCCCGATCCACCCGGTCTGAGGCGACCGATCTGAGTCAGCCTATTGAAGCGGGCTTAGTTAGGGGATCATTCGTGAGGAAAAAAGTAGGTTTCTACTCACCCTACCAGGTGGTTTGCATGATGTTGGCCTGATCAGGCACCGATAAACCCCCTATCGAAGGATCGATGGGGTAAACCCGTGCAGGTTATGACAACATGGGAAGTTAATACCCCCACTTTTCTGGGTCAGATGAGCGGAATCCAGAAGGCATCCGCTCGAATGAGTGGTAGACTTTCGCCAGTGTACGGCGAACCACTCGGACGCCCGCGCAGATCCTGCCGCGATTCGGCGCCATCTCCCCGATGGAAAGCCCGGCTCGTGCGGGTCGTGTGAGGCGTTCCGAAACCCGAAGGCGTGCGTGAGCCGCCAAGCGTTGCCCGATCAAATCGATCGCGCAACCCCAGTTATGGGCGGAGGAATGCGTTCCTCCCGATCGCGATCGACCCTCGCGTGACCGATGCCCTAAGCCAGCGGAGCTCACCAGAGATGACGACCACGCAGACCAACCATCAGCCCGTCGACGCGTACGCCCGCGTCGCCCGTGCCTCGGCACGGATCGTGGACCTCCCGGCCGTTGCAACATTGGATTGGTGCGAGGGCGCCGCTCGTGCATTGACGCGCCTGTACGAACCATCGCTCGTCGCGGTCGTCATCGCGACGCTGGATGGGCGGGGAGCGCTCCGCCGTCTCGAAGCGGCGGGCGTCGCGGGTCGCGGACAGAGCTACGAGCAATCCGGCCCGGCGATCACGCCCACCCGCCCGGGCCAGTCCGATTCGCTGCTCGGCACGGACGACCCGCGGTGCACGGCTCTGCGCTCCCGGCTCGAACGCCTGGCGCTGATCGGTTGGGAACCGGGCGACGCCGGGCTGAGCCAGGCCCACACCGGCCGACTCGCCGATCTGCCCGGCGGGCAGCACTGGCGCTCCAGCGGCATCGGCCAGCTCTGGAACGACGTTGACCCGTCTGACCTCATCGCCGCCTTCCAGCCGCTCGGACGCGACGAGCCGGGCCGCGGTCTGATCGTCTACATGGCGACCGGCGCCGAGGAAACCGCCGAAGCGTCGGACATCGAATCGGCGTCGCACAGGACACGGGCCGCGCTGCAGGCGGTGCTGCCGCTGCTCGAAGAGCGCGCCCTGATGTCGATCGGCGCCTCGGTCACCACGGCCAACCGCTGGCTGACCGTCCGGGAGCAGCTCGTGCTCGAGCAGCTCATCCTCGGCAAAACAGTGCGCCAGATCGCGACGGACCTCGACCGCAGCCCGCACACGGTGCACGACCACGTCAAGAGCCTGCACCGCAAACTCAACGCCTCCAGCCGCGGCGAGTTGATCGCGCGGGCGTTGGGTCACGCGACGGTCCACAGCGATCCGGGCGCCGAAAGCCGCGCGAACGCTCAGCCCGGCCAATCTGGGGCGAAGGGCGCGACGCAGGCGGTGGAATCCAAGCTGCCAGCCGAGTCGGCCGAGGTCCGCATCGGCGCGACGCCCGCCACGCCCCGGCTGGTGGGCGCACCGCATACGGGCCGCGCTGGCGACTAAGAACCGGCTAGTTGTTCCGTCACTCTTCGGCGTCGATCCGAGTCGCTTCGTCGATCCGGCTCGTCAATCGAGACGCCAGCTTGCGGTCCTGCGTCCGCGGGACCGCGTAGCGTCGGCCGACGCGGCTGGCGAAGATCGGGTCGAACGCGAACGAACTGCGTCGCGGGGACACCGTTGGCACGCGCCAGTTCGGGCGGTACCGGCGCTCCAAGACCACCTCGACCCGCCCGACGATCGGGCGATCAAGCGTGCGTAGGTCGGGCGCCGCGGCGCCGGGCGACGCCTGAGGCCGGGGGCTGTCATCGGTCAGGTCGCCCTCGGGCTCGAAGACCACGCGGACCCGCCGCTGCTGGTCGTTGATGAAGTCGTCCCACTCCTGACGAAGCGAGGATTGCTCGATGTCCCAGGGCGTGGCAAAGCCCGAGGTGCGTTTGGGCTTGGTCGTGATCACGCCCGCACCGGCGTCGACCCGATCGAGCGTGAAGCGCTGCTGACGCAGGACGCGCTTGGCCGACTCGAACGCGGCCGCGTACTCGCCCGGCGCCACGCGGATCTCGGGCCGGGCCGATTCGGGCGACGAGGCGCAACCGACCAAGCCCGAGGCCAACAGGACCGAAGCGCAGGCGATCCAGATGGATGTGAGCCGTCTCGGCGTCATGCACGGAGCGTAGCAGACCGACGGCCCGGGCCGTTAGGCGGTCGGTCGTTCCATCAGCCTGCTCGCGGCCGCCTTAATCAGCTCCCACGCCGCCCGCACGTGCCGCTCTTCGACACCGGTCGCGCCGGGGCAGAATCGGATGACGTATCGAGCACCGCCATCGGCCGTGGGGAGTTTGGTGTGTGTCATGTACGCCCGGCCGGTCTCGTTGACCGCCGCCATGAGCGCCGCCGTGCGCTGGTCGGCCGCGTCCTGAGATTCGCGCGGTCCGCGCTTGCACGCGAAGCAGACGAGATTCAGCGATCGGGGCGCGGCGAGCTCGAACCGTTCGTCGGCTTCGACCCATGCCTCGAACAACTCGCCCAGCCGAACGTGCCCGCGGATGTGCGCCCGCAGGCCCTCGGCGCCGAAGTGCCGGAGCACGAACCAGAGCTTGAGCGCCCGGAACCGCCGGCCCAGCGGCGCCTGCCAATCGCGGTAGTCAACGACGGCGCCCGCGTCCGACGCGGTGTTGCGCAGGTACTCGGGCTTGATGCTGAGCGCCCGCGTCAGGCCGGCCGCATCGCTCGTCCAAAAGCAGTCGCAATCGAACGATGTCAGCAGCCACTTGTGCGGATTAAAACAGAACGAATCGGCGTGCTCAATGCCTTCGAGCATGCCGCGGTGTTCCGGGCAGACGCACGCGGCGCCGGCGTACGCCGCATCGACGTGCAGCCAGCCGCGCGGGTGTGCCGCGTCGCCGAACGCCGGGTCCGCCTCGCGCAACGCCGCAGCGATCGCCCCCAACGGATCGAACGCGCCGGACGAGGTCGTCCCGGCCGTCGCGGCGACGAAGCACGGGACGAGACCGGCCGCGACATCAGCGCGGACCGCGTCGGCGAGTGCGCGCGGGTCCATCGCGTGCTGCGTATCGGTCGGGATGAGCCGAAGGCGCGAGCGGTCCTCGGCGTCCATCGCCACGCCCGCGATCATGGCGGCCTTGAGGATTGAGGAGTGCGCCTGCTCGGAGGTGTAGACGCAGACGCTCGCCGGGTCGGCGCCCCGGTCCACGGCTCGACGGCGAGCGGCCACGAGCGCGATGAGCGCCGCTTCGCTCGCGGTGCCCTGAATCACGCCGCCGCCGCGACCCGTGCTGCGATCGAAGCGGTACGCGTCGGGCAGGCCGAGCAGTTCGGCCATCCAGTCCATCACGCGCATCTCGACTTCGGTACACGCGGGCGAGGTCTGCCAGAGCATGCCCTGCACGCCGAGGCCCGCGCTGAGCAGCTCGCCCAGGATCGCCGGTCCGGAGCCGTTGCACGGGAAGTAGCCGAAGAAGTGCGGCGATTGCCAGTGCATCAGACCCGGCTGCACGATGCGTTCGAGATCGGCAAAGACCTCGTCCCACCCACGCGCATCGGGCAGGCCCCGCTCCGGCGCGGCGTCGGGCATCGCGGCGTAGACCTCGCCCGGCGCCGAGCGCGACAAGACCGGCCGCTCGCCGCAGCCCTGCAGGTACTCGCACAGGTAGTCCACCATGCGATAACCGAGCGCGCGGAAGTCTTCGGGCGCCATCCCGCCGATCTGGCCCTTGTGGCTGGCGGTTTCGTCGCGGCCGGCATGCTCGTCGTTGGATCCTTGCATGGAGCAGGCTAGCTCGCCGGCGGCGTTCGCGGCGCGGCGCCCGGCCGGACCCTTGACGCAAAGCGTTCCCAGTGCGGGCCGTCGGGCGTGAGCC
>JBCBZM010000129.1:0-6605 GCA_039815345.1 Planctomycetota bacterium | reverse complement strand
CTCGACGGGCCGCAGAGCTTGGTCCGATGGGATCGTGTGCTCTCGATCGAGGGTGACCTCGCCCAGCCCACGGCGGCGTACGCGGAGGTGGCGAGACTTGCGTGGCGAGCACGCACGCGGTTGGAGCGTGGCGACATGGTGTCGGCCGAGCCGTTGTTCGAGCGCCTATTCGCCGAGACACGAGCCCGGCCGGGCCCGATGCGCGTGCTCGCGGCCGAGGGCCTGACCCGGTGCCGCATCGCGCGGGGCGCGATGGTCTCAGCGGTTGATTCGTGGTTGATCTGGCTCGATGAAGATCCGTTCGGGCGCTCGGCTGAGCTCGATGCGGCCTCTTTCGCGGATGCGGCTTCCGGCTTGGCGCCGAACCTGCCGCCGATGTTTGTATCGTCGTCAGCGGTGGAGGCTGTTTCGGCGAGTCGCCCGAGTGCGGAGCGTGTACGGGCGACTCAGATCTCGTGGTGGTACCGCCACGCGATGCGTTTTGAGGCGGGCGTTACGGCTTCGGGCGATCCGCCGGCGGCATCATCGGATTGGACGGTCGAGTTGGTCGCGGACATCGTGCGCGCCCGAACCGGAACTCCCGAAGAGCGTCAACGGGCCCGAAGTCGGCTGGAAGATCGCCTCGAGCGTCCAGGAGCCGACGGCTCGCCGGTGGCGGGGTGGGTCCGCGCGTGGTTGCACGCGGGGATCGGCCGGTCACTGATCATCGAGTCGGACTCGGGCGCCCAACTGGACGGCGTGATCTCTTTGCTCACCGCGGCGTCGGGCTACGGCGAAACCCTGCCGCAACTCGCGGCGCTCTCGCTCGCCGAAGCCTCGGTCACGCTGCACAAGCTGGGCCGACTCGACGAAGCGAGCCGGGTTCGGGCGCGGCTTCGCGCTCGGTATCAGGGCTTCGCCGTGCTGGGCTGGCCGCCGCTGAACGCTTGGGCCGATGATGGCACGGGAGCCGATGGTTCCTTGTCGGGCCGGATCAGTACGGGCCGGATCAGTACAGGACAGGCCCGTACTGGACAAACGGCCATGATGCCCGCGAGGACGGACCGCTTGGTTGCGATGGAACAGGTTGATACAGATGAGTAGGTGCTCTGCATGATGATGAATCCGATGTTGGTGCTCGCCGCGGCCGTCCCGCCTGCCGCCGAGAGTGGCAAGAATCTGTTCGAGTACATCGCCGCGGGTCGGCAGGTCGGCGTGGTCATTGTCGCGTTGTCGCTGGTCGCGGTGGCGTTGATCATCGCGGGGTTGATCCGGCTTCGGCTTTCGAGGCTGGCGCCGCAAGCGGTGGTGGACGAACTGACGTCTCACCTGCGTGCCGGCCGGGTGCGCGAGGCGGCACGGTTCTGCTCGGACGAAGCGAACGACACGTTCTTGACCCGGATCTTTCGGCGGGCACTCATCCGCTGTGCCCGCTCGCCGTTCGGCTTTCTTGAGATCCGCTCGGCGATCGAGGAATCCGGGCGGGCGGAGACAGATCGATTGCACCGCTCGATCGAGCCCGTTGGGGTGATCGCGGCGATCGCGCCCATGCTCGGTCTGCTCGGCACGGTCATCGGTATGGTCGGCGCCTTTGACACGATCTCCGCGACCGAGGGCGTCGCGCGGCCGGACCAACTCGCGGGCAACATCTCGGTCGCGCTCATCACGACGGTGATGGGGCTGATCGTGGCGATTCTCTGTACGCCGCTCTTTGCGCTGCTGCGTAGCCGGGCCGATCACCTCGCCGGGGAAGTCGCGCAGACGGCTGAGGAGCTTGCGGGGTATCTCGAGGTCGCAGCGCAGCAGCAGGGCGCCTCGACGCCGAGGCCTCCCGCTCCGCCACGGCCCGCGGGCGTGCCGGCTCCACCCGCCTCATCGGCGCCACCCAACTCATCCGGTCCAGCGGCGCCGCCGTCGCCCGTGCCCGGAGCGCCGGCCTAACCCGTGCGATTCACCAGCGACGCATCCCGATCCCGCTCGCGTCTCGCCGACCTCACACCGATGGTCGACGTGGTGCTGCAGCTCATCATCTTTTTTATGTACACGTCCGCGTTCACGCAGTTCGTGCGCGCGCCGATCGATCTGCCGGAGGAACGCGGCGAAGGCGGCGAGGCGACGGCGGATCTTGTGCTGGATATCGACGAGACGGGCCGTTGGCTGGTGGACGGCGCCGCGGTCACGCCGGCTCGGTTCGGTGAGATCGCTCAGGCGGAAGCGGCGAGTCTGGGCATCGGGCCAGACGCGTTCTCGGTGCTGATCCGTGCGGACCGCAACCTCTCGGCGAACCATCTCAACGCGGCGGCGGAGAGTCTGGACCAACTCGGTGTCCGTCGCTGGCGGTTGGGCGCTGTGCGTCCGGCGGGCGGATCGGGGGCGCCGTGAGATTCAGCCGAGAGTCTCCCTCAAGGTCGCGCGATCGCCCGGTCGTCTTTACGACGAGCTTTATCGATGTGGTCTTTTTGCTCCTGATCTTCTTCCTCGTAACGGCGACGTTCCAGCGCGAGGAAGGCCGGCTGAGTTCGGCGCTCGAGGCTGAGCGTGCGTCCGGCGGCTCTGGCGCCGACCTTGTCCCGCAGATCATCGATGTGCGTGCGGACGACACGGGGCCCGTGTTTCAGATCGGTGAGCGCACGATGCGCGATCGGCCGGCATTGGAGGCGCTGCTCCGCCCTCTGCCCAAGGACCCGGGTGTGTTTGTGCGTGTCTACGGATCGGCGCCCGTACACGCGGTGGCGTCGGCGTTGCAGGCGTGCCGAGATGCCGGCTTTGTGAGGATCAGCTATGTCCCGGCCGAGTAGCAGGGTGTTTCTGCCGGTGCTTCTCGTCGTGGCGTGGATGGCATCGGCCGCGACGGCACAGACGCCGGCCCAGGAAGCCGAAGAGTTCGAGGCGGCGTCGCTCGAGTCGCTGCTCAGCGAACTGGGTTCCCCCGAACTGGACGCCGCGTACCTCACGCGGCGGCTCGAGACCGCTTCGCAATCCGAACGCTCGATCCTCGCGCGAAGGCTCGCCGACGTCTACGTCTTGATGCTCCGCACCGAAACGGATGCGGACATGTTGCGGGATATCGAGGCTCGGGCCCGGGCGTTAGCCGCGGCGTTGCCCGAGATCGAGGCGGCGCCGTTGCGGATCGACCTGCTGCGTGCCAGCTATACGCGCGCTCAAGACACGGCCGAGCGGTGGCGGCTCCGTCTGACTGACTCGACCGATCGGGCCGACGCGGAGCGGGCGCTCGCACAGATCGAGCGGGAGTTGCAGGATCTGGGCGTCCGCCTGCATCGCCGCGTGGAGGCACTCGAACGCGAGGAGCGCCGCGGGCGGTCGGACGACGAATCGCTTCTGCGTGAGGCGTTGCAGGACGCGCGGCGCATGCGATCGCTGGCGTTCTATTACGCGGGATGGAGCAGTTACTACCAGACGGTGCTGACCGGCACGCCGCGGCACGCCAAGGACGCGGTGCGGCAGCTCGGTTGGATTCTGGGCGCGGCCGGAGAGAACCCGTCGCTCGATCGCACGGCCGGTATCTCGTTCCGGTTCGACCATGTATCGCGCGCAGCGATGGGTGTCGCGATGGCGCTGGCGGCTCAGGGTGAGACATCGCAGGCACTGCGCTGGCTCGACGCCGTGGAAGGCTCGCCGGATCTCTCGCCAACGATCCGTGAGCAGGTCTTCGCGACGCGGCTGGCGGTGTTGGGAGACCTGCGGCGTTGGTCGGATCTCCTCACGTTGGTCAGCCTGAAGCGGCGCGAAGCGTCGGAGCCGCTGACGCCGTCGCAGGCGCGGTTGATCGCGGTGTTCGCGCTCGAAGCCTCTCGGGATGCGACGGACATCTCCGGACGCGATGAACTGCTGCAGGCGGTCGCGCAGGTCGGTCTCGGCGATCTGGTTGAGCGCGGGCAGATCACGCATGTCCTCGACCTGGTGGACCGGTACGGTGCATTGCCTTTAGGAGACGAAGGGTTCATCGTGCGCTACGTGCGCGCGCTGCGAGCCTATGAGCAGGCGCGGGCGGCGCACCAGCCTGAAAGCGGAACGGCCGACGAACCGGCGACGGAGCCCGAAGTCATCGGCGCTTACCGGCGCGCGGCGGATCTCTTTCTTGCTGCGAGCCGCGCCGATGACGCCGATCGGTTTGAGTCGCAGCGTTCGCGGGCCGGGCTGTTGCGGGGATTGTCTTTGTTCTTTGCCGGGGCGCTGGGTGACGCCGCCGATGCGCTCGAAGCCGCGGCTTCGGATGCGGGAGGCGCCGAGGCTGAAGAAGCGATCTGGTTTGCGATCGTCGCGCTCGATCGTGCGGTGCGATCGGACCGCCCGTCGTTCGTTGACCGGCTCGATCGGCTGGCGCGGCTGTATCTCTCGCGTTTCCCGACGAGCGAACGGGCGGCTCGGTTGCTGCTGTTGCGGGCGGGCGCTCAGTTGCTCGACCCCGAGCAGACCCTCGGCGTATTGCTCGCGGTCGGGCCCGAAGACCCTGTCTATCCGGCAGCTCGTCGTGAGGCGGCCAGACTTCTGTACGGCGCCTTCCGACGCAGCACGGCCGAGCAACGTGACCGCATCGGCTCGCGGTTTGTGGAGGTCGCGGGCGGGCTGATCGAACTGGAATCTGCGATCGCGCTCGATGGCTCGGATGAAGCTGCGGCCGCAGCGGCGCAGCGGGCGGTGCTGGTCTGTCGTCAGGCGGTGGACGTCATGTTGTCGTCCGGCAACTCAGACGCGCGGCGCGCGGCGAGGCTGCTCTCCAAGTTGGAGCAACTCATGGCGGACGCGGGTATGGATCCGGCGCCGCTGATCGCCGAGATTGCGTACCGCCGTCTACAGATCGCCATGCGTCTGGACAACGCCGAAGCCGTGGAACGCGAGCTCGCAACGCTCCGGCGGGAGGGCGGTGAGTTCGAGCTGGCGGCGGATCGGGTTCTGTTCCGGCGAGCGCAGTCGAGATTCAACGCGGCAACATCCGATTCGGTCGCGGCTGAGGAGGTCGTGCGCTTCGGTCTGCGGCTGCTCCGGAGCGAAACGCTCGCGGCCGAGTCGATCGAGGAAGCCGTCGCAGCTGCGGCGGCCTGGGCGTACGAACAGACGCAAGACGAACCCATGTTGGAGATCAGTCGAAGGCTCGATGCACAGCGCATCGAACGCGGCGCTGCCACCGAGGTCGCACTGCGTCGGTACGCCCGTCTCTCGCTTGCCGCCGGCGATGAGTCGGCCGCTCTGGACGCTTGGCGACGGCTTGTCGCGGCCATGCCGCGCGGGAGTGCGGCGTGGTTCGAAGCCCGCGCCGAGTCGCTGACGTTACTCGCGCACTCGGACCCGGGCAGGACGGCGGACGCGCTGGCGCAGCTCGAGTTGTTGTACCCGGAGCTTGGCCCGGAGCCTTGGCGGACTCGTCTGCGTGCGCTGCAGGCCGAACTGCGAGCGTTGCCATCGACCGGGGATACCGCGTCGGAGGGACCTTGACCGATCAGCCCGTGCCATCCGGACCCCACGAGCCTGCCGGCGCCGCTCCAGATCCCGCGGATGCGTGGTTGCTTGCGCAAGCGCGTGGCATTGTCGGTCTGCACGGCGGGCTGACGCCGGAGGCTTCGCGGCACATTGCTTGGTTGGCACGGCGGCACGGCCGCGATCCTGCGCATGTGATGGCGGCTTTGCGTGGGCTCAGCCCGACCGCCCAGTGGGCCACCCGACAGGTCGAGGCAGGGCAAGTGACGCCGATGGCCGCGCCGAACTCCATTGCGTCGTCCGCTGCTTCGAGCCGTCCTGAATCCTCTGTCATGCCCGCGCGTCACAACAGTTCGGCCGGGGCTCGCGCTGTCATCGCGACGGTGGCGTTGGTCGGACTGGCGCTCTCGGTGGGCATCGTTGTTCTGTTGTGGCCGGAGCCTTCGGCGTATGTGGCTCCGACCACACCGCCGCCGGAGCCCGTGCCCCAAGCGGCGCCGCAGGCTGCGTTGCCGGCGGAAGCGCCCACGCCCCAGCCGGCCGGTCTCGAGGAGCCCGGCGTGCTCGACCAACTGAGCACTGCCGTGGACACACTGAGAGAGGACCGCTCGGCTGCCATCGCATTGTTCGAACGGAGCGTCGAACGTCTCGCCAGCGATTGGACCGACATGGACCGCGGCCGATTGCTGGCGATCAACGCGGTCGTAATCGAGTTTGTCTACCGCGCGAGCCCTTGGCCAGAAGTAGCGGCGAGCGCGGTCGAGGCGATCGGTCGAGACCTCGGTTGGCTCATCGATGATGCCTCGGCGTCCGATGCCGATGCGGTCACGCGAGCGGCGTGGTCGGGCGGGATGCTCGTGCGTCTGACCCGCGAGCGCGATCTGTCCGCATTCGCGCTGGCGCCCGCATCGGCCAGGCTGTCGAAGGCCTTGTCGGAACTCACACCCGCGCAGTCGGACGATACGTCCGCGTTTGCCGACGGCGTTGCGGCGGTCTTGCTCGCGGCGCCCGATCGCCTCGCTGCCCAGCAGCAGGATGAATCGATGCTCCGTGCGTGGGAGCGCCTGGTCGATACGGCCCGCGCTTCCATGCTCGAACCCATGCGCCTGAATGAGACGCTCACCCACGCGCTGGAGCAACTCGCCAAGTTCGGGCCCGACCCCGTGCAGTCCAAATCGGCGGCCAGCGCG
>JBCBZM010000066.1:0-16678 GCA_039815345.1 Planctomycetota bacterium | reverse complement strand
GGGGGGCTGACGCTGCTGCGCGACCTGGCGGGCGGCGATGGGGTGATCGCGCCCGTTTTGTTGGGTGATCGCGGGACCGCCGCGACGCGGAACGCGGCGCACGAAGCCGGCGCGGCCGCGGTGCTGACGCCCGAGTGCACGGGCACGGCCCTGATCGACGAGCTGCGCCTGGCCGTCCGCGCCGACCGCGACCGCCGGGCGGCCATCGCGCTGTCGGCCGAGGAAGTCGCCGAGCAGACGAACGTCCTGCACCGCGCCCTCGACGCCCTGTGCGACGCGATGCGCGCCAAGGACGAACACGCGGCCGACGAAACGCCCGATGGCGTCACCGGCGCCGAAGAAGACACGCTCACGGTCGACGAGCTCGAAGCTTTGTGGGCGCCGACGCCCCGGCCCGCGTGGAACCCCGGCGCGCACCCGGGCGCCGATCTCGACGGGCGACTCCGCGGCGAGCTCGATATCGAGGTCGCGCTGCGGCGCGTGCTCGAGTTTGCGCTCGAACGCGTCGGCCCGACCAACGCGGCCGTGTTCCTGCCCTCCACCGGCGGTGAATACACGCTGGGCGCGTACGTCAACTACGACCGACCGAAGGACTCGGCCGAGGTCATGCTCGACCATCTCGCCGGCGTGGTGGCGCCCGAGTTTGAGGACGCCGACGGCGTCGAACGCGTCGACGACGAGCACGGGCTGATCGCCCGGCTCGGCGGCGAGGCGCACTGGCTCAACGGCTCCACCCTGACCGCGCTCGCCTGCCGAGAGGGCGACGAGACGCTCGCGGTCGCCGTGTTCTTCCGTGATCCGCTGGTCGGGTTCTCGGCGTCGGACATGGCGCTCTTCGAGGATGTCCGCCGGGTATTCAGCCGTCGGCTCGCGCAGATCGCACGCGTGCACCACCGCGCGGCGCCGCTGCGTGAGGGACCGGCCGGGTTCGATTTCGAGAGCTTCGAGCCGGATGAGTGGAAGCCCGAGTGCGACGACGACGGGCTGAGCGAGGACGCCGGCGATTGGGGCATGGCGGCCTGAGCCGGACGTGAGCCGGACCTGAGTCGGGTCCGCGTCGGGCTTACTCGACGTCGTCCATGTCGAAATAATCGTCGGGGTTGTCGGTGAAGTCGACGACGAGCGCGCGGTCGCTGGTCGCGCCGGCCGATGTTTCGCGCACGCGCTTCACTTCGCCTTCTTCGTCGAACGCCTCGTCACGCCGACGCCCGCGGATGACGAGCCGGAAGGGCGTCTCTTCGAACGGCAGCTCTTCGCGCAGCCGGTTGATCAGGTAGCGCTGGTAGTTCGCGGTGAACAGCTCGGGCTTGTTGACGACCATCGCGATCGTCGGCGGTCGATCCGTGACCTGTGCAACGTAGTACACCCGCGCGATCGTGCCGAGCTTGCTGGACGGGCCGCGCTTCTCCAGGATCGATCGCACCAGCCGGTTGAGCTTGCCGGTCGTCACGCGCTCGCGGGACTGCTCCATCATCTCGAACGCCAGCTCGACCGTCTCGCGCACGTTCATGCCCTGCTCGGCCGAGATGATCGAGATCGGCGCGAAGCTCAGCCCCTTGAGCTCCTTGCGCAGGTAGTCGGCGTAGTCCTCGGGCGTGACGGCGACGCCCTTGCTGGTTTTGCGTCCCTCGGCCAGGTCCCACTTGTTCACCACGACCACGACCGGGCGGTACGACTTCTGCACGAGCATCGCGAGCTGCTCGTCCACCTGGCTGATTTTCTCGGTCGCGTCGATCAGCAGCAGCACCGCGTCGCAACGGTCGATGGCGCGCTTGGCCCGGTCGAAGGCGTACCACTCGATCGGCCCGCTGAAGGACTTCTTCTTGCGCAGGCCCGCGGTGTCGATCGCGATGAACGTCTTGCCGTCCATCTCGAACTTCACGTCCACCGCGTCGCGCGTGGTGCCGGCGATCTCGCTGACGATCACCCGGTCCTCACCCGCGAGCTTGTTCACCAGCGAGCTCTTGCCCGCGTTGCGCTTGCCGATGATCGCGAGGCGCATGTCGGCCAGGCCGTCGCGGTCGTCGGGGGTCTCGGTGTTGGGCGCCGCTTGGTAGAGCGTCTCTTCGAGCGTCCGCCGGAGGTAGTTGTTCTTCGCAGAGCACATCAGGGGCTCGCCGAAGCCCAGCCCGCTGAACTCGTACGCGTGCGCTTCCCACTTGGGCCCGTCGCACTTGGTGGCGATCACCCGCACCGGCACCAGCCCGTCGTCGCCCGTGCCCTTCTCGCCCACCGATCGGCGTTCGCCGAGCTTCTGCTCGCGCAGCAGCCGGGCGATCTCCCAGTCCGCGCTGGTCAGGCCCGCCTGCGTGTCGATCGCGAACAGGATCAGGTCGGCCGAGGTGACCGCCTCGGCGATCTGATGCTCGACGTCTTTGGTCAGGTTCGTCAGGTCTTCGCCCGCGTCGTCGAAGCGTGCGCCCTCGGCGACATAGACGCCGAAGCCGCCCGTGTCGGTCAGCTCGATCGTCCGCGGCTCGCCCTCGCCGCCGGGCCCTTCGAGGTCGACCAGAATCGAGACCCGGTCGCGCGTGACCCCCGGCTGGTCGTCCACGATGGAGACCTTCTGCCGGGCGAGCATGTTGAGCAGCGAGCTCTTGCCGACGTTGGGTCGGCCGACGATGGCGATACGGGGTGCGGGCATGGCGAACCCGAAGGGTAGGAGCGGCCTGAGGTAGAGTCTTGCCCGATGTCCGAACGCGCTGTTCAGCCCTTTCCGCTTATCGTCGGCCCTACCGCCGGCGGGAAGTCGGCGTTGGCGCTCAAGGTCGCCGTACGGGCTGGCGGCGAGGTGATCTCGGCCGACGCCTTCCAGGTCTACCGCGGGCTCGACATCGCCAGTGCCAAGCCGACGCCCGACGAGCAACGAGCCGTTCGGCACCACCTCATCGACACCGTCGAGCCGACGGAGGCGTTTACCGTCCACGACTGGCTCGCCGCGGCCGAGGCGGCGATCGCCGATATCCGCGGCCGGGGCAAGACGCCCGTCTTGGTCGGCGGGACCCACCTGTACGCCAAAGCGTTCCTCGAAGGCCTGTTCGAGGGCCCCGAAGCCGACGAGGCGTTGCGGGCCGAACTGCGGGCGATGGGGTTGGCGGCGTTGCGGGCCGAGCTGGAGCGCGTGGACCCGGCCGCGGCTTCGCGGCTGCATCCCAACGACGAACGCCGAACCGTGCGCGCGCTCGAGGTGCACCGCCTGACCGGCCGGCCGATCAGCGACTGGCAAGCGCAATGGGACCGCGAGGCGAGCCTTCGGCCGGGCGTCGTGCTCGTTGGTCTCGACTGGCCGACGGAGGCGATCAATCGCCGGATCAACGCCCGTGTGCGCGGGATGGTCGAAGCGGGGCTGGTGGAGGAAACCCGCGCGCTCGACGAAGCCGGGAGGCTGGGGCCGCAGGCGCGTGAGGCGCTCGGGACCAAGCAGATCCTCGCGCACCTGGCGGGCGCCTGCACGCTGGAGGAGGCGGTTGAGAAGATCAAGATCGAGACGCGCCGGTTTGCCAAAAACCAGCGCACGTGGCTGCGGCGGCTGCGGTCCACGCCCGGCTCGGTCTGGATCGACGCCGAGCGCGAACCGCCCGAGACGTGGGCGGGCCGAGTGCTGCACGCGATCGGCGGCGGCGACGCGCGGAAGCTGTGATCAGTCTGCCCCGATCTTTTTTAGACGCAGCGCCCACCACCCCAGCGACCCCCTTTAAGTGGGGATTAAGTCGTGGGTCAAACGCCGGCAGGCGACTATCCCCTCGATCAGGGTAAGGAAGGGGGTCCACGCGTCGGCGACGCGGAGTGAGAGCGTGTCTCGGCGGATTTGCGGCCTGATCGGCGGCGTTCATCGTGGGCGGTGTGCGGGCGCCCGGGCGATCTGGCCCATGCCGCTGGGGTGGCCTCTGGCTTGCGGACGCGGGGCGTTGGGCAAGGCTCGGGGGGTCTCCGGGCGGCCGTGTTGTGGCTCTCGCGGCTTGACACGGCTGTGGGCGGCTCCTTCCGTGTGCGGCGGGCCGATCGCGGCGGGTTTCACCGATCCGGGGGGCCGCGGCGTTTCCGTGTGGACGAACACCCCAGATCCGGCCGACGAACCAGTTCGCTCGCCCGCCTCCCGGCAGCCCGGCCCAGGACACCCGCGACACATGGCCAAGAAGAGTTCGAAAAAGACCTCGAAGAAGACCGCCAAGAAAGCGGCCTCGAAGAAGACCTCTAAGAAGGTCGCCGCCCGCGGTCGCGGCTCGGGTCGGGGTCTGGGCACCAAGAAGGGCGACGCCGAGGGCAAACACCTCGTCATCGTCGAATCGCCCAGCAAGGCCAAAACGATCAACAAGTACCTCGGCAAGGACTATCTGGTCCTCGCCAGTGTCGGCCACGTCCGCGACCTGCCCGAGCGGGCGCCCAAGGGCGTGAAGCAGCCGGTGCCCGGCGTCGATCTCGAGAAGCGCTTCTCGCCCAGCTACACCGTGCTCAACGGTAAAGAAGCCGTGGTGAAGGACCTCCAGCGGGCCGCCAAGGAAAGCCTGAGCACCGGCAACGAGATCTGGTTTGCGACCGACCTCGACCGGGAAGGCGAAGCGATCGCGTGGCACCTGGCGCAGCTTCTGAACATCCCGTCGAACGAAGCCAAGCGGGTGATTTTCCCCGAGATCACCAAGTCCTCGATCGGCCGGGCCTTCGACAACCCGCACAGCATCGACGAGGACAAGGTCAACGCGCAGCAGGCGCGGCGGATCCTCGACCGCATCGTGGGGTATCAGGTCAGCCCGTTGCTCTGGAAGAAGGTCGCCCGCGGTCTCAGCGCCGGCCGGGTGCAGTCGGTTGCGGTGCGCGTGGTGGTGGAACGCGAGCGCGAAATCCAGGCGTTCATCCCCGATGAGTACTGGCGCGTGGAAGGCCTGTTTGCGCTCTCCAAGGCCGAAGCCGATCGGCTCGGGCCGGCGTGGTCGACGCTGCTGGGCGAAAAGGATGACAAAGGCGCGGGTCCGACACAGAAGGCCCAGAACGCGTGGCTCGGCAAGGAGGGCGCGATCAAGGCCGAGCTGGTCGAGGTCGGGGGCGCCAAGTTCAACATCGGCGCCAAAGGCCAGACCGCGGAAGGCGAGACGCCCGAGACGTTCGAGGACCTGAGCGGGCGTGTGCGCACGGTCGCCGAGTTGATCGGGCTCAAGGACATCAAGACCGAGACGACCGAGGACCCCAAGGGCCGCGGCCCGGCACGGTTTGTGCGCACGGTGCGGGGCGTGGCCGATTCGGCGACGCCGTACCGCGTGGCGAAGATCGAAACGAAGCGGACCAAGAGCCGGCCGGCGCCGCCGTTGATCACGTCGACGTTGCAGCAGGCCGCGTCGAGCAAGCTGGGCTTCGCGGCTCGCCGGACGATGTCCACGGCGCAATCGCTGTACGAGGGCGTCGACCTGCCGGGCGAAGGGCCGACCGGCTTGATCACGTACATGCGGACGGATTCGACGAACCTGGCGCCCGAGGCGGTGAACGCCTGCCGCGACCACGTGCGTCGCTCGTTCGGCGACAAGTACCTGCCCGAGAAGGCGATCTTTTACAAGACCAAGAGCGGTTCGGCGCAGGAGGCGCACGAGGCGATCCGTCCGACGGACGTGTCGCGCACGCCGCAGAGCATCAAGAAGTCGCTCAAGCCGGATCAGTTCCGCTTGTACGAGCTGATCTGGCAGCGTTTCGTGGCCTGCCAGATGGTACCGGCCGAGTGGGACGCGACGACGGCGTTCATCGAGGGCGGGACGGACGCGAGCCAGCCGTGCACGTTCAAGGCGACCGGCCGCGTGCTCGCGTTCGACGGCTTTTACAAGGTCACGGGCGTGCCGAGCGCGGGCGATGATTTGCAGTTGCCCCGGTTCGAGCAGGATCAGCCGTTGAACCCGTTCGCGTTCGACCCGCAGCAGAAGTTCACCAGCCCGCCGGCGCGGTACTCGGAGGCGTCGCTGATCAAGACGCTGGAGGCCGAGGGCATCGGTCGGCCTTCGACGTACGCGTCGATTATCCAGGTGATCCAGGACCGCAAGTACGTCGAGCAGGTCGGCCGGGCGTTCTACGCGACGGACCTGGGCGAGGTGGTGACCGACAAGCTGGTCGAGGCCTTCCCGAAGATCATGGAGGTCAGCTACACGCGGGCCATGGAAGCCGAGCTGGACAAGGTCGAAGAAGAGCACCTCGACTGGATCGAGATGCTCGAGCGGTTTTACGGCCCCTTCCGCGAGAACCTCGAGCGTGCGCACGAAGAGCTTCAGCACGCCAAGGCCGAGGTCGTGCCCGCGCCCGATGAGTACCGGTGCGAGACCTGCGGCTCGACGCTCGTGTACCGCTTCGGCAAGAACGGGCGGTTCCTGAGCTGCTCGACCTACCCCGATTGCAAGTACGCCTGCCCGTGCGACCGCGAGGGTCGGCCGCGCAAGGCTGAGTTCGTGAACGTGCGTTGCCCGCGCACGGGTCGGCCGATGATCCGCAAGACGGGACGGTTCGGCCCGTTCCTCGCGACGCACCTGGAAGACGGGCAGGACAACGACGCGGGGATCATTCTGAACATCGACAAGAAGGGCAAGGTGCAGGCGCCCTCGATCCCGCCGCTGGAAACGGACCTCCCGTGTCCGATCGACGAGGCGCCTTTGAACCTCCGCAGCGGCGTGCGCGGCCCGTGGCTCGGCTGCTCGAACTTCCCCAAATGCCGGGGTCGCGGCAAGTGGGCCGAGCTGCCCGACGACGAGAAGGCGGCGCTGGAGGCCAAGCTCGAAGCGCACGAGAAGGCGAACCCGACGCCGACGATTTACACGCTGGACGACCGCATCCTGACCGACGCCAAGGGCAAGCCGTTGGCCGACGCGCCGACGGTTGAGCAGTTGCTGATCGACGATCCGGCGGAGGTCGGCACGGCGCCGGCGGCCAAGGGAACGGGCACGAGCACGGGCGTCGACGTTCCGGTCTAGTCGTTCTGGTCCCATCCTTTCGGTGTGACGAATCCGATTTGTGCGCGGGCACGAAGAGCGTGCGCGCACGCCGATCGCACGGATTCCGGTCTGACGGGAACCGTTCTGAATCACGACACCTAAGGCTTGTTTTCCATTGTGTAACCTGTCGCCGGTAATCGATTCCGAGCCGGTGGTCCGGTTGATCGGCGGGCGCCATGATGGCACGATTTCTCACAGTTAGTTGGGTGTATGACCTTTGGGTCGAAAGGACAGCAGGGATGAACATCAAGCGTGTAGGTATCGGCGCGGGTCTTGCGTTGGCGGCTGCGTTGACGGGTTCGGCGTTCGCGTTGAACTCCGCCTCGGCCGGTCAGGACAGCCGCCCCTCGACGCCGCAGGAGGCGTACACGGCGCTCAAGGCCGGCAACATGCGGTTCGTGAACAACATGTCCACGCACCCGCGCATGAGCGACGAGCGGTTGAAGGAGACGGCCGAGGGCCAGAAGCCGTACGTCAGCATCCTCGCCTGCGCCGACTCGCGCAAGCCGATCGAGCGCATCTTTGACAAGGGCGTGGGCGACCTGTTCGTCGTGCGTGTTGCGGGCAACGTTGCCGGTCCGCAGGTGACGGGCAGCATCGAGTACGGGACGGCCGTGCTGCAGACGCCGCTGCTCGTGGTGATGGGTCACTCGGCGTGCGGCGCGGTGGACGCGGCGATGGGCGGGACGCCCCTGCCCGGCAGCATCCCGTCCGTGATCGATCCGATCCGCGCAGCCGTGGAAGACACGCGTGACGCGGGGACTTCGTCGAGCGAGATGCTCGACACCGCGATCCGTATGAACGCCTTCCGCCAGGTCCGCAGCCTGCTCGGCAGCCAGCTCATCGCCGATCGCGTCAAGTCGGGCGACCTGATGGTCGTTGCCGCGGTCTACGACCTCGGCACGGGTGAGGTCGAGTTCCTGGGCGAGCACCCGAAGCAGGCCCAGGTCCTCGGGATGCAGTAAGCCGCGGGGTCGCTCGAAAGGGCGACGCCGTTTCAAGACGCCGTCGGCCCGGAGCCATCGCTCCGGGCCGGCTTTGTTTTTGGGATGCGCGAGTGTGGCGTGCGCCGGTCTTTCGACGTTCAGTCGACGGGCTGCGATGCTGGCTTCGACAGGCTCAGCATGCGGTCGAGCGCCGCCAGTGCCGGCTCGCGGACCTCGGGGTGGACGCGGATGACGTTGATGGCTTTGGCCTTGTCATCGCCGCGTTCTTCACCCGTGGCCGGGTCGATGCCGCAGAGCTGATCGAGCACCCAGAGCAGGTGTGGCTCGTCGATGCGGTACATCGTCGTACACAGGCACTGGCAGTCGCTGAGGATGCGAACGTGCACATCGCGCTCGGCTGCTTCGTCGGCGAGGCGCTGCACCAGATGCACCTCGGTGCCCACGGCCCACTTGGTCCCGGGCTCGGCGGCGCGAATCTGATTGATGATGTACTCGGTCGAGCCGGCCAGATCGGCCAGGTCCACGACCTCTTTGCAGCACTCGGGGTGGACGAGGATGGTCGTCTCGGCGGCGCCGCGCTCGCGGGCTTCGGCGTTGGCTTTGCGGATCTCGTGGCAGTGCTCGGGGCGGAAGAGTTTGTGCACGGAGCAGTGACCGGCCCACAGGATGACCTCGGTCTCGGCGAGGCGTTCGGCGGGCAGGCCGCCGAGTTCGTCGCCGCGTTGCGCGCGCTTGGGGTCGTAGACGGCCGACTTCGTTTCGACGTCGATGCCCGCCTTGGCGGCGGTGTTCCGGCCGAGGTGCTGGTCGGGCAGGAAGAGGATCTTGATGTCTTCGCCCGGTGCTTTCGGCTTGACGCCGCCGGCGAGGGCCCATTCAAAGACGGCGTCGGCGTTGGAGCTGGTGCAGCAGGCGCCCTCGTGCGCGCCGACGAACGCCTTGATCGCCGCGGTCGAGTTCACGTACGTGATCGGGATGACGCGGCCGGTCCAGCCGTCGCGCTCGAGAGCTTTGTGGATCTGCTGCCAGGCGTCCACGGTGTCGTCGTAGTCGGCCATGTCGGCCATGGAGCAGCCGGCGGAGAGATCGGGCAGGATCACGCCGACCGAGTCGGGCGTGAGCATGTCGGCGGTCTCGGCCATGAAGTGGACGCCGCAGAAGATGACGTGCTCGACCTTGCCGCCCTTGGCGAGTTCGGCGGCCTGCTGGCTGAGCTTGAGGCTGTCACCTGTGATGTCGGCGTGGCGAATGACCTCGTCGACCTGGTAGTGGTGCCCGAGGATGACCAGCCGATCGCCCAGCCGTTGGCGGCGTTCGGCGATCGCGGCGGTCATCGCGTCGATGGGCACCGAGCGATAGCGATCGGGGAGCGAGGGTTGCCAGAGCACGGGAGCGGCCATCGGACGATCCTAGCGCTCGCGGCGGGTTGTTTGTTCGGTGTAGAGGGATGTGCCGGGGCTCATAAGTCTCGCCGTGGCCTGATTGCCTTCTAGGTCGCCTGCTTGGTCGCCGTTCGAGAACGCGAGGGACCGTGGGTGTGCGCCGTTGCCGGCCGGGCGGTGCTGGGGACGCACTATTCTGCGGCCGTGCCGAGCCGGGTTCTGTCATTCCGATTGTGCGTGTGGACGGTTGGGCTTGGCTTTGTATTGGCCACGATCATCGCGTGGGTCTGCGCGGTTTGGATGCCGAGCCGACGGACCGTGCCGCCCGTGCGTGATGACTGGACCGGCGTTGAGCTGCTCAGCGGGGTCGGGTACTCGGGGACGACGGTCCTGCTGGCCCGCGGCTTTGAGGACGGTCCGCACGAATGGGCCCGGCGTGGCGCCAGCACATTTCAGGCCGGTTGGCCGATGAAGATGTACCGGTCACGGGTCACGCCGCGATCGTCGCTCGCGGGGCTGCGGTTGCCAGTGGGAGAGCTTTGGCGCCGGGGGTACCCGACGGACCGGCTGCCCGGATGGTTGCGCGCGCGGCCGAATCGTCGCATTCCGGTCGATCCCATAGGCGCCGGGCTGGCCGTCAACGTTGCGGTGTGGAGCCTCGTGCTGCTCGGCGCCCGAGGCGCGCGGCGGGCAACGCTGCGAGGGCTTCGGCGGCGGAGAGGCTGTTGCGTGCTGTGTGGCTACGACCTGCAACACCGCGCGGATAACTGCCCGGAGTGTGGCTCGGTCGGTGATTGAACAGGGGTTGAGGCGATTCGGCCTGCTTCAGGCGACCTGGGCGAGAGCGACTTCTTCGGCGAACTCGACGGCCACGGCTTGGGCCTGTCCGGGCACACGGGCGACGCGGACGACCTTGGCTTCGAGCATCTGGTCCTTGCGCATGACGCCCGAATGCTGCCACGCGACGGCGACCTTGATCGCGTCGCCCGGCGCCAGCGGGCGGCTCGGCTCGACGCGGAGCATCAGCCCGCCGTTCGAGACGTCGATGGTCTCGGCGACCGCGTACTTGCGGCTGGGAAGGTGCAGGATCTTCGCGGGCAGGACCACCGGACGACGAGCGGCGGCACGACGGTCGGCCTGGGTCCCTGCACGGTCTAGAGGTGCGTTCATGATGCCCACACATCGGCTTGTGGGGGGCAGAACCTTGGAACAAGTGTTGATACGGGGAAGCGCAGGTGCTGCGCGTGAAGATTCGTGAAGAAAACCACCTTGATTGGGTGTGTGGCGACCTGGGTTCTACGGCCCATCCAGCCGTAGGTGCGGCTCGCACAGCGAGCCGGGCCGGAGGAGCAAGTCGGTGATCTCTCGGATGGATTCGTGCTGGCCGGGCCACATGAAGTGGTCTTGGGCGGCGGCGGCGGGGATCCAGCGGTGGTCGGTGTGCTCGTCGTTGAGCGTGGGCGTCCAGTCGGGCGTGACGCGGACGGCGAAGCGGGGGCAGAGGAAGATCGCGTCGAGGCGGTGGATGAAGATCGGGTGGACGCCGTCGAGCGACCAGGCGGCGAGAAAGCCGGGATCGGCCGGGGTGAGCGCGGTCTCTTCGCGCAGCTCGCGCCAGAAGGCTTCGACCGAGGTTTCGCCGGCTTCGATGTGGCCCATGACGGGCTGCCAGGTCTGGATGACGGGTTCTTTGGCCCGGAGCAGTTGCAGCACGTCCACGGCGCCGGAGCGGTGTTGGCGGAAGACGTAGGCGTCGAGGAAGTCGGATCGGAGATGGGGGCCGTTGGATGTCATGCGGCGTTACTCCGGAAGCTGGGCGCCGAGGGCTTGGAGGATGCGGGCTTTGTCGAGGGTCTCGCGCCACTCGGCGTCGGGGTCGGAGTCGATGACGATGCCGGCGCCGACGGGGTAGATGAGTCGGCCTCCGGTGATGGTGGCGGTGCGGATGGCGACGGCCAGTTCGGCGAGGCCGTCGTCGCCGAGCCAGAGCGTGGCGCCGCAGTAGAGGCCTCGGTTGAAGGGCTCGAGTTCGTCGATGATCTGCATGGCGCGGACTTTGGGGGCGCCCGTGACCGAGCCGGGCGGGAAGGTGGCGGCGAGGAGGTCGGCGAGGCCGTGGTTCGGCGCGAGCGTGCCGGCTACGGTCGCGGTCGCTTGCAGCACGCCGCCGGGTCCGTGCTCGGCGTGACGCTCGACCGTGCGAGGGGTTGCAACGCTGAGCGTGCCGGGCGTGCAGACGCGGCCGAGGTCGTTGCGCATCAGGTCGACGATCATCGCTAACTCGGCCTGGTCCTTTGCGGCGTGGCGGAGTTCTTCGGGGTCGGCGTGGATCGGGCGGGTGCCCTTCATCGGGCGGGTTTCGACGCGGCCGGTCGCGGCGTCGTAGCTCAAGAACAACTCGGGGCTGCACGAGAGGATGGCCTCGGCGGGGTGGCTCGGCGTCGCGGGCGTGTGCACGCAGAGACCAAAGAGAGGCCGGGCCGATGCGGCGAGGTCGGCGAAGGCGGCCTTGGGGTCGCCTTCGAACGCGGCGGAGAGCTGGTGGGCGAGATTGATCTGGAACGTGTCGCCGGCGCGGAGGTACTCGAGCACCCGCCGCACGCCTGCGGTGAAACCCTCGCGGCCCGGGTTGGAGGTCAGCGGTCCGACGCGATAGGGGGCGCGTTCGTTGCTGATTGGCGCTGGTGTCCAATCGTCGCAGCGGAGGAAATCGATGAGCGGCTGCCGGATGGAGGCCGAATGGGCGGTCGGTTCGAGGTGAGCGCCGAGGGGGTAGCGGAGCAGGCCGATCCAGCCGCCGGTGTTGGCTGCGGCGGGCGACGAAGCGGGCTTGGCGGCTTGGCGGCTTTCGTGCCAGAGGCGTTCGAGGAGTGTGAACGCTTCGTGAACATTGATCGGCTGGCCCCGGGCCGCGCGGTCGGGGGCGATGGGGCGTCCGGTGGAGGGATCCATCCACCGGGTGTCGAGTCGAGAGGGCCCGCGATCGGCGTCTTCGGTGACTCGGAGCCAGCGCGAGGGTGTGGCCGCGCGGGGCGTTTGGCCTGCTCGGGCCTGGATGATGTGGGCCGGCGCGGGCGTGACGGGCGGCGTGGTCTCGGGGGAAGTCGCGGGACGGCCTGTCGGATTGACAGCGCGGACCTCGGCGGGTGCGGCCTTGGAAGCGGTGCGCGGAGGGTGTGGGGGTGTAGGGGTCGGGGGCATGGGTTCGGCGGATCGCGGTCGATTCGGCGGCGGATGTTAGAAGGTTCGGGGTGATGATCGTGTGTCTGTGTGTGTCGGCAGGCGACGTGGGGTTGGGGGGCTTCTAGGATCCCGTCTGCCCGGAGGCCGTCGTTGACGGCGTTTTGCCTGCCGGTGGGACGGTGATGGGGTGATGGGGTGTTGGGGTGGTGGGGGTGGTGGTTCTTTTCCGGGCGCACCCACTCGCGCTCAATCCAGATCGACGCCGGGGGCGTCGGGCCCGTTCTAGAGGGAGTCTTCGCCAGATGGCTAAGAAGAAGAAAGCAACGAAGAAGGCCGCGAAGAAGTCGGCTAAGAAGACCGTGAAGAAGTCCGCGAAGAAGGCGGCGCCGAAGAAAGCCGCGGCCAAGAAGGGCGCCGCGAAGAAGTCCGCGGCTCGCAAGCCCGCGGGCAAGAAGTCGCCGGCGAAGAAGTCCGCCAAGAAGACGGCCAAGAAGCACGCGGCGAGCGCGGGCGTGCGTCGAACGGTGAAGAAGTCGGCGAAGAAGACGGCCCGCAAGTCCGGCCGCGCGGCCAAGGCCCGCCCGGGCCAGATGGTCTTCTACTTCGGCAAGACGCGGACCGAGGGCGATGTCTCCATGAAG
The DNA here is from genome assembly GCA_039815345.1 of Planctomycetota bacterium. Taxonomy (GTDB): domain Bacteria; phylum Planctomycetota; class Phycisphaerae; order Phycisphaerales; family UBA1924; genus JBCBZM01. Next base: position 3,566 of record JBCBZM010000066.1, on the reverse strand, counting down.
GAGATCATCGGCGGCAAGGGCGCGAACCTGGCCGACATGACCGCGATCGGTCTGCCGGTGCCCCCGGGCTTCACGATCACAACCGAGACGTGCGCGAAGTACTACGACGGCGGCAAGCGCCTGCCGCACGGACTGATGAACGAGGTCCACCGCAACACGGCGGTGCTGGAGAAGGAACTCGGCAAGACGTTCGGCGACGCGAACAACCCGCTGCTGGTCTCGGTGCGTTCCGGCGCCGCGGTCTCGATGCCGGGCATGATGGACACGATCTTGAACCTGGGCCTGACCGACGAGAGCGTCGAAGGCCTGGCCGAGGCGACGGGCAACCCGCGCTTTGCGTACGACGCGTACCGCCGACTGATCAACATGTTCGGCGACGTGGTGATGGGCGTGGACCACGAGCACTTCGAGCACGCGTTCGACCAGTTGAAGCTCAAGTACCACACGCGCGAGGACACGGACGTGCCGGCCGAGGGCCTGCGCGAGCTGTGCGATATGTACAAGGCCGTGTACGAGAAGCAGGTCGGCGATGTGTTCCCGCAGAACCCGTTCAAGCAGCTCGAACTCGCGATCGAGGCTGTGTTCAAGAGCTGGCACGCGGACAAGGCGATCTCGTACCGGCGCCTCGCGGGCATCCGCGGCTTGATGGGCACGGCCGTCAACGTGCAGTCGATGGTGTACGGCAACATGGGCGAGGACTCGGGCACGGGCGTGGCGTTCACGCGCAACCCGTCGACGGGCGAGAACTCGTTCTACGGCGAGTTCCTGATCAACGCGCAGGGCGAGGACGTGGTCGCGGGCATCCGCACGCCGCGGCCCACGAGCGAGATGAAGGCGTGGAACAAGAAGGTCTACGACCAGCTCATGCGCATCAAGAAGCAGCTTGAGGCGCACTACCGCGACATGCAGGACATCGAGTTCACGATCGAGCGCGGGATGCTGTACATGCTCCAGACGCGCACGGGCAAGCGCACGGGCGCCGCCGCGGTGAAGATCGCCTGCGACATGGTCAAGGAAGGCCTGATCAGCGAGGACGAAGCGATCCTGCGTGTGCCCGCGGGCGACCTGACGCAGCTTCTGGTGCCGAGCTTTGACCCGACGGCCAAGAGCGTCGGCAAGGTGCTGGCCCGGGGCTTGCCGGCTTCGCCCGGCGCGGCGGTGGGGCGCCCGGCGTTCACGGCCGACGAAGCGGTCGAGCGTTCGCGCAACGGCGAGTCGGTGATTCTGGTTCGCAAGGAAACGAGCCCCGAGGACGTGGAAGGCATGCACTCGGCGGCGGGCATCCTGACCTCGACCGGCGGCATGACGAGCCACGCGGCCGTGGTGGCGCGCGGGTGGGGCAAGTGCTGCATCGCGGGCGCGGGCGACATCCGCATCGATTCCGAGGGCGGCACGTTTACCGTCGGCGACGAGCTGTTCGGGCGGGACGACACGATCTCGATCGACGGCTCGACGGGTGAAGTGATCAAGGGCGCGATCTCGCGCGTGCAGCCCGAGATGTCGGGCGACTTTGCCAAGCTGATGCGCTGGGCCGACAAGCGGCGGACGATCGGTGTGCGCACGAACGCAGACGCCCCGGCCGACGCGCAGCGGGCGCGTGAGTTCGGCGCCGAGGGCATCGGGCTGTGCCGAACGGAGCACATGTTCTTCGAGGGCGAGCGGATCGTCTCGATGCGGAAGATGATCCTGGCCGACGGGGTGGACGCGCGGCGCGCGGCGCTCAATGAGCTGCTCCCGTTCCAGCGTGAGGACTTCATCGGCATCTTCCGGGCGATGAAGAACTTCCCGGTCACGATCCGCCTGCTGGACCCGCCGCTGCACGAGTTCTTGCCGCACGACGCCAAGAGCCAGTCGGAACTGGCCGACGCGTTGGGCGCCGGGATCAGCGCCGAGACCATCAAACAGCGTGTCAGCATGCTGCACGAGCTGAACCCGATGCTGGGCCACCGCGGCTGTCGTCTGGCGATCACCTACCCCGAGATCCTGGACATGCAGGTGCGGGCGATCACCGAGGCGGCGATCGAGTGCACGATGGAGGGCGTCAAGGTCGCGCCCGAGATCATGATCCCGCTCGTGGGCACGCGGCGTGAGCTGGCGGTGCTGCGCGAGCAGGCCGAGCGTGTGATCGACGAGGTCAAGAAGGAGCACGAGTTCACGCGTCGCGTCGAGATCAAGATCGGCACGATGATCGAGATCCCGCGTGCGGCGATCACGGCTAACGAGATCGCGGAGGTCGCCGACTTCTTCAGCTTCGGCACCAACGACCTCACGCAGCTCGCGTTCGGCTACTCGCGGGATGACATCAACGGGTTCCTGCCCGACTACCTGCACCGAGACATCCTGCCGATCGATCCGTTCCAGTCGCTCGACCAGACCGGCGTGGGCTATCTCGTCGAGCTCGGCATCGAGCGCGGCCGTTCGGGCAAGCCGGATCTCAAGATCGGCATCTGCGGCGAGCACGGCGGTGACCCGTCCAGCGTGCACTTCTGCCACCGCGCGGGGATGGACTACGTCTCGTGCTCACCGTTCCGTGTGCCGATCGCCCGGCTCGCGGCGGCGCAGGCGGCGCTGATGGACCGCTGAGTCCATCTGAAACAACATCTGAGACAGTCTGTGCTATGAACAACGCCCGCCGGGATGAACCGGCGGGCGTTTCTTGTGCGCTCGATTGGTTGGAGCAAAGGCGTACGCGGAGGGCGCGGAGGGAGACGCGGAGGACGCAGAGGGGAGCACGGGATTGTTTGGATCCCGCGACATGACATCCCGGTTGCTATCTGAGTTCACTGCGTACCGCTTAGAAACAGGATCCGAGGGCGCCTCAGCCGCCGAGTTCGGCGAGGTGCTGATCGATGGTCGCGCGGATCTCGGCGAAGGTTTCTTCGGGCTTGCCGCCGACGAACCGGGCGATCTCTTGGCCGTGGATGCCGAGGAGGACGTACGTGGGGAAGGCGCGGACCTTGTAGTCACGCACGACATCGTCGGCCTGCAGGAGCGAGCCGTAGGTGTACTTGTGGTCCTCGAAGTAGGCGCGGACGTCATCGTCGGGGCTGCGGAAAGCGAGGGCGTAGACGGCGACGCGCTTGTCGGCGTAGTCCTCGTGCAGTTCCTGGATGAAGGGGCTGGCCTTCTTGCACGGCAGGCACCAGGTGCCCCAGAAATCGAGCAGGACGATCTTGCCGCGCAGGTCTTCGAGCGTGATCTGGCCGCCGGCGAGGCTTTCGAGTTCGAAGTGCGGCGCCATTTCGACGGTCGAGATGCGGGCGGGCTTCGGCCCGACGGAGCGCGGGTCGGGCTGGGGCGCCGGGGCGTTGGGTTGGCCGGCGGCCGGGGGCTCCGCGGCGGGGGCTTGGCGCGGCCGGGCGGCGATCGTGGTGTCGTTGATCTCGTAGCCGGCGGGCGCGGTGAGTTCGAAGGCGGAGGCCGGCAGGTTGACGCCCGTGCGGACGTTGGTGAGGTCCCAGGTCAGCGCGCCGGTGAGGGCGCCGGCGTCCACGACCTGTTCGATGCGTCGGGGGAGGCGGTCGGCCCGGGCGATGTGCCAGCGGTAGCGCGTCGAGCCGTTGGCG
>JBCBZM010000098.1:0-11342 GCA_039815345.1 Planctomycetota bacterium | reverse complement strand
GACGGCATTGACCAGCACACCGTCCTTCCAGAACTCCTCGGCCGCAGCCTGCGTGATCGCCGCGACCGCGGCCTTGCTGGCGGCGTAGGCCGCCATGCCCGAGCCCAACTCGGCGAACAACGCCGGCCGGGCGGCGACGTTGACGATCCGCCCGCCCTTCGGCATGCGGCGCTTGGCCTCGCGCACACTGCCGAACGCCGAGACCGTGTTCATCTCCAGTTGCTTGCGCAGATCGGCATTGGAAGTCTCGACGATCGGCGCCATCGCGAACCCACCGACAATGTGGATTGAGGCCCAAAGCGGCTCTTGAGCGGCAAAGTCGAAGAACTCGACCAGCCGGTCGTCGTCGCACAGGTTGACGTTGGTCATGGTGCGGACGCGGTCGTCCCCCGCCCACTCGGCGCGCTCCAACTCGGCGTCGTTGTACACCGGAACGACGCATCGGCCGCCTGCGTCGACGACCTGTTTGACCACGGCGCTCCCGAGCGCGCCGCCGCCGCCGGTGACGACCACGACTCGATCTTCGAACGACAGTTTCATGCGCATGGGCTCCGACCCCGTGCCGCGAGTGTACGAAATGGCCCAGCGCAGACGTTGCGCGTTCCGCAGAACTCGCCGGCTTTCCATGACCGCGTTCGGTGAACCCCATTGAACTATGGGGGTCTTTCGGCGTGCGCTGCGAGGACGCCAACGCAGATGAGACCCCGCGCGGCTTGGCACGCCGCTTGTGATAGCACTCCCGCCGGATGACCGGCGGGGAGCCGACTGACGTGATGCACTACGGGATCCATCTCGCCGCCTCGGGCGCCCTGACCTCGCTTTATCGGCAGGACGTGCTGGCGAACAACCTGGCGAACATCGACACCGTCGGCTTTAAGCCCGAGATCGTCGCGACGCAGGCCCGCGCCACCGCCCGCGAGGAAGACGGCCTCGGCACACTCCCGTCCAATGAACTGCTCGAACGGCTCGGCGGCGGGATGATGTCGGCGCCGAACCGCATCGACTTCGGCCAAGCGGCACTGAACACCACGGGCAACAGCCTCGATCTGGCGATCCGCGGCGAGGGGTTCTTCCTTGTCGAAGAACGCGGAACCGACGGCGGCTCGTTCCTCCGGCTGACCCGCGACGGTCGGTTCACGCTCAACGACGATGGCCGCCTCGTGATGGCAACAACAGGCCTCAACGTGCTCGACGACGCGGGGCGACCGATCCGCCTCGAAGACGACGCGGGCATCGCGATCGCCTCCGACGGCCTGATGACGCAGAACGGCGAAGAGATCGCCAAGCTCGCGATCGTCGACGTGCCCGACCGTACGCGTCTGAGCAAGCGCGGCGCGGGCTTGCTCAACGCGCCCGCCGAGGCCATTCAAAGCCGGTCGACCGCGAGCGGACTCGTCGTTCAGGGCGCCGTCGAGGCTTCGGGCGTGTCCGATATCAACACCATGCTCTCGGTCACGAGCGCCGGACGCGCTGCGTCGGGCAATCTGGCCGTGATCGGGTACCACGACCGCATGATGGACCAGGCCGTGAACCGGCTGGGTCGCATCACCGGGTGATGCATTCGTCGCATACGTAAGAGGAGTCGTCCCCGATGGCCGTGATCGCCCTGCAATCTTCTTCGTCCGCTCTCAACGCGCTGAACACGCGCATGGACGTCATCGCCAACAACCTCGCGAACGTCAACACCGCCGGCTTCAAAGCAAGCCGGGCGAACTTCCAGGACCTTGTGTACGTCGAACGCGCCCAGCCGGGCGTCGAAAACGCCAACGGCGACCAGCGCCCCACGGGCCTCTATGTCGGCCTCGGCGTCAAGGTCTCGGGCACGCAACTCGACTTTGCCCAGGGCTCGCCGCTGACGACCGGTCGGCCGCTGGACCTCATGATCGAGGGCGACGGGTTCTTCCAGGTGCAGGTCGAAGACGAACTCGGCGGCGGCGTCGCGTTTACTCGGGCCGGCAACTTCACGCTGAACTCCGACGGCGAGATGGTGCTTGCGAACGATCAAGGCCGCCGGCTCGACCCGGGCATCACGCTCGACCCCGACGCCGTCGGCGTGACGATCGATTCGACGGGCCGGATTTTCCAGCGTTTGCCGGGCGACACCGAGCCGCAGGAAGCCGGGCAGCTCGAACTCGCGACGTTCGTCAACCCCGCGGGCCTCGTGCAGGTCGGCGAGAACTTGTACGTCGAATCCGCGGCCAGCGGCCCGCCCGCAACGGGCGAACCGGGCACGGACAATCGCGGCCGACTGAGCCAGGGCACGCTCGAATCCTCGAACGTCGACCCGACGCGCGAGCTGATCGACCTGATCCGCACGCAGCGCGCCTTCGAGATGAACAGCCAGGTCATTCGAGCGGCGGACGAAACACTCCAGTCGGTCTCGCAGCTCCGACGCTAACCGCGGTCCACGCACAAGACAGTCATGACAGGAGACTGCTCCATGATTCCCCGACGACTCGCTGCGCTGCTCGCGCTTGCCTGCATCACCGTGGCGACGCAAGCGCAGACCGTCATCGAGCTGCGCAGCTCGGTGCGTCTGGCCGCCGGCGTCGACGCAACACTCGGCGCGATCGCATCCATCAAGGGCGACGAAGCCGACCGGTGGGCCGACGTGGTCATCGCCGACTACGAGCAACTGACCAACGCTGAAGGCGCTTGGCGCGAGATCTCGCTGCACACGATCCGCGAGGCGTTGGACGCCGAGCGTGTGAACTGGTCGCGCACGATCCTTCGCGGCTCGGCGGTGAAGGTCCGGGCCACGCCCGTCGCCAAGCCGACTCCGGCGGCGACGCCGAAGCAAGCGGCGCCTCAGCCGATCAAGCAAGCAGTTCGCCCTTCCGGCCCGACGCTGCGTGATCGCGTGGCGCCGAGGCTGGCGGCGGACTTGGGCGTATACGCGTCGGATCTGCGTGTGTCGTTCGAACCGGGTGACCGCGCGCTGCTCGCAACCCCCATTACCGGTCGCCGTGTGGACCTGACGCCCATCGGCCGCGGGGATCGCGTGCCGCTGCGGGCGACGGTGTACGAAGCCGATCGAATCGTGGCCGAGGGCGTCGTGCGCGTGGCTGTTGAGATTCGACGCGAGGTCGCGGTGCTGACCCGGCACGTTCGTCGAGGCGAGCGGATCAGCTCGGTGGATTTCCGACGCGAGCGCCGATGGTTGCCCGCGGGCGCCGCGGCCGAATCACCCGATCGGGTCATCGGCGCCGAGGCCTCGGGCCGGCTACGCGAGGGCGTGGTGGTCAGGGCCGCGGACCTGGTGGCGCCGGCGGCGATCGAGCGCGGCGACCGGGTCGTCGTGCATGCGCTCAGCGGCGCTTTCGTCGTGCGCACCGAAGCGCGGGCACTGGGCGACGGCGCCGAGGGATCGGTCATCGAGTTCGAATCGACCACGAGCCGGGGACGCACGTTCCGAGCGCGGGTCGCCGGGCCCGGGCGGGCCGTGCTTCTGGTGGACCGCGGGACGCCCGTGGTCGCGGGGAGGAACTGAATCATGCGATACGCGTTCCGTGCGAGAACACTCCTGAAAGCCGCGGCCGTCACCGGAGCCCTCACGGCGGCGATGCCGGCGGGCGGGCAAAGCCTCTACCTGCGTCGCCAGCCCGTGCCGATCGGTGCCGACGGCTTGCCGGACCCGACGCAGGCGTTGCAGGGCATCTCGATGTACGTCGTGATCCCCCCGCCGCCGCGGCAGTTTCAGCGGCACGATCTGATCTCGATCATCATCGACGAGGTCACCACGACCCGCGCCCGACAAGAGCTGGAAACCGACAAGCAGTACGACACGTCGGCGCAGTTCGGCCCGTTCCCCTCGCTGCGACATCTGCTCGAGCTGCAACTGCAGAACGGCGACAGCAGCCGCACCGCCGAGTTGCAGGTCGGAGCCGATTCCAGCTTCGGCGCCGAGGGCGAGTACGTCCGCGATGACCGGTTTACCGCGCAGATTCAGGCCGAGATCATCGACGTCAAGCCGAACGGAAACCTGGTGCTGGAAGCGCGCAAGACGATCATCCGGGATAACGAGGTGCAGTTGATCGTGCTCGCGGGCGTCTGCCGCGGCGACGATATCAGCACGCGGAACTCGGTCCTGTCGAGCCAGATCGCGGACCTGACGGTAGCGATGCGCAACGAGGGCGACGTGCGGGACGCGGCCAAGAAGGGCCTGATCCCGAGGTTCCTTGAGACGGTTTTCAACTTCTGAACAGCCGCCTCGTGCGCGCGCTGGAGGCGCGGCACGCCGGTTGCGATGTGATCTCGATGTCGGCGACTGACCGCCGACATATCCGCACCCACGCGCACGGAGGCGCTCGATGCACGGGACGCTGCGAGGACACCCACTGCTGTTCGGCCTGATTACGCTGCTATGCGCGGCGTCGTTTGCGCCGGCGCAGATCGTGCGCCAGATGGCGACGATCGAGGGCCAGGGAGCCTCGCGATTGCAAGGGCTCGGGCTTGTCATGGGCCTGCCCGGCACGGGCGACTCGGGCAAAGACCTCTACGTCGCGCGGCCGCTCGCGGAGGTCCTGCGGAACTACGGCCTGCCGATCGCGGCCTTTGAAGAGCTGCGCAGCACACGCTCGGTCGCGCTCGTGCTCGTCTCGTGCGAGATTCCTTCGTTCGGCGCTCGACAGGGCGACCGGTTCGACGTGACCGTGACGAGCGTCGGCAGCGCCGCGTCGCTGGCGGGCGGGATGCTCGCGCTGGCGCCCCTCACCGGGCCGTTCCCCGGCTCGGACGCGTTCGCGATGTCGTCGGGCGACTTGGTGATCCACGACGAGGCGGTTCCGACGAAGGCCGTGGTCCGCGGCGGCGCGCAGATGATCCAAGACGTACGCATGCCGACGCTCGGCGCCCAGTTCAACCTTCTGTTGGATCCCTCGTACGCGAGCTGGTCCGCCTCGACCCAGGTCGCCGCGGCGATCAATGATCACTACTTCAACAGCCCCGAGGCCCTCGGGCCGCCCGTCGCCGAAGCCGAGGACGAGCGGACCGTGCGCATCACGGTGCCCCTGGCCGAGCGGCGCGCCCCGGCGGCCTTCATCGCCGACGTGCTGGGCGCGCCGGTGAACCCGGCGCTGCTTCGTCGGCCGCCGAAAATCGTGGTGAACTCGAACACAGGCGCGATCGTGGTGACGGGCGATGTGCGCATCGGCGCGGTCGCGATCACGCACCGCGACCTGCGCATCACCACGACGACGCCGCAGGTGCAGCCGACGCCAGAGAACCCGCTGGTCGAGACCGATTCCTGGGCCGGCGTGGGTACGGACCTCCGCGACGGCGACCGAGCACGGCTCGAGGACCTGCTCGAAGCGCTCCGCCAGCTCGATGTGCCGGTCGAGGACCAGATCCAGATCCTGTTCATGCTCCAGAAGAGCGGGCAACTGCAAGCACGGATCGAGGTGGACTGATGCGACTCGACACAGTCATCCCGATGACGCCCGTCAAGCCGGTTGAGTTTCCGATCGCACCGACAGCGCCGGCGGAGTTCTCTTTGGACGGTGCACGAGCGTCGTCCGACGCGGGCGTGGATCGGCAGCAGTCGTTCGCGCGGGCGCTCGGCATCGAGCAACGCCGGCTGGACGCGGCCTCGGTGGACGGAGAGACACCCGAGGCGCGTGCGCGCACGGCGGCGGAGCGGTTCGTTGCCCAGGCGTTCTTGCAGCCGTTGCTGAAGGAACTTCGGGCGAGCAACCAGGCGCCGGCGCCGTTCGCGCCGGGGCCAGGCGAGAAGCAGTTCCGGTCGCTGATGGATCAGACGCTGGCCGAGGACCTGGCCAAGTCGGCCCGGCTGCCGTTGGTCGATCGTTTGGCACGCGATCTGCTACGGGCTTCGGGTGAGGGCGCGTCGATCGAAGTCATCGAGCAGCCGAACACGGAGGACCCGACGTGAGCGAGCCCCAGAACACGCCGACGCATGAATCGACGCTCGCCGAGCTCGAGACGACGCTCGCCGGACTCGTGGCGTCGCATGAAACACTGCTCGACCTCACCACGCGGCACCGGGCGGCGATTACCCGTGCGGACGCCGCGGAGCTGACGGCGGTCATCACGGCACAAGAAGAGGAACTGCGCGTCATCGCGACGCTCGAGCAACGGCGCCGAGCCGCGGCGCGGGCACTCGTGGGCGGCGTGGCGCGTCGGGCGCCCGAGCCGACGCTGACCCAAGCGCTCAGCAACGCCACGCAGCCCGTTCGCGAGCGCGTCTCGGCGTTGGCCGAGAAGCTCCGGGGCTTGCTCGGCCGGATCATCCGCGAACGCAACGTAGTGAAACAAGCGACGGCCAGCCTCGTCGGTCACATGGAAGGCCTGATGCGGCAGGTCGCGCAGTCGCTCAGCGCCTCGGGCGCGTACGCGCGCACGGGCCGCGTAGAAGCGCCTACGCAGCCGATCGTGACGGGGCTCGACATCACGAGCTAACGGGCTTTGTGTAGAAAGGAACACGACGCGACATGGGCCTCACCGGCGCACTCAATATCGGCCGAAGCGCTCTCACCGCCAGCCAACTCGGGCTGAGCGTGACGAGCAACAACATGGCCAACGCGTCGACGCCCGGCTACTCGCGTCAGACGATCGACCTCTCGCCGATCCGCGGCGGGTTCATCGGCAACTCGTTCGTCGGCCGGGGCGTGGGCATCGACGGCGTGGGGCGGAAGGTCGACGAGGCTATTGCGTCGCGCCTGCTCGCCGCGCGTTCGGCCGAGACCGGCGCCGCGCAGCGCCTGTCCAGCTACGCCGAGGTCGAGGCGGCCCTCGGCGAACTCACCGGCTCGGACTTCTCCACGCAGCTCAACGGCTTCTTCAACGCCTGGAGCGAACGCGCCAACCTCGTGCAGAACTCGGCGAGTATCGTGCAACAGGCCAGCGGCGTGGCGGCGTTCATCCGCCGGCTGCGCGAGGACCTGACAGACCTGCGTGCTCAGGTAGATCTGCAGGTCGGCGCCACAGCCGAGCTGACCAACGGCATTGCCCAGGAAATCGCCGGGCTCAACATTCAGATCGCGGGACTCGAAGGCGGCGGCGCGACCGCCTCGGCGCTGCGAGACCAGCGCGACGGGCTCGTCGGTCAGTTGGCCGATCTGATGGACATCGACGTCGTCGAACAACCCGACGGCCAGGTCGACGTGCTCGTCGGCTCGCAGCCGATCGTGCTCGCGGGGACGGCGCGGAACATCACCGTTCGCCGTGAGACGCGTAACGGCGTCGCCGAGATCGATGTCGTGGCGGGCGAGGATCAGCGGCGGCTGACCATCCGCGGCGGGCGCATCGGCGGGCTGCTGGAAGCCCGGGAAAACGCGGTCCAGAACGCGCTCGGCACGCTTGACAACATCTCCCGCGAACTCATCTTCGAGGTCAACCGCCTGCACGCCAACGGCGCCAACCTCAGCGGCCTCCAAGACACCGAATCGAACCTGCGCATCCCCGTCGCCGATCGCACGCGCCCGATCAACGACCCGCTGAACGAAGCGTTCGCGGGCCTCCCGTTCACGCCGACCAACGGCGGGTTCATCGTGCGTGTGGGCCGCGAAGGCTCGGACACACAGACCTCCGTGCGGATCGACGTGGACCTGGACGGCATCGACAACACCGGCGCCCCGGGCGTAGGCGACGAAACCTCGCTCGAAGACCTGCGGGCCGCGATCGACGCGGTCGACGGCGTCCGCGCGACGTTCAGCCCCGACGGGCGCCTGCGCGTGGAAGCCGATCAGGGCTTCGAGTTCTCGTTCGGCGAAGACACGTCGGGCGTGCTGGCGAGTGTCGGGCTCAACGCGTTCTTTACCGGGACGGACGCGGGCGACATCGCCGTGCGGGAAGACCTCATCGCCGAGCCGTCCCGCTTAACCACGGGCCGGTATGTCAACGGGCGCCTGGTCGAGAACCAGACAGCGCTCGATATGGCGTCGCTCGGCGACCGCGCGATCAACGGGCTCGGCGGGCTGTCGTTCCGCGAGTCTTGGCAGAACTCGGTGAATCAGATCGGATTGAACACGCAAGCCGCGGGCGTGGAGGCGGAAGCGGCCAGCGTGGTCCGCGAGAGCATCGAGGCGCAGCGGGCCGCGGTCAGCGGCGTCAGCCTCGACGAAGAAGCGATCAACCTGCTGCAGTTCCAGCGGCAGTTCCAGGCGGCGGCGCGGATCATCTCCGTCGCCGACGAGCTGCTGCAAACCCTGATTCAGACGGTCTAAATCCGACCGATCGCAACGCGTATCAAAGGATCGAAGAACCCAGAGCGAACACCATGGCCAGCTTCCCCGCATCCATCGCCCGCGTGCCGAACCTGCTGATGTCTCGGCTGCAACTCTCGAACCTCCAGCGCACGAACGTGGCGCTGTTCGATGTGCAGACCGAACTGGCGACCGGCCGCGCGATCAATCGGCCTTCGGACGACATCGTCAAGGCGGCGTCGATCGGCGTGCTGGACGAACGGCTCGAGCGGGCCGAGCAGCAGCTCAGCAACCTCGATACGGCGCAGCGGCAGCTCGACCTGCTCGATCAGGGTTTGGGCGAGGTCAGCGATCTGATCCTGGCGGCCAAGAACCTGGCCAGCGAGCAGTCGAACTTCGGCACGAGCGCGGGCGAGCGCGCCTCGCAGGCGGTGGTCGTCGACTCGATGATCCGCCAGCTCTTCAACCTTGTAAACCGCGACTCGGTCTCGGGCTTCTTGTTTGGGGGCGCGACACCGGGGGCGCAGCCCCTGAACGAACTGGGCGCGGGCGTGGTCTTTGGGGGCGAGGGCAACGAACTGCTGACCGACCTGGGCGCGGCCGACACAGTGCCGATCACACTCGGCGCCGACAACACGCTGGGCGGACTGGTCGCGCGGTTCGAGGGGCTTGTCGAGCTGGTTCCGGAGTTGACCCGCGACACGCGTCTCAGCGACCTGCTCGGCGCGCGACGCATCGGCGTCGAGCAAGGCGAGGTGCTGCTCTCGATCAACGGCGGCGCGAGCGTGCGGGTTGATCTCAGCCAGGCCGACACCGCGGGCGACGTGGAAGACATCATCGAGCGGGCCATCCGCGATCAGGAAGCGGCGCTCGGCGCCCCCGTGCTCGGGCCCAACGGCGTCGGCATCGGCGCCGACGGCTTCACGCTGGATGTCGCCGCGGGCGCGACGGTCCGCATCACCGACGTGCTCGGCGGGTTCACGGCTCAGGACCTGGGGCTCTCGGCCGAGCCGGCGTTCGACTTCGACGCGGGGAACGGCCAAGGCCTGGACGTCGCGCCGGCGCTCACCGAGCTGAGCGGGCTGCCCGATCTGGGCGCCCCGCTGGGGTCCATCCGCATCAAGAACGCGGGTCGGGTCGCGCAGATTGATCTCTCCAACGCGCAAACCGTGCAGGATGTGCGCAATGCGATCGCGGGCGCGGGCCTCGGCGTGGATGTCGAGATCGACCGCGAGAACCGCCGGCTGATCCTTGTCAACGAATACGCCGGCACGACGGCCGAGTCGTTGAGCGTGGAGGAAGTGCCCGGCGGCGGCGAAACGGCCAGCTTGCTCGGCATCCGCACGTTCGACCTGTCCACGCCCATCGAGCGGTTCAACGCGGGCCGGGGCGTGGAGATCGCGCCCCAACGGCCCGATCCGATCACCGGTCTGCCGAGCTTCGAGTTCAGCCGAGACCTGACCTTCACCCTCGGTGACGGGTTCGCGTTCAGCGTCGACCTGCGCGACGAAGACATGGTCAACGTGCAGACGCTCGTCGCCCGCATTAATGACCAAGCCAACGACGCGCTGACCGCGGCCGGTCGACCGACGACGCAGTTCTCCGCCGGCATCGAGGCCGACGGGGCCAATGGGCTGGTCTTCACGCAGGACCCCGCGTTCGCCGGCCAGTTGGAAGTCACGCGCGAGAACAACTCGCCCGCGTTCGACGACCTGGGCTTTGACCGTGCAGCCTACGACGCCGCGACCGGCACGCTGCGGACCGAAGACACGGCCCGGGTGCGCGTGGAGAACGTGTTCACATTCCTGTACGACCTGAAGGCGGCCTTGCTGGTCAACGACACGGATGGCATCGCGCTTGCTGGAGGTGGTTTGGAAGGCGAGGTCGACCAGGTGGCCCAGACGCGGGCGCTCGTGGGAGGCTTGGCGCAGCAGACGCGGGCGGCGGTTCGCCTGCAAGAGGATCGGATCGTGCTGGACGAACAGACACGCAGCGAGCTGAGGGATTCGGACTTCGCCGAGGCGGCGAGCCGGTTCAGCCTCCTGCAGACGCAGTTAGAGGCGGGGTACCAGGTGACCGCGCAGCAGAACGCGCAGTCCTTGCTGGATTTCCTCGGCTAGGCGCAGGTTTGAGACGCGGATCGTCGGGCTAACGCCCGGCGTTCGGATTGGAATCGAAGAGGCTCTCGTTCCGGCCGCGAGAGTTGTGACAGGACGTCACCCGGGTGGAGTTGCCCGGGCACGCAGGGAAGGCCGAGAGGATCGGAGCGTCGCGTGGAAGTGCGCACGACACGGTTCGGGGTCATCGAGATCTCCGAGGATCGGGTGATCACGTTCCCGAAGGGTTTGCTTGGATTCCCCGAGCATCGGCGGTACTGCCTTCTGGAGCCGGGCGAGGACGCCTGCTTCTTCTGGTTGCAGTCGGTCGATGAGCCGGGGCTGGCGTTCGTGATCACGGACCCGAGCCTGTTCCTTCCGGAGTACTCGGTGCCGATCCGGGCCGAGCAGATGGAGGGGCTCAAGCTGGCGCAGCTCGAAGACGCGCAGGTGTTCGTCATCGTGAACAAGGTCGGCGAGCAGCTCACGGGCAACCTCCAGGGCCCGCTCGTGGTCAACACGATCTCCCGCGAAGGCGAGCAGATGGTGCTGGCGGAGAAGCGTTGGACGACGCGTCATCCTTTGTTGAAGGTCGGGCAGGAAGGCACGCCCCAGACGGGGACCGGCTCCACCGGCACGGCCGACGTGGTCAGCGGGACACCCGGCGCACCGGCGTCGGCCCGCGCGGCATCGGCGTAGCGCAGGGCGCCCGGGGGCCCGTCGCCCCCGTCGTCCGACGTCACGAGAGCTCACGCCTTGGTCAACGACTTAGTTTAACTGGCAAGCTTAAACCGTTAGGTGTAGGCGTAGCGAAAGCGAGTCTTAATAGGGCGTCCAGTCAGTTGAATTAGACCCGAAACCGAGTGATCTAGCCATGGCAAGCTGAAAAACGAAGCGAAGGTGATCTAATGAGCGTATTAGTCTATGCAGAACACGATAATGCCAGCTTGAAAGGTGTTACCCTGAACACTGTAGCGGCCGCTCAGGCTATTGGCGGAGACGTCACTGTGTTGGTCGCCGGTGCAGGCTGCGCAGCGGTTGCAGAAGAAGCTTCCAAGATCGCTGGCGTTGCTAAAGTATTGCT
>JBCBZM010000050.1:0-20328 GCA_039815345.1 Planctomycetota bacterium | reverse complement strand
TTCACGGCCGTGTTGTACCGGTGGTGCCCGTCGGCCACGAAGACATCTTCGCCTTCCAGAGCCGCTCGGTACGCCGCGATCGTCGCTTCGTCCTCGACGCGCCAGAGCTCGTGCGTGACCCCGTCGCCCAGGTCGGCCGTCATATCGGCGTTGCGCTTCGCGATCACGCCGCGCACCACGCCCGACGCCGAGCCGTGGTCGTCCGGGTGCAGACCGAAGATCGGTGAGAGCTGTGTCTTGGTCGCCCGCATCAGCGCAATGCGGTCTTCCTTCGGCCCGCTGAACGTTTCCTCGTGCGCCAAAATCCCGCCGCCCGGCGCGTTGCCGAACGGCCGGGTCTCTACGCAACACGCCATCCCACAACGCTCATACGAGGACCCCGAGAACTCGAACCGCTGCCGATACGCGAACATCGCAGGCCGATCTGAGCGCGACAGCGTCCCGTCGGCGATACATGCTTCCAGCGTCTTGGCTGCGCCCTCGTACACCGCGGCCGGCCCGAGTTGCTTGGCCGGCACCTGCGGCAGATCCACGCCCACGATGTTCCGGGCGTCCTTGGCGATCAACTCGGCCTTCTGCGCTGCGTCCAGCACGTCGTAGGGCGGGGCCACCAACGCGCTCACATCGCCAGACCCACCCGAGTACTGCAAAGGACGAAACGCAAACACCGCCGCCATACCGAAGCCCCTTTCGTCCCAACGCACCCACTCGCGAATCCAGCAGTCGGCGCCCTCTCCGCTCGCGGCACAGGGCCCGGGGGGAGGGGACCTGCCCGCTCTGTCCCCGCGCTCGACGGCTCCAGCATACGACCCCTATGCCCTATCCTGCCCGCATGCCCGCGACCACACCAGTCACCACGCTGCTCATCCGCACCGCCGGCACCAACTGCGACGCCGAACTTGCCCACGCCTTCACCCTCGCCGGCTCCCAAGTCGAGTCCGTCCACGTCGACGCGCTGATTCAGGACCCGAGTCGACTGGACCGGGCCCACATCCTCGCGTTTCCCGGCGGATTCTCCTACGGCGACGACATCGCCTCCGGCCGAATCTTTGCGTCCAAGCTCCGTGAACACCTTACCGAACCCCTCCGTGCGGCCATCGACCGCGGCGCGCTTGCCATCGGCGTCTGCAACGGCTTTCAGGTTCTTGTCCAAACCGGCCTCTTGCCCGGTCTGCCCGACCGGCCGGGTCAAGCGGTCACCTTGACCGACAACGCCTCCGCCCGGTACCGCGACGACTGGGTCGAGATGGAGCCCGATGCGGATTCGCACTGCATATGGACCAAGCCGCTCGTCGAACTTGCCGCCGGGCTCAGCGAAGACCAACGGCGAGACATTCTCCGATACCCCTACGCCCATGCCGAGGGCCGACTCATCGCCGCCGACACGGCCACGCTCGACGCCCTCGAAGCCGCTCACCAGATCCCGCTCCGTTATGCCGTCGACATCAATGGCTCTGACCGGGCCATCGCCGCGCTGACTGATCCGACGGGCCGCGTCTTGGGTCTCATGCCCCACCCGGAGCGTTACCTCGACTGGAACCACCATCCGTTCTGGACGCGGCTTTCTGAACCGGTCCGCACCGGAGACACACCGGGGCGTGCCATCTTCAAGGCCGCCGTGAGCCACGCCGAGCGGTCCAGCCGGCACGAGCCCTCACCCGCTCGCGCGTGAATAAACATCCGTTCCAATCCGAGCCGTCATCCTCCGAGACCAACGTCCGTGATCTCGACGATCTTGTCGGCTTCACACACGCCCGCGATCTCAACGAGCACCCCGGCCTCATCCCGAAGCTTGACGATGTCATCGACCACCCCGCGCCGTGCCAGCGCTGCGAGTACGACCTCCAGGGGCTCACCCGCGCGGACAACTGCCCCGAGTGCGGCTTCCCGGTCAACAGCTCACTCGTCGGCTACTCCATCTACCGCGCCGATCCGGCATACCTCAAGTCCATCCGATCGAGCGCCGCCCGGCTCAAGCACTTCGCCGCTATCGGCGTGGTCTTCGTTGTCGTTGCGGTCTTCCTGAGCAACTTCGCCTATCTGGCCGTCACCTTGATCGCCGCGGCGCACCTCGCGTCGATCTACGAATGGTCCCGCCTCGCGGCGCCGCACGCAGATCGACCCCGCATCGAGCGCGTCGAGCGCGCCCGTCGGGCCCTCCGCGCCGTGCTCGCGGTCGCCGCAGTGACCGTCGTCCTCGGCTTCATCCTCGCGCTCATTCCCCCGCTGGCCACGACCGGCATCCCCGGCGCCGCCGGAATGGCTTGGCTGCTGCTGCTCGCCGTTCGAACGTTCGCCGCGCTCCGCTTCGGCCACCGGTTCGCAAGCATCATCCCGGCGCCTCGCACCGCCAAGCGCTTTCGAGGCGCCCAAACCTGTTTCACCGTGTTCGTTATCACGAATCTTGTGCTGTTGGTCATCTACGGCATCGTGGTTGTCGCTCTAGGCGCCGCAGGCCCGAACGCCGGAGGCTTCGCGACGATATTCGGCCTCGCCTCCTGTTTCGTTGCGCCCGTTTCTTTTGTCGTCATCATCCTCTACGTCTGCCTCCACATCATCGCGCTCGAGTCGCTCCACACCGCGCTCCGCAACGTGCACCGCCGAGCCGGTCAACTCAATGCCGCTCAAGGAACGCCGCCAACGGAACCCGACGACCCACCAACCGACCAAACCGACGCCGTGCCGCCCATCCACGAGTGAGCCCCCATGACGATCGATCCATCTGAACTCCAGGCCAAACTCACCGGCGGGCCCGTCGCCGAAGACACCCGCTGCAGACGCTGTGGGTACGACCTCACCGGTCTGTCCGCGCACGGCAAATGCCCCGAGTGCGGCGCCGGTATCGGTCTTGCGGGGGCCTCTCAAGGACGCTTCGCCGACAACCTCGCCGACACGCCGCCCGACTATCTCCGCCAGCTCATGTACTCGGTGCTCTTTCTTACCGTGACCGCGATCGCGCTCCCGTTTGCGCTCACCCGCGCCGCGTCCGCCGCGGGGCCCGCCGCGGTCACGAACGCGGCCATCTTTCTTGCCGTCGCCATCGCATGGTCCGGCGCCGTCTTTCTGGTGACGCTCCAGCGTGCCAAGGCCGCGCACACCGTCAAAGACGCCACGCTCGATTCCCCGCGTTTCCGCCTCGTGAATCGTGCGCTGCAAGGCTGCTGGGTCCTCGCCGCGCTCGCGCTGTTGCTTGTCGCGGCGCCGCTGCCGGGTTGGGGCCTTGCGATCGGAAGCGTGGTGTTCTTTTTGGCCATGCTGCCGGCCTTCATCGGTCTCGGCCCGCTGGCGTACTACCTCGGCGCCATCGCCGACTGGGCGGGCGAATCCGGTCTCGGTCAGCGGTACCTCGCCGCCGCGTGGGGCTTGGCGGTGTTCACGTCGATCTACCTGCTGGCGGTCCTGGTCATCCGCATCGGCGCCGGAAGCACGGGCTTGCTCGGCTTCCTCGCCAGCGGGTCGGCGCTCGTTGCGATGTTCTCGGCCGCGCTCTCCGCGATCGGCTTCCTGCTCTTCCTCATCTGCAACGCGCAACTGACCAACACCGTCCGCTGGGCCCTCAAGAACAACCTCGACGCCGCCGAGCGTGACATTCGCATCGCCGAACGCCGCGCCGCCCGTGCGAGCGAGGCCGCCGAGCGCCAAGCCGCGGACATCCCGATCGCCACGCCGGGCCCGATCGGCGAACCCTCGGTTCCCCAGCCCCCATTCCCACAACCCAAAGCCCCCGAGCGTGACGATGCACCCATTCCGCTCGTCGACCCCGATCCACCCAAGGATCCGACGTAGAAACGATCCGAACTGGAGCGGTCGAGCCCGCCTCCTCCGCCCACTGCCGATCCGGTTCAAGGCTTACGCACCCGCGAGCGTTCCTACCCTGTCGGCATGCCCTCCAAGGTTCTCCTCGCCATGTCCGGCGGCGTCGACTCCTCCGTCGCCGCTGCCATCCTCAAAGACGCCGGGCACGACGTCGTCGGGGTGTTCATGCGCCTCGGCTCCCCGGGTGAAACGCTCGACGAACTCACGCCCGGCGCCGCCTGCGAACCCGCCAAGGTCAAGATCGGACACCAGGGTTGCTGCTCGATCAACGACGCGGCCGACGCACGCCTCGTGGCCGCCGAACTCGGCATCCCCTTCTACGTCGTCAACTTCAAGAAAGACTTCGCACGCATCATCGACTACTTCACCGACGCCTATGCCCAAGGCCGAACACCCAACCCCTGCGTGCGCTGCAACGACTGGCTCAAGTTCGGCAAGCTCCACGACTACGCCCAACAGATCGGCGCGGCCCACGTCGCCAGCGGGCACTACGCGCGCATCGACCGTTCCACATCGACGCCACGGCTCGCCCGCGCCCGCGACCACCACAAAGACCAGTCCTACGTCCTCTTCGGCGTGCCTCAGCCGCAACTCGCCTCCACGCTGCTCCCCGTCGGCGAGTACGAGAGCAAGCAGGCGCTGCGCGACGCCGCGGACAAGCGCGGGCTGCCGGTTTCGGATAAGCCCGACTCTCAAGAGATCTGCTTCGTTCCGGACAACGACTACGCGGGCCTCGTCGAGCGCAAGCGTCCCGAGGTGAGCGTCGAGGGTGACATCCTCGACACAAACGGCGACGTTGTCGGCAAGCACCAGGGGCAGCACAAGTTCACGCTCGGCCAGCGGCGAGGCCTCAACCTCGCCGCCGCCTACCCGCTCTACGTCATCTCGAAAGATCCGACCGCCAACACCGTCACCGTCGGCCAGCGGGAGGACACCTGCGTCACCGCCCTCACCGCCGCCGAGGCCAACTGGCTCACGACCGAGCCGCCGTCGCTGCACGAGCCCGTTCCGGTGCTCGCCCGCTACCGCTCTAACTCGGCGCCCGTTCCGGCGACAGTGTCGCGTCGTGAAGACAAGCCCCTGCCCACGTCGCTCGCCCCTTCGGGCCGCACCGGCGCCTTCGACGTGGTGTTCGATGAGCCCCAGCACGCCGTGGCTCCAGGCCAAGCCGTCGTGCTCTACGAAGCCGCCCGCCCGGATCTCGTGCTGGCCGGCGGCTGGATCATCAACACCGACCTTTCCGGTTCCGACTCACCGCCGACGCGGTAGCCTGCGTCCATGCGACCCCAACGCCCCGGCGCCCGATCGATCGTCTGCGTCGCCTTCGCCGCGATCATCTCGTCTCTCGCGCCCGCACAGCAGCCGACTACCGATCCGCAACCCGCGCCCTCACAGGCCGACGTGGCGTGGCGTGATCTTGTCCAGGCCAATGTGCCCGATGAGCGCATCGGGCTTTCGCCATACGACTTCGCGATCCAGTCGCCGCGCCGCGCTCAGTTGCCGATCCACCGCGAAGCGCTCGCCCGGCCTCTTGACGCGCCCAATCTCGCCTATGCCGTCAGCGAGCCCTTTCTGGTGCACGCCGACAACACGCCCGAGCTCGTCCGCAACGCCTTCGCGCTCCTCGGCGCGACCTCCAACCCCAAGCTCCCGCCGCCGCCGTCCGAAGGCTGGGGCGTCCCGTGGATCCCGGAAGGCCTGACGCCCAGCGAATCCATACGCTTCGTGCTCGCGCGGCGTGTGCCCGACGGCCTCCGCGGGCTTGTACTCGCCGGCCCTGACGAACGCGCGTGGCGCAAACTTCCAGAGTCTGTGCAACGCCTCGTCATCCGCCTCTATATCGCCGCCGACCACGCCCGGCCTTGGCTACGCGACGCCACCCATCGATCCCAGTTCGCGGCGATGAATCTGTCCGATCCCTCCGACGCCGACGAGCTCGAACCGGAGGCGCTGTTCGCGTTCCTCAACACACCCTTTGTGGGCCCGCTTGTTCCGGCCAGCGATGTCCTCGAGCGACGTCAATCGGATCTGCAAGACGAGGAGGATCGCGTCGAGGGTGTTCAACTTCGGCGCCGCGCGCTCGATTTCATCGACGGCGCCCGCTACGACGACTTTGCGATCGGCGCCGCGATCTTCCTGAGGCACTACGAACACGCCATCGCCGAGTACCTCGCCGACCCAGCCGCGCGTTCCAACTATCTCGCCGACGTCGATCCGCTCCGACTGCGCACCGCGCTCGGCGACATCCGCGTCTACGGCGCCACCGATGACGAGATCACCGAGCCCGCGTTCATCACGATCGATGTCGGCGGTTCCGACCGCTACACAGGCCGGCACGCCGTGCCCCTTTCTCCGCGTTTCCCGCTCGCCCTCTGTCTCGACCTTCAGGGCTCTGACGAGTACCGCGCCGAAGAGCCCGCGTCGTTGGCGTTTGGCCTCGCGGGCCTCGGCATTCTCGCGGATCTCTCGGGCGACGACGACTATCAAGCCAGAGACGCCGCACTCGGCGCGGCCCACTTCGGCGTCGGCCTGCTCATCGATTACGCCGGATCCGATACCTACACACTTCGTGGGCAGTTCGGCCTCGGCGCCGCACGCGCCGGTCTCGGCGCCGTCATCGATCTCGGCGGCGCCGACACCTATACCGCCGCGCGCTGCGCCCAAGGCTTCGCCGGTCCGAGAGGCGTCGGCGCGCTGATCGACCTCGCCGGCGACGACACCTACGAAGCCGCCCCGTACCCCGCGGATGCGCACACATCGCAGGTCCTGGGCGACCCGGCGCCGGCGTTCGTTCAAGCCGCCACGCTCGGCCGGCAAGCCGACAGCGCCGACGGGCAATCCGCCGACGGCGGGATCGCGTTGCTCATCGACGAAGCCGGCGACGACATCTACGACGCCGCCGCATGGTCGCTCGCCGCCGGCTACCAAGGCGGGCTTGCCATCTTCGACGATCGCCGCGGCGACGACCGCTACACCACCGGTCCGCACGCGCTCGCCGCGGCGAGTCGCCACGCCGCGGCCTGCTTTCTCGAAGGTCAGGGCAACGACCGATACAACGCCGACACGCCCCCTCGAGCCGCCGCAAGTACGCTCGCGCCCGGTCACACGCTCGCCGCCGCTGATCGCCGCGCGGTCGCCATCGTGCACGAAGCGCAGGGCGACGACACGTATACGCTTGGCTCCGCCTCCGCTGCGTTCGCAGCCAACCACGCCGCCGCGCTGTTCCGCGAGGACGCCGGCGCTGATACCTACACACGTGGGTCGCCCGCCGACGGGGTGGCCTCTATGGCCAATGCCGTCCCCCCGGCCTCCGGCGGCTTGCCTCGCCAAGCCCCGAGCTACGCCCCGCCCACGGTCGCCCTTTTCCTCGATGCACAAGGCCAGGACGCATACACCAACCTCGCCCCGGCCGCCAACACGTCGCAGTGGCGCCGCTATGCCACGCCCGACACCAAAGCCGCGGGCGCCGACACACCCTGACCCGCTTCGTTCACAACCACTAGACTTCCCAAGCGTTCGCCGAAGCATCACAGACAAGGAACGACCGATGCCCTCCCTCATCGTCATCGAAGGCCCCAACAAGGGCGATTACTACCCGATCACCGACGGTACTACGACCGTCGGGCGGCTCTCCGACTGCACCATCCAACTCGTCGACGACGCCGTCTCGCGCAGGCACTGCACCGTCCGCTTCAACCACGACGAAGGCCGATACGAGGTCATCGACAACGCGTCGGCCAACGGCGTCCAACTCGCCGGCGGCGAAGTCGAAGACTCGGCCTTCCTCGACGACGGCGCCGAGATCAGCCTGGGCGATTCGCGCCTGCTGTTCACGCTTCGAGAGTTTCCCGACCGCGAGTCCGCGCTCAAAGACCACAATCTCCGCCGGTGGTTCGGCGAAGAAGACCGGCCCACGCTCGCCTGATCGAGCGAGCCCAGCAAGCGGTATCGGTACGCTCCGGCGCATGCAAAAGCCGCCTTTGCGATTAGCCCACCGATGGATTGCTGCCGTCATCATCGCGGCCGCGCTGCCCGCGTGCACCAGCAAGGTCACCCGCTGGACACTCGATCCGGTGTACCGCGCTCCGGAAACCCGGGTCGGGCCCGTCCGACAATCCGAGACCGCGGCGCGCCCAGAGCCCGGCGATCGGCACTACCTGTTTACCTCGTTCCGGGATGTCCACCCACCCACGGCCCACCTGCTCTACTCCAACGACGCCGTCCGCTGGCGCACGCTCAACAACGACCGCCCGATCCTCGCGGCCGAGCCCGGCATGCGCGATCCGCACATCGCCCAAGGGCCCGACGGCCGCTTCCACATGGTCTGGACCAACGGCGACTTCGGCCCGTACATCCCCGCCATCGGCTACGCCAACAGCGACGATCTCGTCGAATGGTCGGAGCCGCGCGAGCTGCCGGTCATGGCGTCGGTCCCGGGCGTGACTCACTGCTGGGCGCCCGAGCTGTTCTGGCTCGAAGCCGAGCAGCAATGGCTCATCCATTGGTCGAGCACGGTCGCCGGCTACGCGCCGCCCGAAACCGCGGGCGGTGAACCCGTCGGCAATCACCGCATCTGGGCGACGACCACCCGAGACTTCGAGACGTTCGCCGAGCCCTTCGTCCTGTTCGACCCCGGATACATCGTCATCGATGCCACCATGCTCCCCGTACGGAGCGCGTTCGGCACAACCTATTACCTGATCTACAAAGACGAACGACTCGACCCGCGCATGAAAGCCATGCGTCTAGCCACCGGCCCAACGCCGCGCGGACCGTGGTCGGAGCCGTCGGCCACGTTTACCCGCCCCTGGACCGAAGCGCCCTCCGCCCTGCGCGTCGGCCAAAGCTGGTACGTCTACTTCGACGCCTATTCCAAGGGCTTCTACGGCGCCGTCCGCTCCAGCGACCTCGTCAACTGGCGCGACGTCACCGATCAGGTCTCGTTCCCGCCGGGCCATCGCCATGGTTCGGTGTTCGAGATCACTGGCGAAACCGCCCGCCGGCTCCTCGTCCGCCGCGGGTGACGGCCGCGTCCTACCCTCACGGAATGCTCCGACCCGTTCTGTATTCCAAGATCCACATGGCCGCCGTCACACAAGCGAACCCCGATTACGAGGGCTCCATCACCATCGACGCCGACCTGCTCGAAGCCACCGACCTGCGAATCTCCGACCGCGTGCTCGTCGCCAACTGCCGCAACGGCGAACGCTTCGAGACCTACATCTTCCGCGGAGAGCCGGGTTCCGGAGCCATCGAGGTCAACGGCGCTGCGGCCCACAAAGTCGAGCCCGGCGACAAGGTCATCATCCTGCATTTCGCCCAGATGACCGACGATGAGTACCGGCTGCACCGTCCCAAGGTCGCGATGGTCACCGAAGACAATGAGCTCCGAGAACTCCTCCGCTACGAACCAGGTCCGTAACGCTTGCCGCGCAAGAAACAAGCCGACGCGAAGGCGCCGGCTTGTCGAGGGTCATGAGGATGTCACGCGAGACTTAGCGGCGACGACGGATCGCGGCCATGCCAGTGATGCCGAGCACGGCGGCCGTAGCGGGCGCCGGGACGATCGCGTTGATTTGCGCGTCGCCGACATCCGCGCCGGTCAGGCCGGCATCGCCCAGGAACGCGGCGAACTCGGGGCTGACCACGAGGTCTGCATTGATGATGAGGTCCGAGGCGTCGGCGATCGGCGCCGGGTCCTTCAACTGCACGTCGAACAGAATCGCGGCGATCGAGAGCGTCGACTCGACGAAGAAGCCGGAGTTGTCGCCCGCGACCCGGCCGGCGTCGAAGCCGATCGTGAAGTCGCCGACCGTCACGGCGCCGTCGTTGAACTGCACGCCGCCCTCGTGCTCGATGGCGCCGGAGAATGAGGCGAGGCCGGCGTCGTAGGAGAACGTGGTCGGCAGAGAGCCGTCGCGGGCGTTGATCGGGAAGGCCACGCTGCCCATGCCGAGGTCACCCGGGAGAACATCGCCCACCGTGCCAAAGAGATCGAGGCCGGCGGCCGAGCTGAGCAGCGCGGTGTCGAGCAGCACGCTGGTGGAGCCGCCGATGACATCGAACTCCTGAGCCTGTGCGGACGCGGCGATCGCGGCGCCCGCGAGGGCGGTGGTCAGTGCAAACTTCTTCATGATGTGGTCCTTCTCCCAAACAGGGGATCGCTTGCTCCGGTCGGAGCGGTCGTTATCCCCGTCAACATCGCGAGCGCGACATCGACGCCTCCCAAGTGGCACGAGCGTACTGAACCGAACGTGCCACACGACGAGAGGCTCGCCAGCCGTTGCACCTTGAATGTCTGTGATTTTCGCTTCGTTTTGCTGGCCGACTGTCAGAGTGCGCGGATTGGAGTGCGCGATAGCTCAGAATCGGAGTGAGGCAGGTCCCGCACACGGATGGCCGTCAAACTGACAACGCCCCCGTGTGGGTCGGGGGCGTTGTCGAAGTTGGTCGCGCGTCCTGCGCACTTTGTCGAGTGGTGGGTCACAGGTTGAACTGTGTGAGTGGCCTAGCGGTGCCGACGCGAGCCGTGATGGATGGAGCGGTGGCCGGAGCGGAAGTGGCTCCGGCTGTGCACGCCCCGGCGGGACGAGAAGCCGCTGTGGCGGTGCGAGAGGTGCCGCGGCGCGTGCTGCAGGCGTTGGTGATGCCCGAAGCTCTTGCGCGAGGGATGCTTGACGTACCGCTTGGCGCCGTGGCGATAGGGGCTGTAACCGTGCCCGCGGCTGTAGCTGTGGCCGTATGTGCGCTTGTACGTCGGGTGCTTGCTGTAGCGGCTGTGCCCGTAGCGATGGCCGTAGGAGGGGTAGGCGTTGCCGATGGAGACCGACACGCCGAAGTTGGCGTTGGGCTTGTGGTTGATGTAGGTGTGCTCGCGACGAACGTCGCGGTACGGCGAGGCGTGGCGGACCGCGGCGCCGAACCGGCGATCGTGATCCACAAACCGCGAGGGCGCGTGGCCGCTGCGGGTTACCGTTGTAATGGTGCGCGTCACGCGGTTCGGATACCGGTTGTGGTGGACGTACCGCGGGGTGTCGTACGACGAGAGCGAGTAGTCGAGCAGCGGGGAGTGGTGCACCCGGTGGAGGTCGCCCCGGACCGGCGCATGGCAGGTCTCGGCGTGCACGACGGTCTTTTTGGTGATCGTGGAGACCCGCGGCCCGGCATGGGCGGCGTTGGAGAACGCGGCGGCTGCGGCGATGGCTGAAGCGAATGCGAAGCGAGGCAACATGTGGAACTCCCGTCTTTCTGGATGTCTGGCCGGTTGTTGGCCTCGGCGAGCCCTCGATTTCTTTGGGCCTGATTCGGCCTCGGAGGCAGATGGGGCTCGCCGTGTTCTCTCACGGCTCGGGCGTTCCGATCCGCTTCCTGAACAGAAGGGTGAACCGGTGAGACCCTCGGAATGTTCTTCCAGATTGTCGCGCGGGGCGCAGCCGTGACAAAGAGGAATCGGGAGCGTTCCGTGTTGAAATGGGAGATTTTCAAGGGTTGACCCTTGTATGAGAACCGATATGCTTCGGTCTCGCAGGAGAAATTCCGGTTGGGCAAGACAAAGGGGAGTTTGCGGCGCCGAATCAGGCGCTTCCGTAGGCGGGCGTTCGGCCCGGGGGCGGTGGCGTTGGTCTTGGGCGCGCTCACGCTCGCCTCCGTCGGTGTGCTGCCCGGGCCGGGAATGGTCTCGAAGGTGCTGATGCGATGGGCGGGCGAGCGGTACCCCTGCGAGGGCAGCGCTTGCGGCTGCGCGTCGGCCCGAGCCTGCTGGACCTCGTGCCGGTGCCACACGATGTCGGCGAAACTCGCCTGGGCGGCTCGCGAGGGGGTGGATGTCCCCGACTACGCGCAGACCGGCCAAGCCACGGGAACCCGCGGGATGATGGCGGCCGCCGCGGCGGCGCGGTACTGCCCGCTGTGTCCCGCTGACGACCCGGTCGGCTCGGACGAACACGCCGAACTGGCGATCGAGAGCGACGCGGGCCCGGGTGGGTTGGGTCGGACCGAGATGGCCCCTATGGGGTGCGGCGGTCGAGACGGACTGATCGTGCTGGCGCCCGTGCTCGGGCTTCGCGGCGTCGCGACGGCCGAACGCAACGCCAGGCCGCGCGTCGAGCGTGTGCTGTGCGATGCGGGGCGTGGCCCCGGGGTGTGGGCGTTGAGCGTCGAGCCCCCGCCGCCGAAGACGATCCTCGGTTGAGTCTGCTCGTGGCTGATCGGCGGACGTGCCCTGCGCGCAACTCCGTTCGGCTTGGGTTGATCTTCTGCCGCGAACGTTCATTTGTGAGAATGTGGATCGGAGCGCACGGATGGCCTGCTCGGCGATCCGGCGGCGCCCATGGTTCGGGGCATGCCCGCGCGGCCGCGTGACGCGGCGCGGGTTCACACTGATCGAGTTGTTGGTCGTGATCTCGATCGTGGCGGTCCTGGTGGGATTGCTCCTGCCCGGGCTGGCAAGATCCCGCGACGCGGCCCAGCGGACGGTGTGCCTTGTGAACATGCGCAGTCTCGAGACCGCGCATTGGGCGTACGCCTTGGAACATGACGGCTGGATGCTGGGGACGTCGCACGGCGGAACCTGGATCGACGCGTTGCGCGCGTACGACCCGGCGTTGCTGCTGCGCTCGCCCGTCGACCGCAGCCGTCACTTCGGGCCGGACGGCGAGTCGGTGGGGGGGCTGTTCCGTCAGAGCAGCTACTCGCTGAACTACCTGCTCTCGCCCGACAACAACTCGGACGCCGCCGTGGGAAAGCTTGCGCAGGCGCGCCGGCCGTTCTCGACGGTGCATTTCGTTCTCGCGGCGTTCGATGGGGCGCCCGCGGTGCGGGATCACGTGCATCCGACGCTCTGGTGGAGCCCCATCGCGGGCGCCATCCCGGGCAAGGCCGCGGGCGAGATGCAGACCAACGCGCACGGCGGGGATGCGGGGACCTGGAAAGCCATCTCGACGTACGGCTTTCTCGATGGGCACGCGGAGGCGCGTGCGTTCGACGCCGTGTACGAGAGTCGTACACGGCACAGTTTCGATCCGCGCGATCCGATGTGATTGCGCGTTCAAGCGAGATTTGTAAAGAAACGATTGCCGGCGGCTTCGCCGGAGAAACGGTGTTTGAGATGCAGTGGAAGCAAGCAGTGGGCGCGCTGAGCGCTCTGGGATTGATCGCGGCCGCGTCCTATGGGCACGGCGGGCGCCGGTTCGAGATCAAAGTGCACGAGGGACAACTCGTCGCGCACGGGTATAACAGCCTGGGCGTGGACGACGGCGGCGGCGTGGAACGCGGGTACTACAACGCGCTGCACGATCACTGGAACTGGAACCCCGTGCCGAGCGTGCAGGCGTCCTCGGCCGACCTGCCCGGGTTCGATGTATTCGCGGGCAGCGCGCTGGAGGGATACGACGTCACGCTGACGCTGGTCGGCGGGACCAAGTGGGTGTCGCCGCCCATGATGCCGATGGCCGGGACCGTGCCCGTGATGGAACCCCTGGACGCGAGTGAAGAGATCTTCGTGACCTACGGCGGGGTGACCGTTTCGACCGTGACGCCCGGCGCCTTGGACCTGGTGTCGACCGTCCCCGCCGGCGGGGCTTTGGATCTGGACCTCGCCTTCGATATCGGCGCTCGGCCCAGCGGCGTGATCCATGCGCTCGAGTTCGAACTGAGCACCGATGCGCCGGGTGTGGCGGCCAGCGATTCGGTCTACCTGCTGCTCTCGCCCGACGGCGCCACGCCCATGCAGAAACTGCACCACGCGTCGCTGTATCTGGAAAGCTACTTAGGTACGCCGATCGCGCAGTGCCTCGCCGACGTCACAACCGACGGCACGGGCGACGGCGTGCCCGAC
The DNA here is from genome assembly GCA_039815345.1 of Planctomycetota bacterium. GTDB lineage: Bacteria > Planctomycetota > Phycisphaerae > Phycisphaerales > UBA1924 > JBCBZM01. Next base: position 6,677 of record JBCBZM010000050.1, on the reverse strand, counting down.
GGCATCGTGACGCTGAGCGACTTCAGCTACTACCTGAGCCTGTGGTCCCAAGCCGACGCGGCGGCCGACATCACGCCCGATGGCACGTGCGACATCGACACGGGCGGCGGCGACGGTGTGACGCTGAGCGACTTCAGTTGCTACCTAGCTCTCTGGGCAGAGGGTTGCCCGTAAGAGGAAGTGAGATATTCTGACTTCTAGGGCGTTCGCACGCCCTAGGAGGCTTTCTTATGAATGGCGAGCGTCGAAAGCCCGTGGTGCTGCTCGGATGCACTCTGTCGCTCTGGCTCGGGGTTGCGATTGTGCTCTGGTTCGTCACGCCCCGGTTGGAGGCGGTCTTTGTCGACTTCGGCGTCGCATTACCGATCCTTGCGACCGCGACGATCGAAGCGAGCCGATGGCTCCGCGGCGCCGGCCCCGGCGCGGCGCTACCAGGCATTGTGTTCGCAGGTCCTGTGTACGCGGCTGCATTGATCGTGCCTTCGCTCTCGTCGATTTCGGCGCCGCGAGCTCGCTGGCCTAGGCTTTCGCTTGCATTGCTCGCGCTTGCGTGCGGGCTTGCGTTGCTATTCCTCGCAGTTTCGCTCGGGGCGCCGTACCTCCGCTTGCTCGAAGCCCTTGCCGAACAGCCTTGAAAGGTACGATTAAAACATCCAAGCACCGGTCGAAGACCGAGACCAGCTACGACTCTGGGTTGTCGGTTCGAACTTCTTTGTACACCGAGCCTTCCACGAACCCCTGCAGCTTGCGAGCGCGCACCGGGTGCTGCAGCTTGCGGATCGCCTTGGCCTCGACCTGACGCACGCGCTCGCGGGTGACCTTGAAGATCCGGCCGACTTCTTCGAGGGTATACGTGTACCCGTCGCCGATGCCGTAGCGGAGTTTGATGATCTCGCGCTCGCGGTAGGTGAGGGTTTTGAGCACGCCCTCGATGCGTTGCTTGAGCATCTCCTGGGCCGCGGCGTCGGACGGCGCATCCTGGCGTTCGTCTTCGATAAAGTCGCCGAAGTACGAGTCTTCGCTCTCGCCGACAGGGCGGTCGAGGCTGACGGGCTGCTTGGAGATCTTCATCACCCGGCGGACATCTTCGAGCGACATCTGCGCCAGTTCGGAAAGCTCGTCCATCGTCGGCTCGATGCCGTGCTCCTGCAGGTACGCCTTCTGGATGTTCCGCAGCTTCGACATCGTCTCGATCATGTGGACCGGGATGCGGATGGTGCGGGCATGATCGGCGATCGCGCGGGTGATGGCCTGGCGGATCCACCACGTCGCGTAGGTTGAGAACTTGTACCCACGCTTGTACTCGTACTTATCGACGGCGCGCATGAGGCCGGTGTTGCCTTCCTGGATGATGTCCAGGAAGGAGAGGCCGCGGTTGCGGTACTTCTTGGCGATGGAGACCACGAGACGGAGGTTGCCGCCGGACAGGTCGCGCTTGGCCTGCTCGTACTCCCAGAACACGGTGTTGATGCCGCGGATGCGCCGGGCGAGCTCCTCGGGTTCTTCGAGCACGAGCGCCCGCAGCCCGTCGAGTTCTTCGCCCATCACGGCGATGTCCTCGGCGTCATAGGCGCCGGGCTTGGCCTTGGCCTGTTCGAGCTGGCGTGTGAGATCCTCGATCTTCTTGTTGATCGAACGCAGCTTGCGCATCAGCGGCACGATCCGGCCGGTGCGGAGACAGAGCTCTTCGGTCAGGGCCGCGAGTCGGCGTCGGCGGACGGCGATGCGCACCTGGATCTCGCGCCGCTTCTTCTTCTGCGACTTGGGCAGGTCGTTCATCGCCTGCCAGTCGGCGCGGTTCTGGTCGAGCAGGCGCTCGATGGTCTTGAGGTTGTACGGGATGCGCGCGGCGATCTTGTCCTTGGCGTTCTCCTCGGCCGTCGAGATCCGCATCGTGCGATCAAACGGCAGTTCGCCTTTGTGTACCAGCCGCAGCGTCTCAGCCGCCTGGGCCAGGATGTAGTCCGACTCCAGACAGCGTCGGCGGAAGATCATTCGCGTGGTCTCGATCTTCTTGGCCAGGCGGATTTCTTCTTCCCGCGTGAGCAGCGGAATCGAACCCATCTGCGTCAGGTACATGCGCACGGGATCGTCGATCCGCTTGCCGGCCGAGTCGTCGGCCACCGCTTCTTCGAGCTCTTTCTGGAGCTTGGCGACTTCCTCGGCTTCGAGCTTCGCGTCGGCCGTCGCGTCCTCAGCGTCGGCCTTCGTGATTTCGGAGATCTTCTTCTGCAGCACCGCGGCTTCGTTGTTCCGCTCGCCGCCGGCGACGGACATGGCCCGGTGGGGCTTGGCGGCATTCGAAACGGGGCGGTTGAGCTGAAGATCGGACAGCGGGTTCTGGCCAGCTTCCTCGCCGCGCTCCAGGCGCAGGCGGTGCAGGCGAGCGCGGTACTCAAGCTCGTCGACCACCTCGATGCCCACGGAGTCGAGGATCACGAGCAACTCATCGATGCGCGTGGGGTCCACCATCTCATCGGGGATCGTGTTGTTGACCTCCTCGTAGGAAAGCCAGCCGCGATGGCGGGCCATCTCAATGAGACCGAGCACGGCGGGGTGCAGCTCGTCGATGAGGCTGATCATGGGAGGCCGCCTTTCGTCTTTCTTCTCTCGGGCTTGGTCAGAGGCGTGGTCGTCGTCGTCAATGGATGGAAGCGGGGTGGTTGCGTTGAGGCTAGGGAGATGGCTTGGGCAGCCGTCTCCGGTCGGGTGATCTTGAGAGGGCCGCGACCCGCTGGGCCAATGCATCGAGCGATTCGGTCTGGGTGTCGGCGGGTTGTTCGGATGATTGCATCGCGGCTTCGCGGAGGCGCTGGATGCAGCCTTGGAAGTATGACGCGACCCGATCGGGCTTCGCTTCGGTGATCGTGCTGACGTGCTCGTGCAGATTCACGGCTGCGTCTTTGGCCCCGGGGTCCTCGAGAAGGTCGAGGACAGACTGGAGACCCGGCTGGGCGCCGGAACCCGCGATGCGCTGCACCGCTTGGGCGACCTCGGTTTCTCCGGCGTGAGGGTAGGCGTGCGCGGCGATGAGCGCGAGGTCCGAACGCTCGAGATCCGCGTGCAACGAGGGCAGTGTCAGCAGGCAGCCGAGGGCGTGCTCGGCCGGAGCGCCAACACCTCGGGTCCGACTCGTGGATGGCGGCGCGTCGCCGGCGCTGTCGGCCGCTCGGCTCGGGACCCGGGCCGAGGCGATCAACGCGGCGATCTGGGACTCGGGCAAACGCGCCAGTTCGGCCAGTCGTGCATGGATGATCGCCCGACGCACCGGGCCGACACGCGTCGCGCCCAGACGGGCGAGCTCTTTGATTTCGTCCTCGATCGCGTTGGCCCGGGCCGCGGTACCCAGGGGCTCGATGCGCGTCCGGAGCCGATCAAACCGGTACTCGAGCAGATCCCGGGCCTGATCAAGCATCGCGCGGAACGCATCCGGGCCGGGTTCGGTCTTCAGCAGTTCGTCGGGATCCTTGGCCGGCATGTCGTCGGTGAACGCCGCCACGCGAACGTCGATGGACTCGGTGAAGAAAATCTCGGTCGCACGATCTGCAGCCCGTTGACCGGCTTCGTCGGAGTCGAACAGCAGGATGACGCTCTCGGTCAGGCGTCGCAGCACCTTGGCGTGCCGCGCCGTGAGCGCGGTGCCGAGTGTCGCGACGGCGTTGTCAAAGCCGTGCTGATGGCAGGCGATGACATCGGTGTAGCCCTCGGTAATGATGGCGGCGCCGGTGCGCTTGATGCCTTTGAGCGCCTGGTACAAGCCAAAGAGCGTCGAGGACTTATCAAACGCGGCGTGCTCGGGGCTGTTCAGGTATTTGGGCTCGTCTTCGGGGTTCAGCTTCCGGGCGCCAAAGGCGATCACCTGCCCGGTCTGGTTGTGGATAGGAAAGACGAGGCGGTTTCGAAACGCGTCGTAGTGCCCGCCCGAGTCGCGGGTCTTGAGCAGCCCCGCGGCCGCGAGGTGGTCCGTGGGGATCGACTTGGCCTCCGCGGTACGGAGCAGGCCGTCCCAAAGCTCGGGCGCGGCGCCGAGATGGAACGCTTCCACCATGTCCTCCGCGATGCCGCGCGTTTGGATGGTCTCGCGTGCCAAAGCGCCGTGGGTTTCGTGCCGGAGGATGGCCTTGAAGAACGTCATCGCCGTGTGGTTGGCGGCGATGATGTCGGCGCGTGCAACGCCCGTCTGCTCTTGAGGCGCGGCGCCCGGAGCACGCGGCCGACGCGGCGTGAGCGTGACGCCGAAGCGTTCGGCGAGGTGCTTGAGCGCTTCCGGAAACGTCATGCCTTGGAGGCGCTGAAGGAAAGAGAACACATCGCCGCCGGCGCCGCAGGAGAAGCAGTGGAAGATCTGCTTGTGGGGCACCACGGCCATAGAAGGTTTGTGGTCGTCGTGGAAGGGGCACAGGCCGACGTACTCGCGGCCCTTCGGTTTGAGCGCCACATGATCCGAGACCACCTGAACGATGTCGGCCGCCTCGCGGACCCGGCGTGCATCGTCTTGGGCGTCTTCGAAGGGCATAGCGTCTCTGGGTGATTCTTGTCTGGAAAGGCTCGGTCGGGACGGACTCGGGCCGCACGAACTTCGGATCGGATCGACCGCCGGGCAGCCACAGCGGGGGCCATCCTGCACGGTAGCACAGACGTTGGGTTGTTCAACCGACTTCGGTTTCGGCTGCGGCTGAGGCCCGATTGGGGTGGAGTCGTGCAGGCTGGGCCGATTGGCCGTTCGGGCGACGTCCGAAATCGCCGAATGGGCGTCGGCGGGCTTGCGTGGTACAAACTGTGATGGACAGAGGCGACAGCATCCGAGCAGCCGTGGTGTACGCGGGGCGTGTGCAGGGCGTCGGCTTCCGAGCCGCGGTCCGCTTGCTCGCCGCCGACTGGGCCGTCACCGGGTGGGTGCGGAACGAGCCCGACGGCGCCGTGCGTCTCGAGGCTCAAGGCTCCGCCGATCAGGTCGAAGGGCTGCTCGGCGCGGTCGAGGCTGGTTTGGCGTCGAATATCTCGGCCCAGGACCGCAGCGCGATGCTGCCCGCCCGGGACGAAACGGGGTTCGTGATTCAGTTCTGAGGTGTGAGTTCCCGGCTCCTCGGATCGAGCCGGAGTCTTGAGCGGGAGAGCGGCGTGCTGGTGCTGTTTGATATCGACGGGACACTGCTGCGGAGCGAGGGCGCCGGGCTGTCATCCATCGAACTGGCCGGCCGCGGGCTCTTCGGCCCGAGGTTCACAACCCAGGGTGTAGACGCGGCGGGCGGGCTGGATCCGGTCTTGATGGCCGAGATCCTGGGCGTCAACGCGGTCGAGGTTACGCTCGACACGATCGGCGCCTTGAGGTCGGCCTACGCGGTTCGATTGGAAGAGCGGCTGAGATCGCCGGGCGTCGTGGAGGCGTTGCCGGGAGCCGCGGCACTGGTCGACAGGGTCGCGCACGCTGCATCACTAACCGCCGGGGTGCTGACCGGGAACTACGAGGAAACGGGCCGCCTGAAACTGGACGCGAGCGGCATCGGGAGTGACGTGTTCGAGGTGTGCGTCTGGGGCGACGCCTCGCCCGAGTGCCCGGTCGCGGGCAAGCCAATCCGCGAGCATCTGGCCGAGGCGGCGTTGGTCGAGTACCACGCCCGGTTCGAGCGCGCTATCGCGGGGGAGTCGGTGATCGTCATCGGTGACACAACTCGGGACATCGACTGCGCCAAGTCGGTCGGCGCCCGGTCGATCGGCGTGCTGACGGGGAGCGCAACGCGTGACTCATTGCACCAAGCCGGCGCGGACTTGGTGGTGGACGATTTGAGCGCAACCGGGGCGCTGATGGATCAGATGGAAGGGTGGCGTTTGGAGGCCGTCGGATGAATGGGGCAATGACGCAAACGGTTCGGCCCGCGCAGGACCGTGATCTGGTCGTAGACGCGCTGCGCGGCCTCGCGGTGATGGGCATCCTGGCGGTGAACATTGTCGTCTTCGCGTGGCCTTCGAAGGTGGGGATGGACCCGAGGCTGATCGCGGAGAGCGGGCTGGAGTACGCAGGCGCGGAGCGTTGGGTGTTTCAGGGCATGCAGACCCTGTTCACCTGGAAGATGCAGTTCCTGTTTGGGCTGCTCTTCGGCGCAGGCGCTATCTACTACGGCCGCAAGTTTGAAGGCGGTCGGCTGAGCAACGGCGCCGGGCTTTGGTATCGGCGCATGGCGGTGCTGTTGGGACTGGGTCTCGTCCACGCATTTGGGCTGTGGTACGGAGACATCTTGGTGACGTACGCGGCGGTGGGCTTGGTCGCGTTGTGGTGGCTCCGTCGGCTGCCGATCGGGGCGCAGGTCGGAATCGGTTTCGTGCTTCTGGCTTGGGGATGGGCGTTGAGCTTTGTCGTGCTGGGATTCTTCGGGATGGAATCACCCGAAGGGCAGTTCGACCCGACCGCCTTCGGCTACGAGATGTCGAAGTACGGCGCCGGAGCGGGATACCTGGACGCGTTGGTCCAACGCCTGTGGATGCTGGGATTCATGTACGTCTTCATGCTGCCGTTCTGGTGGGTGCCGTACTTCCTGGATTTATAGCGGTGTTTAAGAATTATATCCGGAAGCATAAGAATGCTTTTTATGAGCTTTCAATGGAAAGGCGCATGGAATACATTGAAAATGCGATTCAAAAAGACATTAAGTTTAGAAACTCCTTAAAAGGAATGGTCA
>JBCBZM010000141.1:0-4119 GCA_039815345.1 Planctomycetota bacterium | reverse complement strand
CGGGAAACGGGCGCCTTCAGGATCGTTCGGGTCGTTGGGTTTCCAACCCACGTTGGCGTCGTCGATCGAGAGTGTGCGCACGGAGGCGTCGAAGAAGAGCAGCGGCTGGCGGGCGCCGGGCAGCGCGTAATGCCGCGCCTCGCTCTGGCTGTGCCGATCGGCGTGGTCATAGACGTGGACTTTGGCCGACGGCTGCGCGACGTGGTCGAGCCGGAGCCCTCCGGCCTTGGCGCCGCGAACGTTGGTCAGGATCCGGTCCTCCGCCCACTCGTACCCCCAGAACGACGTGTTGAACATTCGCCTTGAAGCGGGCGAACCGAGCCGTGTTTCGTGCGAGCGCACGCCGAGGGATTGGTTGGGGTCGTACGACGCGGGGACGGGCGTGTACGTCGACGCGTAGGCATAGAGCAGGTCGTTGTCTTCGGGCACGCGTCCGGTCACCTCACCCCGGCGATAGGCCTGCGGATCGCCGGCGGTCAGCAGCCGCTCGCGGTCTTCCGGGCAGTGGGTCGCGGGCAAGGGGAATCGGCCGCCGAGGTAGTCGATGAGCGTGACATGGCTGAAGACGACCGTGGGCGCCCACCCAAGCGTCGGCCAGCGCGAGAGCGCCGGCATGGCTTCGTAGTCCTTCCGCCGGATCGCGTCGATGACCTGGTCCCCGAGCGCGACGCGGGTGGAGCCCGGCCGATGCAGGCGGCGGTAGTTGCTGTGTTCGTTGCCCCGGCGCCACGTGAGCGCCCAGATCTGATCGCGTTCATCGCCCGCGTACACGCTCGTCGCGACGCCGAGTTGCTGGAGGTTCGCCGCGCAGACGGTGGCGCGTGCGGCGCGGCGGGCGCCCGCGAGCACGGGCAGCGCGATCGCGACTAATACGGCAATGACCGCCACTGCAACGAGCAGTTCGACAAGGCTGAATCCGCGGCCGGAACGCGGGCGGTTCACCTTGCGGACTCTGACGCGATGCGTGAGCCGGAGCCGCCGTAGTCGACCCCGAGGAGGCCGCCGCGGGTCCAGCGGAAGCGCGGCGAGATCATCGTGTTCGTCACCGGATCACGCCGGAGCAGGCCTTCGGCGTTGGCCGGGTTGCGCGGGTCCCACGCCGGCTGGGCGTCGTCGATCGAGAGCGTACGCACGGACGCGTCGAAGAAGAGCAGCGGCTGGCGGGCGCCGGGCGTGGCGTACAACCGCGTCTGGCCGAAGTGCCGTTCTTCACGGTCGTACAGATGGACTTTCTGTGCAGCGAAAGCGACGTTGAGCATGCGCACGCCGCCGATCTTGGCGCCGCGGGGCGCTTCCTCGGTCCGCAGGCGGTCCTCCCACCAGACATGGGAACCCCAACTGCTGGACTGGGTCTGCCTGCGCCACACCGCCGAGCCGCGGGTGCGGTCCGTGGACTTCACCGCCGTGGATTGGTTGGGGTCGTAGGCAGCCGGTACGGGTGAATAGCTGGTCTTGAAAGACCAATGCCACTTGATGGATGGCTCATTCGCACGGAACGCCTTGGGATCGACGGCGTCATCGAGTTTGCCTTTGTCCGACGGGCAGATGACGGCCTCGTACGAGTAGCCTTGGCCGAGGTACCGCAGGATCGTCAGGTGCGAGTACCAGACGGGCGCGAGCCACTGGGTGCGCCTGGCGACGTCCGGCAGGTCTTCGAACAGTTCCCGGCGGATGATGTCCGTGGCCTGATCACCGACGGCAACGAAGGTGTTTCTCGAGCCGTTGAGATCGGCGTACCGGCTGTTCTGGTGGAACTTCCGCCACGTGAAGGCCCAGATCTGGCCGTCGTTGTCGGCCGCGTACGCGCCGGTCGCCACGCCGAACTGCTGGAGGTTCGCCGCGCAGCGTGTGAGCCGCGCGGCGCGCTGCGCCGAGGACAGCACCGGCAGCAGGATGCCGATCAGCAGCGCGATCACGGCGATGACCACGAGCAACTCGATCAGCGTAAAGGCGCGCGGCTGGCGAGGATTCATCGCGCCAGCCCCGGGGCGGGCGCGAGCGGCGAGCCCCCGTAGTCCACGCCGAGCAGACCGCCGCGTGTCCACTTGAACCGCATCGGCACGCGGACGCCGTCGAACTGCGTGACGGTGTCTTGCTCGGGCACGGGCGTGCCGGGGCTGTCGGGGTATTCCGGCCGACCGGGCTGCCAGCCGATGTTGGCTTCATCGACCGGCAGCGTGCGCGCCGACCCGTCGAAGAAGAGCAAAGGCTGGGCGGCGCCGGGCAGCGCGTAGTAGCGATCGGTCGGGCCGGAGTGCCGATCGAACCAATCGAACATGTGGACCTTTTGTCCGGGAAAGCGAACGAGATGGATCGGCACGTTGCCGAGAGCCTGGCCGCGCGGGTCGGCTGTGCCGATCTCGCCGTCCATGGGCATGATGTAGCCAGACAGCGCGCCCGAAGACACGGTGAGCAGCGCGTTACGGATGCGTTTGCGCGGGATCGGATCGACCGGCCGCGCCTGAGGCTGCATGCTCTGGTAGCGGTCGTACGCCGCGGGTACGACCTCGTAGCTTGAGGAAAACGGCGTGTGCCATTTGAAGCGTCCGTCCTCGGCGACCTCGTCGGGGTTCTCCGGATCCCACTCGCCGTCGAAGTCGAGATCGATGCCGGAGAGGGCGCCGGCCTGTGCGGCGAGCAGGTCGCGGTGTTCCGGGCAGGCGGCGGGTCGCATCGGGAACTCGCCCATGAAGCCGTGAAGCGTGACGTGCGAGAAGAAGATGTTGGCGGTCCAACTCGTGCCGGCGTCGGAGGCTTCTTGAGCGACATCGGGCATGTCCGCCTGGCCTGCTTTGGTGCGCAGGATCTCTACGACCTGCTTGCCGCTTGCGAGTTCGCTGGAGCCGGCGCCGCGGAGGTCGGCGAAACGCGTGTTCCGGTGGCCGCGGCGCCAGGTGAGGCTGAAGAGCCGTTCGTCGAACGAGGCGGCGTAGGCGCCGGTGGCGGCGCCAAACTGCTGCAGGTTGGCGGCGCACACCGCCTGACGACCCGCACGCCGGGCGGCGCCCAGCGTGGGCAGCAGGATCCCGATCAGCAACGCGATGATCGCGACGACCACGAGCAACTCGATCAGCGTAAAACCACGGCCCGAGCCTCGCCCCGCGTTGCGAGGCGATGCGTTCAGAGGCGAGGCGCTCAAAGGCGAGGCATTTCGAGGCAGTGCGTTGAGAGAAGGAGCCATCCGTGCATCCCCGCCTGAACGAGCGCCGATGGAGCGAGAACACTCCCCGCGAGACAGCCCACCGAGGGGGCGGACGACGCTGTTCCAGCGTGCAGCGTACGGACTTTCGGCTCTGCGTCCAAGGACTCGTTAAAGGATACAGATGGTGCGATGCCCGACGCAGTCGCTCTGTTACCCTCTGCGGGGATCGCAGCCGGGACCATCAGTTTGAGTGAGCACGACGCATCGAACGCCGACGACGCCGGATCCGCGGCTGCGGAGCTCTACGAGTCTCTACGCGCGATCGCCCATGAACACATGCGACGGGAACGCGCGGGGCACACGCTCGAAGCGACGGCGGTGGTCAATGAAGCCTACGTGAGGCTCGCGCAGCTCAGCGGTTCGGCGTGGGAGGACCGGGAGCATTTCCTGTCCATCGCAGCAGGGACCATCCGGCGTGTCCTGGTGGACCATGCCCGCGGGCGGGATCGTGACAAACGCGGCGGCGGCGCCCGGCCCGTCACGCTGCACAGCGGCATCGGGAGTTGGGGGCCGGCTTCGGAGTCGGGCGTCGATGTGCTGGCCCTCGACGAGGCGCTGCGTCGATTGGCCTCGGACAGCGAGCAAGCCGCGAGGCTTGTGGAGCTGCGCTTCTTTGGCGGGCTGTCGATCGATCAGGCCGCGGCGTTGCTCGGGATCGGCCGGAACACCGCGGTCCGGCGGTGGCGCGCGGCGCGGGCGTGGTTGCGGCGGGAGTTGGGCGTCGACGGCGCCGAGCCGAGAGGGACGGGCGATGCCGAAGCCAGCGATTGAGATCGTCGAGTCGCTAATTGACACGCCGCCCGAAGAACGCGAAGCCGCGCTCGAGTCGGCGTGCGAAGGTGATTCTCGGCTGATGGCTGAGGTCCGCGAACTGCTCGCGCTCGATGAGGACGCCTCGGGTTTCTTGGAACCGACGG
>JBCBZM010000067.1:0-16535 GCA_039815345.1 Planctomycetota bacterium | reverse complement strand
GCGGAACTACGTCCTATCGGCTTCACTACTGTCGCGACGTGCTGCTCAGGCTGCTCAGGCTGCACTGGTTCACGATGTTGTAGTACTCCAGCGTCGCCTGATCCGAGCCCTGATCGGGCACGCGGAACCGAACCCCGGCATTGTTGGGGTTGTACCAGATCAGTCCCCAGCCATTGCTCCGGCCCGCCGAGACCGTCTTGTACCGCGGGTGCCATTTGTTGACGCTTCCGTTGTCAACGTTGAATATCACATCGCCGGGCTCATACCAGGGCGTGAGCTGAGCCAACGCATCCAGCGATTCGAGCGACGCCGCCGGCGTAGGCGGGTTCGGGCCACCCATAGACGGGTCTAGCCTCGCGGCCAACTGCCAGTGATTAATCGCCTCGACCAGCGAGGCTCGGCCCGCTTTCGCGACCGCCCGCTCGGCATCGTCCGCGTAGTTGAAGTAACGCGGCACAGCCACCGCCGCCAGGATCGCCAGCACGACAATCACCGCGATCAGTTCGATCAGCGTGAACGCAGAGAGTTGACGTACAGACCGCCTTGCGATTTCTTGTGTGGGCCGTAGGGCACAAGCCATGCATGGATATCGGTAGCGGCGCCAAGCGGTGGTCATGCTCAAAGCGATACGGACCACCAAAACAGGTGATTGCCGACAGTCGGCTCGCAGTTTGAGCTATCGAATGGCTCGGACGTTGCAAACTCATCGGCGCCAACAACCGCGACGCGTGCGCATTGACATGAATATCAGGGATAACCGGGGGGCGCAGTGATGCGGCCGCGGTACAACACCGCGTAGCCTGAACGCGAGTCCGGAGGTGATGCGATGTACGTCGTGACAAACCGTGAAGTGCGATCGGGCAAGAACGGGATCGAGGCGTTCGGCTCCGGGTTCAACCGCAAGGGCCCCCGCGAACTCCGCCTGCTCGATGTCCAGCCCGCCGACCCATCCGGCGACGAGTGGAACGTCGAACTGCTCGGCGACACGCTCTCCAGATCGGAAAAAGCCGAACTCGGCGCCCTCCAACAAGCCCGCGTCGAGGTCTTCGCCGCGCGCGTCCTCGAAGCTCTCGAAGACGGCGCCGCGCAATCCCAGACCGCCGCCTCCGGCGACGCGGCCAAGCTCGCAAAGGCGCGAGCGCTCCTCGAGCGCTCCGTCGCCCTCTTCAAGCCCGAGGTCCACGCCGGCACCCGCGCCGCGATCCCGCGCAGCGAGTTGGTCATCGAACGCATGTTCGAACGACTCGCCGCAGGACGCGACTTCGTCTTCTTCGTCCACGGATACAACACCGACGTCCGCGGCGCCCTCGCCCGCGCCCACCACATCAGCGCTGGCTACGACGTCGAAGTCGTCGTGATGAGCTGGCCCTCACGCGGCGGCGGCGGGCTCGAGAAGGTCGCCGGCACGGCCAGCTACCTCCGAGACAAAGAAGTCGCCCAGCTCTCCGCGCCCGCGCTCAGCCGCTGCCTCGCCCGCATCGGCGGCGTCATCGCCCAGTACCGCCGCGGCGCCTCCGGCATGGTCGCCGCCGTCGCCGAAGTGCTCGCGCCCGAGCCAAGCGAAGCCCGCCGCGCGATCGAGGTCGAACTCGAACGCCGCGCCTGCCCAGTCAAGCTCACCATGCTCGCCCATTCCATGGGCAACTACCTGCTCAAGAAAATGCTCCAATCCTCCACCCTCGGCCGAGAGTGGCAGGTCTTCGACAACTGCCTCCTCGTCGCCGCCGACACCAACGACGCAGGCCACGCCCAATGGGTCGAGCAGATCCGAGCCCGCAACCGCGTCTTCATCGTCACCAACGAAGACGACTTCGCACTCGCCGCCAGCAAGCTCAAGTGGGGGGAAGAACAACGCGCCCGCCTAGGACACGTCGCCCGACGCCGCGCCGCTGAAATGGCCGCCAACGCCGTCTACGTCGACTTCACCGACGCCAAGGGCATCGGACGCACCCACACCCCGTTCGATCTCGGCATCGGCAATGAAGCCGTCCAAGTCTTCTTTGCCTCCGCCCTCACCGGAGGCGCCGCCGAGCGCACGCTCAAGTTCGACGTCGGCTCCGGAACCTATCGGGTCCCCTGACCACCGGCCCGCCTCCTCACGCCTCGCTGTGCTCGGCGATGAGGTCTAAGAACGCCTCGCCGAACGACTCCAGCTTCGCGCGACCGATCCCCTTCACCTCCAGCATCGCGTCCGGCGAACCCGGCTTCGCCCGCGCCAACTCACGCAGCGTCGCATCCGAGAACACCACGTACGGCGGAACCTGATTCTCCCCCGCGATCGACTTGCGCAATCCACGCATCGCCTCGAACAACGCCCGCTCCTCCGGCGCCAGCGGCCGAGGATCCACCGCCGCCGCTCGCTTCCGCTCACGCCGCGACGACCGAGCCCCGAGCGGCCGCATCAGCCGCACCTCCGTCTCCGCCTTCATCACCGCGACCCCATCCTCCGCAAACTGCAGCGTCTCGTACGGCTCGCCCGTCCGCTCCAGCGCGTTGCACGCAACGAGCTGATCCAAATACGCGACCAGCTCGGCCTTCGGGTGCGACTGCAACAACCCGTGCACCGAGAGCGTGTCGTGGCCCAACTCGCGCACCCGCTGCGTGTCGGCTCCCCGAACCACATCCGCGATATGCGCCGCGCCGAACCGCTGCCCCGTCCGCGCCACCGCGGAAAGAAGAATCTGCGCCACGCGCGTGCCGTCCGCCACCGGCTCGGTTTCGCCCAGGCACACATCGCACGCCCCGCACCCCGCCTCCGACTCATTTGGCGGCTCATACGCCTGCCCAAAGTGCTCCGATAGATGCCGGTGCCGGCAGTGCATCGACGCCACAAACCGACGCATCTGCCGCACCAACGCGATCTGAGCGTTCGTCGCCTCCGCGTCGGCCCCGCTCTCCCGCGCGCTCCGCTGGATCAACTGCTCCCACCGGTTCGCGTCCGACGGCGCATCCAGCAGCAGGCACTCGGCGGGCAGGCCGTCCCGCCCCGCGCGACCGGTCTCCTGCTGGTACGCCTCGATCGACTTCGGCACGGTCGCGTGCACCACCAGCCGCACGTTGGACCGATCGATCCCCATCCCGAACGCAACCGTCGCCACCACCACGTCCAGCGACTCGTTCAAAAACCGCTGCTCGATCGTGTGCCGCAGGTCCGCGTCCATCCCCGCGTGATAGTGGTGCGCATCCAGCCCAAGCCCTTGCAGCTTGCCCGCCAGCTCTTCCGTGTCCTTGCGGCTCAAGCAATACACAATCGCCCCGGCCGTGTCACCCGTCGCCGCATGACGCCGCACCGCATCGGCGATCTGCTTGGCGGGCTCGTTCCGCGCCACCACGCGGTACGTCAGGTTCGGCCGGTCGAACACACCAACATGCTCCACCGGATCACGCAGCCCGAGCTGCCGCGCGATGTCCTCGCGCACCCGCGGCGTCGCCGTCGCCGTAAACGCCTGCATCCCGACGCCCGGGCACGTCTCCCGCAACTCCGCCAGCCGGCGGTACTCCGGGCGGAAGTCGTGCCCCCAATGACTGATGCAGTGCGCCTCGTCCACCGCGATCGCACCCAGCCGATCGCTGTCGGTCAGCTCGGCAAGCAGCGCCTGAAAGCCCGGTGTCACCGCCCGCTCCGGCGCCGCCAGCACCAGCCGCAACTCCCCGGCCCGAAGCCGCGCCCGCACGTCCTGCGCCTCGCCCGGCTCCAACCCCGAATGCAACGCCGCCGCCGGGTACGCGTTCAGTTCTAACGCCCGCACCTGGTCACGCATCAACGCGATGAGAGGCGAGAGCACCACAGTCACCTTCCCCGTCACCAGCGGCGGAACCTGATAGCACAACGACTTCCCGCCGCCCGTCGGCAGCACCGTCAGGCAGTCCCGGTTCTCGATCGCCGCCTGAATCGCCTCGGCCTGCAAAGGCCTCAGCGTGTCGTAGCCCCACGTGGCTTTCACGGCTTGAAGAATCGAATCGTGCACCGCGTGCAAGGTAGCCCGGTTCGCCCCGCCGGTGTTAGCCACGCCACCCATTCCAAGCCCACGTCCCCGAGACGCCGCCGGCGCCATCCCCAAAAAACACAAGCGGGCGCTTGGGGACGCCCGCTTGCTGACCACGAGTTGAGTGAAGGAGAGACCCGAGAAAGACAGATCGCGAACGCGTCAGCGGCGACGCCGCGCCACAGCCAGACCCGCCAGACCGAACGCCGCGAACGCCGGCGTCGCGGGAATCACGCGGAACGTGATCCGGTAGATCTCGCTGCTGGCCGAGATCAGGCTGTTGTCGTAGTTGAAGCCCGCCGGCGTCTCGACACCGTCGAACGCCGCCAGCTCGTCCAACTCGAATGACACCACACCGTTCTCGTTGACCCGGGCCGAGTTGTCACCGCCGACAACGAACGCCGCCGCGGAAGGGTCCGCGACCTCGGAGCCCGCGTCCCACACCTCGGCGCCCGTCTGGATGATCTCGTTGATCAGCAGGTTCCCGTCATCGTCCAGAATCCGGTACTGCTGCGCGTTGTCGTTCCCGATGAACAAATCGTTGCTCGGCACCACCATCGCCGCGAACGTAAAGAACTGGTTGATGTCCGAGTCGATCGTGAACGTCGCCGTCCCGACACCGCCCGGAAGCAACGGCCCCGCCGGATCGGGCAGCACCGAACCGAGCGTCGCCGTCGGGTCCGCCGCCGCGAACGCCGGGAACCACGTGGAGCCCGAGCCGCCCTCGGCCACCGACACGATCGGAGCGCTGGCGATGTCCGCCTCGCCCAAAAGGAACGGCGCCTCGCCGTTGTTGAACGCGTCAAACGTCCCGTTGTGGAAACCCACGCGGAGCGGCGCGAACGTCACGCCGTTCGTCGGCGCCAGGTTCTCCACCGTCACCTGAAGCTCGACGTTCTGGGCGTTCACCGACGTCGCGGCCGAGGCCGCCGCGGTCAGCGCAGCGATAGAAAGAGCACGGTTCATGCGCATAACAAACATCCTTCTTCTCTGTTGACAGACGCCGCCAACGCCCTTCTCGCAGACGCCGGCGCCATGTTGAATCGCCCGGCGCGGGTCTTGGCCTTCGGGCCGACGCGTCGGGTCAGTAGTTGGGTCGCCGCCCAACACCACACCTTGCAGCGGAGCGGACGGATTTTTGACGCGCTCCCACCCTCGGCCCCACACAAGCCGCGCTCAACACCATCGCCAAAAAACGAAAACGCCCGGCCCCCAAGCCGAGCGTTCCGTCCAACACCCCCCGCATACCGAGTCACACGCGAACCGCGATCATGCCTCCACCGTCACCCCGCGCCAGAACGCGACGTACCCCTCGAACGACTTCGCGGCGTCCTTCGCATCCGGGTAGTACCACGCCGCGTACTCGGCCACATCATCTCCAACCGCCACGTCGTAATAGCTCGCCTCGCCCTTCCAGGGGCAGGTGGTCTTGACCTCCGAATCGCGCAAGAACTCGGTCTTCACGCTCTCTTTCGGGAAGTAATGGTTGCCTTCCACCACCTCGGTCTGGTCCGACTCGGCGATCACTTGTCCGTTGTAAATGGCCCGTGCCATATTGCCATTCCTTTCAATGCATTGAGCCAGTTCTTACCGAGCGGTCTGTCACAGAGCGCTCACTCGGCGGCCGCGCGCCCCGAGCGTCAGATACCGATCCACACCCGCGTGCCGCACGCGCTTGCCAACACGCCGCACACCGAACCGACGCGACACCCACAGCCCCGGCCCGCTGACCACTTCATCCGTGGCCATCGGCCCCAGATGCAGCGACGCCAGCGACCCCAGCCTTCCGCCCAACGCATCCGATGTTCGTGACGCAGGGTCCGTTCCAAACCCGCTCACGTCTTGTGATTCGGTTTCAAAAGCCATCGTCAGCCTCCCGCCGGCGCCGGATCCCACCGCCTTATTCCGATTCGCTCCCCCGTCCTTGCCGGAGTCTGTCCATCACGAGCAAATCGTCACCAACACCAACACGCGAACGCCCCGCACTCTTCCCGCGGCTTCCCGCGGCTTGGCGCGCACACAACCGCCACAGGTCCGCAGGACCCGATCGACGGGAAGCGACAAAAGAAAAATTCAGGGGGTCGACGCGGGGCAAGCGCCCGGATCATTCCTCGTCCGGCGTCACCAGATAGAACCGCGCGACCTCGGCCTCGAACCGCTCGCCCGTCCCGGGACGCTCAAACTGATAGCGTCCCTCCATTGTCCCCCACGCCGTCGTCAGCGGGCAGTACGACTGGTACTCGAACGACTCGCCCGGCCGCAGCGTGGGCTGGCGACCCACCACGCCCTCACCCTCAACATCGTGCCGATCGCCGTGCGCGTTGATGATCACCCACACCCGCGATAGCAGCCGGATCGTTGTCTCGCTCTCGTTCGTCACGCGGATCGAGTAGCTGAAGATGTACCGCCGCTCGAACGGATCCGAGTGATCGGGCTCAAACGTCGGCATCACCCGCACGCGCACCCCCGCGCTGACCGACTCCGAACCAAGCCCCGGCGCCACCTCAGCCGCGCTGCCCGATTCCGCCGTCAACAACGTTCGATCACTCATCGGGACGCACTCCCCTGCACTCACCTCGATACGGATGACCGCGCCGGCACAAACAACGCCGATCGTCGCGTCCCGACGGTAGGCGCCTGTCGGCCCCGCGGTCGCGCGGCGGGACGACCCACACCGCCCAATTCGCCCAATCCCAACCCACGGCCCCCAACAACCCAAACCAGACGCTCAGCCGAGGGCCGATTCCGCCAGAGACGACCGAACCTCCGTCGCCTCCGAAAGCATCCTGTGCACCGGGCAGCGGTTGGCGATCTCGTAGATCCGCCGGCGTTGTTCGTCGCTCAAAGGCCCGGTCAGTTCCACGTCCATCGCCAGCCCACGCACGCCGCCGGCTTCCGCGGAGGCGTCCCGACGCACCTGCACCCGGATCGACTCCAGCGGCCACCCCTTGCGCGCGGCATACATCTTCGCCGTGATCGTCGTGCACGCGCCCAGCGCGGCCAACGCAAGCTCCACCGGCGTAGGACCGGCGTTCAGACCGCCCACGTCCGCGGGCTCATCGGCGACAAGCACATGCCCCCCAACGCGCAGCGTCGAGGCGTAGCTGTCGCCCTCAAGAGTCACCTCGGCCAGTTCGCTGCTGGCCCCGCTCATGCGTCGGACTTCTCGAAACGCTTTGTCAGAACCCGCTGCAGCTTCTTCGTGGCGCCCGCGATCGACGCGTACAAGTCCTCGGCGTGATCTTCGGCGACCAACGGATCCATCCCCCGGGGACGTGCCTCGATCATGCAGCGCTTGTCGTCCGGGCCTGGTTTGCCGGCGTTCTCGTCGGCGAGGTGCACCTCGATCCGAGTCAGACGCTCCTCAAACCGCCCGAGAATCTGGTGAACCTGCTCATGGACGTGCTGATCGATGGTCTCGCTGTGGTTGATGTTCCGGTAGTTGATCTCAATATGCATCGACGCCGCCTTTCCGGTGCCCACTCCCTGTCAGTGCAGGAGATTGTTGGATCGTGGAATGGCGGCGTCGATGGTGAGGTGTCAGGTCAGATCTGATCGGTTACGACGCTGATGCGCCGCGCCCTTCAGCGGCGTCGGCGACTCGCCGTGAGGCCCGCGAGAGCGAGCAAACCCGCCGAGGCCGGCGCCGGCACCGAGTACGTCAGGTTGTCGATCCCGAACGCCTCGCCGAAGCCGAGATCAGAACTGAACAGGATCGAGTCGAACGGCGTGTCCGACGTGAATCCGATGAACGTGGGGGGCACGATCCCGTTCGTCCCCGCGAGGCCCTCGGCCCGCGTGTTGAGCACAAAGCCACTGCCGGCAAACACGTCCGCGCCCTCGCTCGAGCCGGCGCTGAAGAAGTCGGCAAGCTCAAACGAGGCGGCCGTCACCGGGTTCGGAAGATTGATGCGGAACAGCTCGGCCGGGAAGATGCCGGCAAACTCCGGGCCGATGAAAATGTCCAGGTGCGTCGAGCCGTCGATCCCGTTGGCCCCGGCGCCGGTCTCGATGAACGAGTTCCCATCAGAGCCGATGTGCTCGACTGTCACCGTGCCCGCGGGCGTGACGACACCGGCGTTCAGGACGCCGGGGGTGGCGGTGTTGAAATCCTCAAAGACGAGCGGGCCCGCCGCCGCCAGGTACGTGGCTTCGTCGTTGAACGCGGTTATCACGGCGCTGGCCGAAGTGGCGGCGACCGCGACGCCCGCAAGGGCGGCGAGGGTGGTGGTACGCATGGGTCTTGACCTCTCTTTTCTCTCGATCGGACCCCGGCAACGCGCTGGAATCCCTGTCATTCCTTCTCAGTAACCGGATCGACAACCCGAGACGGACACCCAACTTGGCGCTCGCAACAGGTCGGCGGACCTGCAGAGCCTACCTGTATCCAGAGGCGCCACCAAAGCCAATCTTTCAGAATGATCTGATCAGGCCCATCCGCCTCGGGAATCGCGGCCGCAGGGCGCCGTTCAGCGTCACGACACCAAGCCGTGCGTGCCGAACGGCGTCAGCGCCCTCAAGTCTCGGCAGTTGTGTTCGCGTTTTGAGCGGGCGTGTCGATCTCAGACGGCTCGCTCGGTTCGGGCTTGTTCGCGCCCAACTGCACCAGCACCAAACCCGCAATGAGCAGCAGCAGCCCGGCGATCCGAGTCGGGGAAAGCGATTGCTGCTTCAAGCCGACCAGCCCGAACTGATCGATGACCCCAGCGGCCAAGAGTTGCCCCACCAGCACGGCGCCGAGGAAAAGCACGGCGCCCAAGCGCGGAATCAGCAGCAGTGAAGCGGTGACGAATATGGCGCCCAAAATCCCACCGAGCCACGCCCACCACGGAGTCGCGGCGACGTTCGCCGCCTTAGGCGCCAACGGCCGAAGGACAAACAAAGCCGTGACGGAGACCAGCGCGAAACCGAGCGTGAAGTTGGCAAGCGTGCCGTAGAACGGGTTGCCCAGGCTTCGCCCGAGCTGCGCGTTGATCCCGGGCTGCACCGCAACGAGGATGCCGACCGCGACCGCGGCCAGTGTGAGGAGAATGGGCATGTCACCGTTGTAGCAGGTCGACGCCCGGCGGGTCAGTTTCGGCGGGTCAGTTCTGAAAGTCAGTTCTGGAAGTTGGCGAGCGGATGCTCAGAGAACGCCTGAGCCGCGATGTTGCCCCCGCCGCCGAGGCTGACGTATGGCCCGTACGCGTTCCCGAGCGGGATGCTGTACTGCCCCCCGGCGTTGTCATAGCTCCAGTTGCCCACCACGCGGTTGCCGCTGGCCGAATGAACTTGGATGCCGAGGCCCGCGTTGTCACGGCTGACCGTGTTCTGAACGACGTTGCCGGAGCCTTCGACGTGAACCCCGCCGCCGCTGCCCGAAGACTGGTTGTTATCGAAACAGACACAGCCGCGGACCAAGCAGTCGTCGACCGCATTGATGCCGCTGAACCCGTTGCTGCGAGACACAGAGTCAACGATCGTGGATCGGTCAAGCTGGAACCCGCGGATGCCGTTCGTGGTCGAAAGGCATTCGCGGGCGACACAACCCTGACCCAGATCGAAGCCGTCGATGGTGCTGTCATACGCATGGCATCGATGGAACAGCGTACTGGCGCCCGAAAGGAAGCCCACCTTGTTGCCGCTGCTGACGCAGTCGATCACGCTGCCCCCGAAAAACACCTGAATCCCATCGGAGTCGTTGTCGGTGGCGATGCAGTTCTTGATGAGCCCATGCGAGTTGGCGAAGATGCCATCGCTGCCGTTGTTGCTCGCGGTACAGTTGAGCACGATGCTGCCGGCGCCCGCGGTGATCCCGCTCAGCGCGTGGCCGTCCGATACGCAACCCTCGACAAGGCCGGAGTTGCTCACGCGGATGCCTACGTCGCCGGTGTCGTAGACCGCGCAGTTGATCACGCGGCTGTTGGTCGACGCGGCGATCCCCCTGCCGCAGTTTCGAACCGTCACATGCTCGATGAGAATGTCGTCGTCGAAGTTGCCCTCGATGGCGTACGAGGTGAAATCTCGGATCTGACCATTGCGGATGACCGTGCCGTCCGCGGGCGCAATGCCGTTCAACGAAACCGTGGTGGACGGGCCGAGCCCGATCAGCGCGAAGCCGTTGAGATCGAGCGTGACGCCGACCGCGTCGATCTGTATGCCGGTCTTGTTCTGATCGGCAACGATGTCGGCCGTGAGGTAGTACGTCCCGGGTGACGAGATGACATGGTTCGCGAAGGCCGACGGCGGCGCCGTGGCATCGTTGATCGGCGTGCGCGGATCGGTGTTGCGCAGCGCCGTATCAGTGGGCGCCGGCGCACCCGCCGGCGGCGCCAGCGGGCCCGCGTGGGTGATCGCGGTGAGCGAAACCGAGGCAAGTACGACAGCGGCTCTCAACGGACATCGAGGCATGCGTGGGGCCTCCTGATCGGTACGGACGGGCGAAATTCCGTGCGAGCACTCAGTACGAAATGTTCGCGAACGCGTTATTAGAAGGAATGGGCAGGCCGCCGGTCGCGCCGGTAAAGGCGGGGGCGGCAAGGGGCGCCCGAACAAACTCACCGAACGTTCCCGCGGGCATGTCATAGCGCGAGAAGGTGCTGGCGCCGCAGGCGTTTGCCAGGAACAGCGAGCCTCCGAACGTAGCGAAAAAGCCGGTCCCGTTGCCGATCGCGTGGGAGTGTTGAACCGTCGAATCCGCGCCGACAACAGCAATGCCCAGCACGTTGCCCGCGGCGTGGCACCGGTCCACCATGCAACCGGAGTTCACGTCGATCCCGTGCTCTGTGTTGTCGATGGCGGTGCATTCGGAGACGAAGCATCGGTTGCGGACGGAGATGCCGTGGATGCCGTTCTCGTACGCGAGACAGTGCGTGATGTGGCCAAAGTCGAACAGCTCAAACCCGTCGTCGGTGTTCAGATAAGCGTTCGAGTGGTAGACAGACGACGCGGTGCTGAGATCAAACCCCTTCCCACCATTCTGCCGGGCCACGCAGTGGGTCACCACACAGTTGACGCCCGTGGAGAACCCGTCGCCGCCGTTCTCACGCGCGGTGCAACTCTCGATGAGCGATGAGTTGTTGGCGGAGATGCCGCTGCCGCCATTGCGAAACGCCGAGCAGTTCCGAACGATCGCAGAGCCGCCGACCTGGATGCCCGCCGTCCCATTGTCCGCGACGTGAACGTGCTCGATGAGTGTGTTGGACGCGGTCAGGCTGAACTGGATGCCCTCGCCCTCGAAGTCGGTGATCACGCCGTTCCGAATGGTGACGTTCTGGCGGGCGAACGCGGCGATGCCGTCGAGAGAGCCGTCGAGCCCGCGGATCGTGTAGCCGTTGAGATCAAGGACAACGTCGTTGGCGTTGATGTCGATCCCATTATCGCCCGCGCCCGCGACGATGTTGCCCGTCAGGTAGTAAGAGCCCGGGGCCACGATGCGGAAAACGCTGTCAACATCACCCGGAGTATTCGCGGCATTGATCGCGATACGCGGTTCGACATCGGCAAGGGTCTTGTCCGTAGGTGTGGGTGCGCCCGGCGGCGGCGTCAGAGGGCCCGCAGTCGCGTACAGCGTGCCCATGCCTGCGACGGCCAGAACGGCAAAAACGAATCGGTGCATGCGGGGGCTCCTCTCATCAAAGACCCGCCAGGCGAAGATCGATCAAGACCGGCGAGCGCCGATCAGCCCGCCCGGCCGTTGCGGCCAAGCGGTTCGATCACCGAAGGTACCCGAGATCGGGCCGCGGAAGAAGGCCCGAGAGAAGAGTCAGGAGCCGCCGATCAGCTCTTTTTGTTGGACTTGACCTTCTTGCGGTGCGCAGCCGCTTTGGCAATGTAGGCAGCCGCGTCGGGGGTCTTGCAGTTGGTGTCCCCGTGGTCGATGTTGATGTCGCCAATACGCTGCGCGGCCGCGACGGCGTCGTCACGAAGCTCGTCGCGGTACGTCCCGATCGCGATCAGGCAAGTATTCATCGCCTCGGCCGCACGGTTCGGCGCGTCGTGGATGTTGGTCTCGATCGTGTTCAGAAACTCCGCGAGAGCCTCCGCGTCGTAGTTGGCGGCCTTGCGAGGCAGCGACTTCGCGCTGGCGGGGTCGTCCGCCTGTTTGATCAGGCCCGCGAGGATCATGTAGCCGCACCGCTGGGTGTACTCGTGCCCGGCCTTGATCCAACGCGTCACGCGTGACTCGGCCTGCGGCGTGCGCGTAACGAGCGCCGCGATCGCGTCTGCGATGATGTAGTTGTCCGCGTCTTTCACCCAGCGATCCAGCTCGATCGGATCGAAACCGGCCGGATCAGCAATCATGCATGCCAGCATCCGCGCGTCATGGTTCTCCGTCGCCCACAACTCGAACGCCAGCTTGTGCGCCGCCCCGGTGCCCGGGCGGATGCGCTTGGCCAGCGCGTAGTAGCTCGCGAACGACACGCCATACAGCCTGTCCGGGTTCACCCCGTGGCGTGGATACACCTTGCGGTTCTGGTCCGTGCCGAGCTGCTCGAGCTGCTCGATGACTTCGTCAAGGGTCCACCGGTGGGCAGCCCGTGCGTCCGGCGCAGCGGTCTTAAGCTTCTTCGTGGTCTGTTTCGTGCTATTTGTCGTCGTTGTCTTGGCCGCCGCCTTCTTAGCTGGCTTCTTGGCCGTCTGCTTGGTCTTCTTTTTAGCGGGGGCTTTCTTTCGGCGATCTGACGGTTCGGAGGGCGGCATTGCGGATCGTCTCCCTGGTGGCAACGGGAGAGAGTAGCAGACGGCGGGTTCGGGCCGCGGCCGGGGATCGCGGATGACCGTTGGGATGGCGTACGTGGGCTAGCCGACGACCAAAGGCATCTTCAGCGCACGACGAAGATCGATGACCTGACCCGTGTGCGTCGCGATATGAAAGATCTGACGCGTCACGAGCGCAGCGCCGGACACCTCGCCATTGCCCCAACGCACGTCGCCGGCGAGTTGATCCGCAGACGACTCAAGAATCGAGTGCACAAAGCGGTCCGCGGCGCTGTGAAAAGTCGCCTCGCAACGCGGCCAAGCCGGGTACCGCCCGGGTTCGGCGACGGGGACGGAACCGAACGCAACCGACTCTGTGGCAAACCGCTCGGCGTCGCCGTCCTGGGCGCCTTCGATGAAATCGCTCGCCGGCAACGCACGCCGATCGAACGCCTCGGCGCCACGGTGCAGGTACAGGGCCAGGTGGCCGAGCGTCCACGCGGCATGATTCGCCAGGCCCGGCGCCTGCGCGGTGTGGTTCGATCCGTCGAAGCCGACGAGGAACCGGGTGAAGAAAGGAACCGCGTCGCGGACGGCCTGGGCGAGTGTCGCTGGATCGGGCATGTTCAACTCCAAACGGTCCTCGGAACCAGACCACGGTAGTGTCTGCCCATGCCGAGCGCCCAGGCCGACTTCTACGACGACCCCGCGGTCTACGACGTCCTGCACACCCCCGGCACCGCTCGGGAGGTCGACGGCCTCGAACACATCGCGCACCGCTTCGCAAGGTCGCGCATCGGCAAGAACGGAGCCGTGTGGCTCGAGCCGGCCTGCGGATCGGGCCGATACCTGCGCGTCATCGCCGGCCGCGGCGGCCGCTCGGTGGGGATGGACCTCAACCAGGGCATGATCGCCTACGCCCGCGCTCGGGCAAAGCGCGCCGGGCTCAGCCCACGCTCGCGGTACAAAGTCGGCGATATGACCCGCATGCAAGACTGCGTGCCCGCGGCAAGCGTCGACATCGCGTTCTGCCTGATCAACTCCATCCGCCACCTTCCAACAGACGCGGCCATGCACGCCCATCTAATCGGCGTACGCAAGGCGCTCAAGCCCGGCGGCATCTATGTTGTGGGACTGAGCACAAGCCGAGCGGAGTGGGAGTTCGCAACCGAAGACGTGTGGGAGGCCCGCCGCGGCGGGCTCGCCGTCCGCCAGGTCGTGCAGTACGAGCCGCCCGCAAACGCACGCGGCCGCACGGAGCGCGTGGTCAGCCACCTCACGCTCACCACCGCGTCGCAGGTGCGCGAGGTGACGTCGGTGTACGAACTACGCACGTGGCGGCTGGAGCCGTGGCAGAAAATGATCGCGTCGGCGGGTCTCGAGCTATTGAGCGTGGTAGACGAAGACGGCGAAGCGATCGAAACGCCGGTCTGCGGCTACGCGGTCTGGGTGCTGGGCGCAAACCCATGAATCAGACGCGACAAAGCGGACTGCATCGACTCAGGCCGTGTGAACGAGCGTGAACGTCTCGCACACCAACGGCATGTCTTCGGCGGGTTGCGTGCCGATCGTCGGCAGGACATCCGAGAACCACGCCCAATGCGCCCGCCGCCAGTACGCCAACGTGCGGTCACCCTCCCCTTCGGCGTGCGCAAACGCCTCATCCACGTCGCAGTACCGCCGCACCTCGATCGACGTGTACCGCACGATCCCCACCGGCTCGCCGGACCCGTCCAGCACGACCGAATGAAACCCCACCGGGATCAACGGCTCCTTCTCCGCTTCCCACTCCCAAAGACACGAGCACGACGCCGTCTTGATCCCCGCCACAATCAACCCCGCCAACTCATCCGCCATCGCCCCGGCCGAGCCCCAGTGCTCCGCTTCGTAAAGACGCCCGTCGAACCACGGCGCGGGACTGAAAGTCGGAGGCTGGCCGGCAAGATACTCGCGCCAGAGGGTTTCGGGGGTCATCGTGTGAGTTCTTCGGCGTAGTTGCGTTTGTGGGGCCTCGCTGCACGCATGATCGGCGCGAGAAGGGCACGACGCTGTGTTTCGAAGGCGAACTCGGTGCTAAACGCTGGCCCCCTGCCGCGCCTCATTCAACTTCTTCCGAATCACCGTCTGCAAAATCCCACCGTTCTTGCTGTAATCAATCTCCACCGGCGTATCCAGCCGAAGCGTCGCCTCGAACTCGGTCACTTCGCCGCCCGGGCACGTCGCGCGGACCTTCACCCGCTGCAACGGCTCGATCGTCTCCGGAAGATCAATGTCGAACGTCTCATCGCCCAGCAGCTTGAGCGACTCGGCCGTCTGCCCGTCCGTGAACTCCAGCGGCAGCACGCCCATAAACACCAGGTTCGACCGGTGGATCCGCTCGAACGACTGCGCGATCACCGCTCGGACACCCAGCAGGTACGTCCCCTTCGCCGCCCAATCGCGGCTCGAGCCCATGCCGTAGTCCTTGCCCGCAAGCACCACTAGCGGCACGCCCGCCGCCTTGTACGCCATCGCCGCGTCAAAGATGTACGCCTTCGGCGCCGCCTCAAACGTGTCGCCCTTCGTGAAGTCCCGCGTCCAGCCGCCCTCGGGCGTCTTGCCGTTCTCCGCCGCGATCCGATTCTTGATCCGAACGTTGGCAAACGTGCCCCGCGTCATCACCCGGTCGTTGCCGCGTCGTGAGCCGTACGAGTTGAAGTCTTTGACCTCGACACCCTGTGCGCGAAGGTACTGGCCCGCCGGCGTCTCCGGCTCGATCCGCCCCGCCGGCGAGATGTGGTCCGTGGTCACCGAGTCGCCGACATAAACCAGGCACCGCGCGCCGGTCACAGGCCGAATACCGGGCGCCGCCTCGGTCATGCCCTCAAAGAAGGGCGGGTTCTGGATGTACGTAGAAGCATTGTCCCAAGGGTACAGCTCAGACTTGGAAACCGGCACGTTGTTCCACGTCTGGTTCTCCTCGTACACCTTCGCGTACTTGTCCTTGAACTGATCCGGCGTCAGGCAGACCGCGACCAGGTCGCGCACCTCGTCGTTCGTCGGCCAGATGTCCTTGAGATATACATCCTTGCCGTCCGGCGTCTGGCACAGCGGCTCGTTGTACACGTCGATGTCGATCCGCCCCGCCAACGCAAACGCCACCACCAGCGGCGGGCTCGCAAGGAAGTTCGCCTTCACCCGCGGGTGCACCCGGCCCTCGAAGTTCCGGTTCCCGCTCAAGACCGACGCCACCGCAAGGTCGCCCTCAACCACGGCCGACTCGATCTCCGGCGGCAGCGGGCCCGAGTTGCCGATGCACGTCGTGCACCCGTACCCCACCGTGTTGAAGCCCAGCGCATCGAGGTCTTCGGTCAGGTTCGCCTTGTCGTAGTACTCGGTCACCACCTTCGACCCGGGCGCCAGCGACGTCTTCACCCAAGGCTTCCGCGTCAGGCCGAGCGCCCGCGCCTTGCGCGCCACCAACCCCGCGGCCACCATCACGTCCGGGTTGCTCGTGTTCGTGCAGCTCGTAATCGCAGCGATCACAACCGAGCCGTGGCTCAGCTCGCTCGTCATGCCCGGCGTCTCACCCGGTCGCTCGGTTGTGTGCGTGACCGTCGCGGTCTTACCCGTGTCCGCTTCGCTCACCCCGATGCCCTTCGGCCCGTTGGGCGCCGTCAGCGCCCGCGTGAACTCCGGCTTGATGTCGGCCAGGTTGATGCGGTCCTGCGGACGCTTCGGCCCCGCCAGCGAGGGCTGCACATCCTCAAGGTTCAGCTCCAGCACATGGCTGAACGTCGGGTCGGGCGTGTCCGGCGTCCAGAAGAACCCGCCGCCTTCGCCCACGCCTCGGTCAGCGCGACCTCTTCATCCGTCTTCGCCGTGAACTTG
>JBCBZM010000137.1:0-5363 GCA_039815345.1 Planctomycetota bacterium | reverse complement strand
CCCCGGCCCTCTCCCCCAAGGGGAGAGGGAGGAAGAGGTGAGCGGATAGGCTTGGGTGATGGCGAGCCCGGACGATTTTGGTCTTTCACCGGCGCAGACGCTGGCTCATACGGCGCACGTGGAGCCTTCGGGCTGGCATCGCGGGTTCTGGCTGGCGTGGCAGGAGGCGATCGACACGACGCGGGCTCGGCTGAGCGAGTGGCGCGGGGAGCCGGACCCGGGGGACAGCAGCGCGACGCACGAGATCGAGAGCTACCGGCATGTGCGGCTGGCGTGCCGATTGGTGGAGCCGACGTCGAGGCCGGTGGGCGCGGTGCTGATCGCGGGGCATGGGTACGGCGTGAGCGATCCGCTGGAGCGCGTGGCGCACCGTTGGCGATCGATCGCCGATCGCGGTGTGGCGGTGGTGCTGCTGCGGGTGCGCGGGTTCCCGGGGTCGCAGCGGGACACGGGCGATCTGACGGGGAAGACGGACGCGGCGCGGGCGCCTCACGGGTGGATCTGTCACGGGTTGGATGTCGGCCTGGACGCGGCGACGCGGGATCCGGCGGACGCGATGGGCTGGGTGCTGCCTCAGGCGGTCGCGGACGTGGTGCTGACGGCTCGGGCGGCGCGGGCGCGGTACGGGAAGGCGCTGCCGTTGTATTTGCATGGGGAGTCGTTCAGCGCGGGGCTGGCGGTCATCGCGGCGGCACGGCTGGCGCGTTCGGACCCGGTGGCGCGGCTGGTGTGCGCGCTGCCGACGTTTGGGGATTGGCCTTGGCGATTGAGTCGGCGGTACGGGCCCGAGTCTGCGAGCGGGGAGCAGGTGCGACGGTTCATGACGCTGCACGCTCGGCGGGCGGAGGCGCTGCGCGAGACGCTGCTGTTGTGTGATACGACGGTACACGCGCGGCGTGTGACGGCGACGGCGCTGTGCAAGTTGGCGGAGCGGGATGACGTGGTGCCGGCGCCGACGGCGGCGGCGGCGTGCAACGCGCTGGCGACGGAGCCGGAGGCGCGGTGGCGGTTTGTGACGCCGTTCGGGCATTGCGACGGCGGGCTGGCGGATGCGCGGCGGCATGCGTTGTTTTGGCGTGTGATGGAGGACTTCTACGACCCCACGCTGGAACCGACCGAGGCGATGCGGGCGTGGGCGGCGTTGATGCGTCGGGGCGAGCGCACGCCGACGGGTGACGATCCATTGACTGCGGAACGCGTGCTCGTTGCGGATGCGGAGCAGGGCGACGATGAGGTGGCAGCGCGAGAGCCGAAGGTGTCGCTGTTCGGCGCCGATGCATTGGGCTCGCCCGAGAGCGCGGACGCGGCGTTGATCGCGGCGTACGAGGCGGCGGGGCGGACGCTGGACGATTTGCCGTACACGGCGGAGTTTGAGCGTGTGTACGAAGCGGCGGGCGCGGGGCAGAACCGGACGCGGCGCGAGGTCTTCCGGCGGCTGCACAATCTGCGGAAAGCGGGCAAGCTTCCTCGGCTCGGGCGTGCGGCGACGGCGCCGATTCGGTTGCGGCCGACGGAGGAGCGGGTGTTGGTGGATCTGGTGGTGGCGGAGGTCGGGACGCTGGGGCAGCGGGATCGGCTCGCGTATGGTGACGGGTTCGGGCGTGTGGCGGCGGCGTTCGCGGCCGAGACGGGGCGTTCGCTGTCGGAACACGATCTGTGGCGGGTGATCTGCAAGGTCGCGAAGTAGGTTGGTCCGGGAAGGGAACGGGCGTGATGGTTCGATCGATCGAGGCGTTGACACGGGGATTGATCGACTACGCCGGGCTCTTTCCGCCGGCGCAGCTGGACATGGCGCCGGCGGTGGAGCGGTACGCGCGGTACCTGCACCGTCCCGAGGCGTCGATGTTGGGGCGGTTTATCTGCCCGGCGTCTCGGCTTGATGAACTGAGCGAGGCGGCGGCGGCGCTGATGCCCGGCACGTTTGCGACGAGCGGGTACCGCGAGTACGCGGACACCACGGAGCCCTGGCGGGTTTCGGTGGTCGCGGACCTTGGCCTTGCGAAGTCGCTGGATGCGATGGACGCGTTTGGCGCGCGGCACAGCGAGGAGGACGCGGGGCTGGCGCGGGCGGACACGGTCGAACTGCGCTCGCCGAAGCCGAGCGAGATCGACGCGGCGATCGATGAGATCCCCGATGACGTGGCCGGGTTCTTTGAGATTCCGTGGGAAGGCGACACGCGCGGGTACGCGGCGGCGCTGGCGGGGGACGAGTGCTTCGCGAAGATCCGCTGCGGCGGGGTGACGGCTGACGCGTTCCCGAGCGTGGAGCAGATCGCCGAGTTTCTGGTGACGGCGGCGCAGGCGCGGGTGGCGTTTAAGGCGACGGCGGGGCTGCATCACCCGGTGCGCGCGGAGTATGCGCTCACGTATGAAGACGGGGCGCCGCGGGGTGTGATGCACGGGTTTGTGAACGTGTTTCTGGCGGCGGCGTTTGCCAAGGCGGGCGCGGGGCGTGAGGCGCTGGTTGACGTGCTGAGCGAGACGGACCCGGCGGCATTCAGCTTTACCGATGATCACGCGGCGTGGAAAGACCACAAGATCGCGACGGACGACCTGGCGGATGCGCGCAGCCGATTCGCGTTGTCGTACGGGTCGTGCTCGTTTGAGGAACCGATCGATGATCTTCGCGGGCTCGGCTGGCTCTAGGATGAGATTCTTCTGACGCGAAGCCTTACGGAACGGACGCAGACATGACCCACGAGATCGATCACACGCACGACCCGAAGCTGACGTCCTGGATCGAGAGCGCGAACGCGCCCGGCTCGGACTTTCCGATTCAGAACCTGCCGTTCGGCGTGTTCAGCCGCGGGGACGACGATCACCCGCGGATCGGCGTGGCGATCGGGGATTCGATTCTGGATCTGGAAGTGTGCGTGAACGCGGGGCTGTTCGATCCGGACTTGATCGATGACGAGGGCGAGGACGCCGCGCACGTGCACGGCGGGGAGCTGGACGACGAGGTCACGATCGCGCTGTCGATGGACTCGCTGAACTTCTTCCAGAGCCTCGGCCCGGCGGCGTGGAAGCACGCGCGGTCGCGGATCAGTGCGCTCCTGAGCGCCGACAACGACGAGCTGCAGGGGAACGCGGAACTGCGGGCCGAGGCGATCGTGCCGATGGCGGACGCGGAGCTGTACCTGCCGTGCGAGATCGGGGACTACACGGACTTCTACGCGTCGGTCCATCACGCGACGAACGTGGGCACGATGTTTCGGCCCGACAACCCGCTGCTGCCGAACTATAAGCACATCCCGGTGGGATACCACGGGCGGGCGTCTTCGGTGCAGGTTTCGGGCGAGCCGGTGCGTCGGCCGATGGGGCAGACGGTGGCGGCGGACAGCGAGACGCCGACGTTCGGGCCGTGCCGGCTGTTGGACTATGAGTTCGAGATCGGTGTGTTCGTGGGCGCGGACAACGCGGCGTTGGCGAACGACCCGGGCCGGCGCATCGAGATCGGTGAGGCGCCCGCGCGGCTGTTCGGATTGGTGGTGCTGAACGACTGGTCGGCGCGGGATGTTCAGAAGTGGGAGTACCAGCCGCTGGGGCCGTTTTTGGCGAAGAACTTCGCGACGTCGATCTCGCCCTGGATCGTGACGATGGACGCGCTGGCGCCGTTCCGCTGCGCGGCGTTCGATCGGCCGGAGGGCGACCCGGCGCCGCTCGATTACTTGATGGATGAGCACGACCAGAAGCACGGCGGGGTGCACCTGGTGTGCGAGACGTCGATCTTGACGCCGAAGATGCGCGAGCAGGGCCTGCCCCCCCACCGCGTCTCGCGCGGGCACTTCCGCGATCTGTATTGGACGCTGGCGCAGATGCTGACGCACCACGCTTCGAGCGGTTGTCCGATGGCGCCGGGCGACTTGATCGGCAGCGGCACGGTTTCGGGCCCTGAGAAAGAGAACCGGGGGTGTCTGCTCGAGTTGACCTGGCGCGGGACGGAGCCGCTGGAGTTGCCGGGCGGCGAGACGCGGAAGTTCTTGCAGGACGGGGACGAGGTGGTGATGACGGCGTACGCCGAGCGCGACGGATACCGGCGGATCGGGCTGGGGACGTGCTCGGGTGTGGTGTTGGGGGCGGAGTAGGCGTGGTCTCTTCGGGCTGAACACACGGGTTGCCCTTCGGGTCAACCCGTGGCACCCGAATGGAAGCTAGTTGGCGTTGCGGAAGAGCATGAGGCTGGCGGTGTGGCCGTGGAGGAAGGGGCGGCCGCCGATGGGGCCGATCTCGCCGCCGGCGAAGAAGCCGGCGAGTGGGACGGCGCGTTCGGGGTCGGTGGTGGGCGTTTCGGCGTAGGGCTTGCCGGCTTTGGCGAGGCGTTCGCCCGCGTCGGGCGGGGCGAAGGCGCGGACGACGGCGGCGGCGTCGTGGTGGGGTTCGCCGAACAGCTTGGCGCCTCGACCGTTGCAGGTGAAAAGCAGGCCGCCGGCTGGCGGGCCGTGGAGTTTTTGGCCGTCGAGCAGGAGCGCAAGGTCTTCGTGCGCGGTGTCGGCGTCTCGGAGGTGGAGGCGGACGGTTTGTCCGACTCGGACGAGGTCGTTGACGGCGAGGGCGCCGCTGGTGGGCTCGGCGCCGACGATGGCGCGGATGAGATAGTCGCCGCGGCCGAAGCGGTCTTTGTATTCGTTGACGACTCTGCCAAGGAAGAGCCCGCGTTCGAGGAGCGCGCGGTCGCCGTCGCCGAGGGCTTCGAGGGTCTCTTTGACCATGGCGAGCGCGGGTCGGCCGCCGAGTTGCTGGATGGCGTTGCCGCGGGCCTTGGTGATGACGAGGTCGGGGCCGATGGGTCGGCAGCCCTGTGAGACGACCGAGTCGATGCGGACGTCGGCGTTGGGCGTGGCGGCGAGCGTGACGCCGACGAGGCCTCGGTCTCGGACCCGGCCGTCGATCAGGAGGCGGTGCTCGCCAGCTTTGGATCCGCCGGAGGCGACACCTCCGAAGATGGGCCTCCAGCAATTGCGCCCATTCCCGGTGTAGCATTCGCTGTGCGTAGCTGCTTCTTGGCTTGTGTTTTGTAGATTTCTTGCAGAATGCGTTGGAAAGCTGTATCAACGCCAGTGGCATCTAGAGCTGAAGTCTCGATAAACGCCAGTCCATTTTTACGAGCAAACGAGCGGCCGTCACGAACGAAGACAGTTCGCTGGTCATTCAAATCAGTTTTATTGCCCACCAACATGATAAGGCAATCCTTTTCCGCATTCTCTTCAACTTCCTTCAGCCACATGGGAACATGGTTGAAAGAGTTTCGATCCGTAACATCGTAGACAAGTAAAGCTCCGACAGCTCCTCGATAATAGGAAGAAGCAATCGATCGGTATCTTTCTTGGCCAGCTGTGTCCCAAATCTGCGCTTTGACGAGCTTG
>JBCBZM010000131.1:0-6057 GCA_039815345.1 Planctomycetota bacterium | reverse complement strand
GACCCGCCCTCCGGCTGGGCCTGCTCGGCTGGCTCGGCCGGCGAGTTTACTGGCGGCGGGGTCGCCGGCGTGGTCTCCCAGCGGTCTGTCAGCAACGAAGCGTCTGCCGCCCCGACGACGCCCCCACCGCCCGCGGCCCGAGCGGGGTTCTGTTCGCTGGGGGTGGACCATCCGCGGGCGTCCATGACCTGCAACGCCGCGGTGGCCGCGACGGAGCGCGGGTGGGCGCGCAGCAGGCGGCGCAGCGTGTACCGGGCGCCGGGCTCATCGCCCGTCTGCAGCGACCACTTGGCGGACTCGAGCATCTGCGCTGCGATCGATTCATCCAGTCTGGCCGTGAGCGCTGAGTTGAGCCCGGTCCGCTCGGCGTCGATGGGGTACTCCTCTTCGAAGTCGCGGATGAGGGCCTTGGCTTCGCGGAGTCCGGAGGCGTCGTAGCGCGGTCCTTTGAAGCGTGCGATGTTGGCGTAGACCCGGCGTTGCAGGGCTTTCTTTCGGTGCTGGCTTTCGGGGTAGTTCACGAGGAAGAGTTCGTACGCCTCGCTGGCGAGGGTCATCTCGCGCTCTCGGTAGTAGTGGTCTGCGAGTTCGATGCCGGCGCGTTCGGCCAGGCGTGAGCCCGGCAGCCGTTCTTGCACGCGGATCAGGAGTTCTTCGCCGATGTCGGAGGCGTCCTCGATGCGGACGCCGAAGGTTTTGCGGCGCATGCCGTTGACGTAGCGCGTCGCGATTTCGAGTTCGCGTTCGATGGCGGTGACGAAGGCTGGTGATTCGGGATGGTCGAGGATGAGTTGTTCGTAGTCGTAGAGGGCTTTGAACTCGTCGCGCATCGCGACCTTGGCGTCGCCGCGGAGGAGCAGGGCCTCGGCCATGTAGGGGTTGCGGGTGCGCTCGTTGGCCTTGATCCAGCGGTTCATGAGGCGGCGTGCGGTGCGGGGGCGTTCTGTGGCGAGGGCCCGGCGGGCCTCTCCGATGATGGCAGCGTCGGAGCCTTCC
Source organism: Planctomycetota bacterium (assembly GCA_039815345.1). Lineage (GTDB taxonomy): Bacteria > Planctomycetota > Phycisphaerae > Phycisphaerales > UBA1924 > JBCBZM01. Next base: position 5,061 of record JBCBZM010000131.1, on the reverse strand, counting down.
TCGGGCGCTTCGGTGAGCACCCAAGACCCGGCGCCCTCGTTCGCCTGCCCGTCGGGTTGCGGAGTCTGGACCGCCGGGCTGGGCGGATCACCCGCGGCGGCATCCAGTTCGTAGACCGTGCTCTGGGCCCAGCCGGACGCCGCCACGGAGCCCAGAACCGAGCCGAGCACACAGACCATTGATCGACTGACCGTTCGCCTCATACGGCGAGCATACCCCGCCCGCTGGTCGGGCCGCTGCTCGGCTGGTTGCTCCGCCGGGCGGGGACTCGTTGTGCCGGTGAGCCGGTGCGCAAAAAAAATCCGCGCCTGCTCACAAGAGCAGACGCGGGGGGGTAAAGAGTGGCTCAATACAACCAAACTCGGCGGCGGCTCGTCAGCCACGCCTTGGAATCACTCTGAACGGCTCGAACTTGTGTGGGGGGCCTTTCTTCTCGACCGCCCGCTGCGCCCTTTCGGGCCCAACGTTCGAAAGATACCACGGCCACGACGAACCGCCAGCAGAAGCGCAAAAAACACTCGATCGGCACGCCCCGAACAGCCGCCCCGTACGCTCGATCGCACGCGCCACCCTGCGCACATCTCCCATTCGAACACAAGCCCTGCCGAATAGCCCTGCCAGACGGCCCCACTCAACACGCCCCCGTGCAGCCAACACCCCACCAAGACGGCCCGCCACGAGTCTTTGTCACCGGTCTCGGGGCCGTGACGCCTATTGGGCTGGGGGTCCCTGCCTTTACCCGAAGCCTTCGGAGCGGCCGCTCGGGCGTGCGACTCCTTGGGCCGACCGACCTGCCACCCAACACGGCCGGCGAGCGTCACCCGCCGCTCGAAACCACCGTTATTGCCCCTTGTGACGACTTTGACGCGGGGGCCGTCCTGTCTGAGGCCGACCAGAGACGTCTGCCGCGACTGGTCCCGATGGCGCTTCAGGCGGCTCAGGAGGCGTGCCGGCAGGCCGAGTTGCCCGTGCTGGATGCGCTTCCGGATCGGGCCGCTCAGTCTGTGGCTCTGGTCCTGGGAACCGGTGGCGGCGGCATCGACTTCACACTGCAGCAGGCGGACCTCATTCACCACGGCCAGAGCCCTTCACTGTGGACGATTACCAACGCTACCCACGGCAACCTGGCGGGTGAGCTGTCTATTCGACTCGGACTGAAGGGTCCCTCGCTGTGCGTTTCCGACGGATGCGCTTCGGCTTCCGATGCCCTTGCGCTGGCGCTGAACCTGCTGCGGTCGGATCGACCTCACGCGCCGCAGGCCGCGGTTGTCATTGGCGCTGATGCGCACCTTCGCTGGGAATGCCTTCGGGGGATGGAACTGCTGAAGGTGATTACGCGGCGGGATTACACCGCGAAGCCCGATCGCGCGCCGATGGCCAGCCGTCCGTTTGACCGAACGCGCGAGGGCTTTGTTCTGGGCGAGGGCGCTTGGGCGGTTGTTTTGGAACGGGAGCAGCACGCGCGGCAGCGTGAAGCCCTGCCGATCGCCGAGTTAATGGGGGCGGCGGCCACGTGCGACGCCTATCACCGGGTTCGGCCTGATCCTTCGATGGAAGAGAGTGTGCGAGCGATTCACGAGGCGATCGATGACGCGGGGCTTGAGCCGACGGACATCGAGGCTGTTCACTATCACGGCACGTCGACGCCGCTCAATGACACGCTTGAGACAGCGGCCGTCAAGGCGGCGTTCGGCGGGCACGCGGGGCGGCTTGTGGGTCACTCTGTCAAGGGCGCGATCGGCCACCCCCAGGGGGCTTCTGGCATGGCGGCGTTTGTTGCGACGATCGCCGCGCTCACCTCGCAGGACGAGCCGGGCCGGCCGTTCGCGCTTCCGACGATCAATCTTGGCACGCCCGACCCCGCGTGCGACCTGGACTACACACCCAACGCCGCACGCCCCAGCGAGGCGCGTACGTTCTTGATCAACTGCCTTGCCTTTGGTGCTAAGAACTCCGCGCTCGTGGGCCGGGTCTTTCGCTGACGTTCGGCAATCGGTTAGCGACGGCGACGCAGGCCCATGAGCCCCAACGCTCCGACGGCCGCCAAGCCGGCGGGTGTGGGCACGACGGCGGGGCGTTCGATTGTGATGATGCGCATCTGGTCCAACCATCGATCGCCCAGTTCGAGATGGAACTCGAGGCGGCTCATCTCGGGGTTGATGGTGACGCGGTCTTGGCCTTCGCGGCCTGCGAGCTCTGGATCGAGTTCCACGCGTCGGCTGAAGTCGTCGACGGGGTACTCGACTCCGGGGGCGCCGAGGAGCGCGTCGGTTGAATCGAGGCCTTCGTTGGTTGAGATGACGCCGGCGATCATGCGGTCTTCGCCGAAGAGCACGCTTCCGTCGACGACTCGGCTTGTTTCCGGCTGGGAGGGGAAGTCCCAGTGCAGGAAGTGGACGGTGATCTGTGTGCCGGCGGGGATGAGGCCGTTGGCGAGGTCGACGCCCGGCTCGAAGACGCCGCCGCGGGTGAGGCCTACGGGCAGGTCGTTGGTGAGGGTGAATGACTCGCGTTCGGTGAAGAGGTGTGCGTCGGTGTTGGACACGAGCCGGTCGGCGCGCACGGACGCGGGGGCTTCTTCGAGCAAGACGACGTTGGTTGTGTGGAGGATGCCGCTGGTGGCGTAGGCGGCGGATCCTGTCCAGCCCAACGAGCTCACGGCAAGCGTGGCGAGCGCTGCGGTCGCGCCCCCACGACCGAGGTTCAAGCAATCCATGACGTTCCTCTCTTCTCGTCTCTCTTCCGCGGCCGACGCGCGAGCCACCGGCCCGAGCCCCGACCACGGCTCACGAAAGCCAACATCCCGCGGGGCCTCTCGAAACCGCGTGGGGATGCATTCACGCTGGAGACAAGTCAACGCGCGTGCCAGAGCGAGCGGCCCGACGCGCTGATCCGCACGGCCCGCACAGGCCCAACCCCCTCCGTCGCGTTGGGTCGGCCGGGGCGACATTCTCGGACACGCCGGCGGGGCGCTTGGCGTTCTGACGTCGCCTGTACGCAACGTCTGCGCGCGTGTGTCGCGCACGGGCATCACTCAGTAGGCTGATCGGATGCGCGTTCTCGCCTTCAGCGACGTCCACGCCGACACCGAGGCCTGCCGCGACCTCGCGCAGCGGTCGGAGCGCGCCGATCTGGTCGTTGCCGCGGGCGACTTTGCGATTCGGCACGACGCGCTCGAGCCGACGCTTGAGGCCCTCTCGGCGATCACCAAGCCCGCGGCCGTGGCGCCCGGGAACAACGAGACCGAGGACGCGCTGCGCGCGGCTGCCTCGGCGCATTGGCCGACCGCCACCGTGCTGCATGCCCAGGTCGCGGAGGTGGGCAAGGCCCGGGTCGCGGCGCTCGGCGCCGGTGTTCCCCCCACGGGTAAGGACTGGTCGTTCGACCTCACGGAGGATGAGGCGGCGGCAGCGCTGAGCCGACTGCACCAAGAGCTTGCCGGGGCGCGGCTCGACATTCTGGTGACGCACAGCCCGCCGCTCGGCGCCTGTGATGAGATCGCGCGGGGCCAGCACACCGGATCTCGAGCGATCTCCGAGGCGATCCCGCTGCTCCGGCCGCGGCTGGTGGTCTGCGGCCACGTCCACCCGGCGTGGCGGCAGCACGCTTGGGTCGGCTCGACGCTTGTGTACAACGCGGGGCCTTTGGGCGCGCTGATTGATCTGGGGCCGAAGTCGATCATTCTTTCGAGGCCTCACACCGGGCCGCTCTCCGGGACCGGTCAGACTGCCTGGCTGGACGACGTGGTCGTCCTCAAAATCCCCCACGCCTAGGCTCTCTTGTCGAAAAAACCGGCGCCCCCGAACCGGCCGAGCCGCCAGCCAAGCCAGACCCCGAAGCCCCATCCAACGGAGCCACGCATGCCCGCCAACACCAACGACCCCTTCAACACGAAATCGACGCTCGAACTGAACGGCAAGACCTTCACGTACTGGAACCCCAAGGCGCTGGACGCTCAGGGGGTCGGCGTCGGCATCGACACGCTTCCCTTCTCGATCCGCGTGCTGCTCGAGGCGATGCTCCGCAATCTGGACCACTTCACGGTGACCTCGGACGACGTCTCGGGGCTTGCGTCGTACAACGCGGCCGATGTGAACAGGGTCGAGATGCCGTTTGCGCCGGGGCGTGTGGTGCTGCAGGACTTCACGGGCGTGCCGTGCGTGGTGGATCTGGCGGCGATGCGTGACGCGATGAAGCAGCTTGGCGGCGATCCGGAGCAGATCAACCCGGCGGTGGCGTGCGACTTGGTGATCGATCACTCGGTGCAGGTCGACGACTTTGCGACGCGTGTGGCGCTGACGATCAACGCGACGCATGAGTTTGAGCGCAACAACGAGCGGTACAAGTTTTTGAAGTGGGGTCAGGAGTCGCTGGACAACTTCCGGGCTGTGCCGCCGGCGACGGGCATCGTGCACCAGGTCAACCTGGAGTATCTGGCTCGGGGCTGCCTGACTCGGCCGATGAACGGCGAGTTGCAGGTCTACCCCGACTCGCTCGTGGGGACGGACTCGCACACGACGATGATCAACGCGCTGGGTGTGCTCGGCTGGGGTGTCGGGGGCATCGAAGCCGAAGCGGTGATGCTCGGCCAGCCGGTGTACATGCTGACGCCGGAGGTAGTGGGGTTCAAGCTGAACGGGCGGCTGCGCGAGGGCGTGACGGCGACGGACCTGGTGCTGACGGTGACCGAGCAGCTCCGCGCGTTCGGCGTGGTCGAGAAGTTCGTCGAGTTCTTTGGGCCGGGTTTGGCCGAGCTGTCGATCCCCGATCGGGCGACGATCGCGAACATGGCGCCGGAGTACGGGGCGACGTGCGGGTTCTTCCCGATCGACGCGAAGACGCTGTCGTATCTCAAGTTCACGGCGAAGACGGATGAAGAGGTCGCGCTGACCGAGGCGTGGGCGAAGGCGGCGGGGTTCTTCTGGACGCCGGACACGCCCGACCCGACGTTCAGCCACGTGCTGGAGCTGAACCTTGAGGACGTGCAGCCGTCGCTGGCGGGGCCGAAGCGTCCGCAGGACCGGATCAACCTGGCCGACATCAAGCCGGAGTTCACGCGGG
>JBCBZM010000102.1:0-10993 GCA_039815345.1 Planctomycetota bacterium | reverse complement strand
TCCTGCGTCACGCGGTACGGCTCGAACAGCGTTCGACGCGCTGCACTGTCGGCGTCACCCATCGAGACCCAGGTATCGGCGTACACACCGTCGGCGCCTTCCACGCCGGCGAGATCGTGCGTCTGCCGCACCGAGCCGCCCGACGCCTCGGCCAGCACGCCCGCGCGGCCCATGACCTCGGCGTCCGGCTCGTGGCCTTCCGGCGTTACGGCCACCACGTGCGCGCCGAGCACCGCCCCGAGCAGCAGCAACGAATGGCACACGTTGTTCCCGTCGCCCACATACGCGAGCGTGCGCCCCTCGGCCGAGCCGAACCGCTGGTGTAGCGTGAAGAAATCCGCCAACGCCTGGCAAGGATGCTCGGCGTCGGTGAGCGCGTTGATCACCGGCACGTCGGCGTGCCGGGCGAGTGCGCGCACGGTCGAGTCCGCGAACGTGCGCGCCACGATCGCGTCCGTCCAGCGTTCGAGGTTCTTGGCGTAGTCCACGATCGGCTCGCGCTCCCCGATGCGCTGCTTGGCGTGGTCGAAGTAGAGCACGTGCACGCCCAGCCGCGTCGGGCCGACCTCGAACGTCACCCGGGTGCGCAGCGAAGGCTTCTCGAACAGCGTGACGATCGATCGCCCGGCCAGCGCGCCGGCGAACGCGGTCCGGTCGCCGGACAGTTGGTCCGCGGTTGCGAAGAGCGCGCGCACGTCGCCGAGCGTCAGATCGGCGGCGCTGAGCAGGTCACCCGTTGAGAGTGCGGGCAGCGTTGGATGGGTGGGTTGGGTCAACAGAGTCTCCACGGGGACGTCGCCTCCGATTCGGTCGTGGCTCGGGTGGAAGGGTGGTCTATCGGTCGCCGGCCGCGATGGGGTGTACACGCGCGGTCACGAGCGTGCCGAACGCGGCGTCGGCGCTCGAACGGGTTGTCAACAGATCCAGCCAGCCCGCGTCGTTCCACGAGCCGATCCGGACGCCCCGGCCCAGCGCGGCCGAAGCTCGCACGGCGCCGCGTACCTTGGGGATCATCCCGCCCGCGATCACGCCCGTTTCGATTAGCCGATCGGCTTGGGCTTCATCGAGTTCGGCCATGGGTTGGCCGTCGCCGCCACGCACGCCCGCGACATCGGTCAGCAGCACAACCTCGCGGGCGCCCAGTGTCGCAGCCACGGCCACGGCCGCATCGTCGGCATTCACGTTCAACGCCCCACGCGCGCCGTCGTCGCCGATGCTGGAGACCACCGGCAGGTACCCCGCGCCGAGCAGAAGCCGCACCGCCTCACCATCCCCCGCGTGCGCGAGGCCGACCCGGCCGAGGTCGCCCGATTCGGCGTGCGCGCGCTCGCACCGGCACAGCCCGCCGCTGGTCAGACTGAGCCCGACCGCCCGGGCGCCCGAGGCGTGCAGGCCCGCGACGAGCCGGTGGTTTGCCGTGCCCGCGAGCGAGCCAACGACCACGTCGATCGCCTCATCGGGCGTGGCGCGCAGGCCTTCGATGCGGGGCGTGTCGATACCGAGCCGCGCGAGCAAGCGATCCGTCGCGCCGCCGCCGCCGTGAACGAGCACCAGCCGGCCCGCGGCCTTGGCCGCATGCGACAGGAACGTGCGCAACGCCGCCGCATCATCGAGCAGCGCGCCGCCGACTTTGACCACAACCGGAGATGGCGCCGAGTCACTCCGCGTCATGCGATCAGCCCCTCGGTTTCGTCAACGCCGATCATCAGGTTCAGGCACTGCACCGCTTGCCCGGCGGCGCCTTTGAGCAGGTTGTCGATCGCGCTCACTACGATCGCGTGGCCGCGGTTGTCCACCGCCGCGTTGAGGTCGCAGAAGTTGGTCCCCGCGACGCCGCGCACGCTCGGCCATTGGTCCGTGTCGAGCAGCCGCACAAAGCGTTCGCCTTCATACGCGTCGGAGAGCGCCGCACGCACGCGGGCGGCATCCCAGCCGGGTTCAAGTTCGAGGTGCATCGTCGCCACGATGCCTCGGAAGTACGGGCCGACGTGCGGCGTAAAGATCACCTCGCGCCCGGCGTGGTGCGCGATCTCGGGCGTGTGGCGGTGACGCAGGACGTTGTACGGCGCGTGGCTGACCTCGCCGAACAGCAGCGACCGCGCCGCCGATCGCCCCGCGCCGCTGACGCCGCTGGTGGCGTCGATGATCGGCCGAGTGCCGTCTTTCGTGGCGCCCGCGAGCGCCGCCAGCCCGAGCAGCGAAGCGGTGGGGTAGCACCCGGGCGCTGCGACGAGCCGCGCATCGGCGATCGCGGAGCGGTTGAACTCCGGCAAGCCGTAGACCGCCTCATCGAGGAGCGCCGGCCGTGCGTGTTCAAAGGCGTAGAAATCTGTGTACACCGACGGGTTCGGCACGCGGAACGCGCCGGAAAGATCGATCACGCGCAGCCCCGCGTCGATTAGCGCCGGCGCCAGTTCGGCCGACGCGGCGTGCGGTGTGCAGAGCATCGCGATCTCGGCGCCCCGATCGAGCGCGGCCGGGGCCGGGTGGTCTTGGGGCGCGGGTTCGATGCTCATCGCGGTGCGCTCGGCGAGATCGGGGAACTCTTCGCCGATCGGCGCCGCCCGGTCGCGCCCGGCCGAGCCGAAGAGCACGACGGGCTCGGCGTGCGCATGCCGAAGCAATAGCCGCACGAGCTCGCCGCCCGTGTAGCCGCCCGCGCCGAACACGGCGATACGCGCTCTCGAGCCGGCTGACGTCACGACAGCCCCGCGGCGGTGCGCACGAAGTCGGCCAATCGCTCCGCGGCCCGCTCGCTCGGGCAGACCACGAAGATGGTGTCATCGCCCGCGATGGTGCCGAGGGCGTCCGGAGAATCCAGCGCGTCCAACTCCACCGCGATCGGCTGCGATCGACCCGGGCCCGTGCGGATGACCAGCATCTGCCCGCTCGCTTCGACCGACTCCACGAACAGCTCGGCCGCCTCGCCGAACGTGTCGCGCTCGGCGACGCTCACCGAGCCCGCCTCGGGCAGGGTGTACCCGTGCGGCCCCTTCATCACGCCCAACTCACGGAGATCCCGCGAGAGCGTGGGCTGGGCCACGGCGACGCCTTTGGAGGCCAGCTCCGCTTGGAGGTCCTCCTGGCTGCGAACGGCGGATTGGTCGAGCACACGCCGAATGAGGCGCTGGCGGCGTTCCTTGGACATTGCATTATTATTCATTCGTACGATTATTATGTCAATGCGAGGGCGCCGGATTTCCCTCGGAAAGGGCGTTACGCCGTTCTGATTGCCGCTCGGCTTGCTGGGGCCCGGGGGCAGCCGTATCGTCGTCCCGGCGTGATGCACGCCAGATCCGCCGCCTTAGCTCAGTTGGTAGAGCAGCGCTTTTGTAAAGCGCGGGTCGCCGGTTCGAGTCCGGCAGGCGGCTGTTTGGGTGGGATCGCCCGGTTGGGCGCCGTTCACGGCGGGAATCTCTATGCGTACCGATCGCTTCGTCGCCCTCGCTCCTCCGGCGTGGGTGGTCTGTCTGTTGATTCTGCTGTTCGTCCCGAGTCCCGCGGCGAACGGCCAGACCGTGGCCGGGGAGGGCAAACGCGACCTGCCCGACGCCTTCCGCCAACTCGACGAGGTGCTCCCAACGCCCAACGTCTACCGCACCGCCTCGGGCGCGCCGGGCCATCAGTACTGGCAGCAACGCGCCGACTACGACATCGAGGTCTCGGTCGATGAGACCACGCTGATGATGACCGGCTCTCAGCGCGTGACGTACCACAACCGTTCGCCCGACACGCTCGGGTACCTGTGGCTCCAACTCGACCGCAACAACTTCACGCCCGACTCCGACGCGCAGCGTATCCAGACGATCGATGAGTTGGACCGGCTCTCGTTCAGCCGGCTCCGCCGCATGATGGCGCGCGAGACGTACGACGGCGGCATGAAGCTCTCTCGCGTCGAATCCGCCGAGGGTGAACCGCTCGACTACGCCGTGGTCGGCACCATGATGCGTATCGACCTGCCCAAGCCTCTGGCGCCGGAGGGCGTCTTCGAGTTTGAGATCGACTGGGCCTTCGAGATGAACGACACGCGCGTGCTGAACTCACGCACCAGCGCCGAGTTCTTCGAGGACGACGGCAACTACCTCTTCGAAGTCGCGCACTGGTTCCCTCGCATGGCCTCGTACACCGACTACGCCGGCTGGCAGCACAAGCAGTTCCTCGGCCGCGGCGAGTTCACGCTCGAGTTCGGCGACTACCGCGTCGCGATCACCGTCCCGGCGGACCACGTGGTGTCGGCCACGGGTGTGCTGACCAACCCGGGCGAGGTCATGACCGCCGAGCAGCGCCGCCGAATGGACGAAGCGCGCACCGCCGAGCGTCCTGTGTTCATCATCACACCCGAAGAAGCCAAAGCCAACGAGCAAGAACGGGCCTCCGGCACGAAAACGTGGGTCTTCGAGGCCGAGAACGTGCGTGACTTCGCCTTCGCAACCTCGCGCAAGTTCATCTGGGACGCCCTCGGCGTGCGCGTCGCCGATGACCCCGACCCGGACCGCGTGGTCATGGCGATGTCGTTCTATCCGAACGAAGGCGAGCCGCTGTGGAGCCGGTACTCGACCCACGCCATCGCCCACACGCTCGAGGTCTTCTCACGCTACGCGTTTGTCTATCCCTACCCGACCGCGCAGTCCGTCAACGGGCCGGTCGGCGGGATGGAGTACCCCATGATCTGCTTCAACGGCCCGCGCCCCGAAGAGGACGGCACGTACACCGCGCGGACCAAGTACGGCCTCATCTCCGTCATCATCCACGAGGTCGGTCACTTCTACTTCCCCATGATCGTCAACAGCGACGAACGACAGTGGACCTGGATGGACGAGGGCGTCAACACCTTCATCCAATACCTCGCCGAGCAGGAGTGGGAAGACAACTACCCCTCCCGCCGCGGCCCGCCCGCGAACATCGTCGAGTTCATGACCAGCCGCGATCAGGTCCCGATCATGACCAACTCCGAGTCGGTCTTGCAGTTCGGCGCCAACGCGTACGCCAAGCCCGCGACCGCGCTCAATATCCTCCGCGAAACCGTCCTCGGCCGAGAGCTGTTCGATCACGCGCTGCGCGAGTACAGCGTCCGCTGGCGCTTCAAGCGGCCCGAACCGGCCGACCTGTTCCGCACCATCGAGGACGCCTCGGGCGTCGACCTCGACTGGTTCTGGCGCGGCTGGTTCTACTCCACGCACCACGTGGATCTGTCCATCGAGAACGTCGAGCACTTCACGATCGACACGCAGGACCCGGACATCGAGAAAGCCTGGCGCCGAGCCCGGCGTGACGCCGAGCCGGTCATCCTCGACGAGCAACGCAACCGCGACCTGCCCAAGCGCACGCACCGCTACCCCGAGCTACTCGATTTCTACAACGACTACGACGAGCTCGACGTGACCCCCAAGGATCGCCGCGACTTCGAAGAAGCCATGGACGAACTCGAAGACGAAGACCGTGAACTGCTCGGCGTCCGGCGCAACTTCTACGTCATCGAGGTCGCCAACCTCGGCGGGCTCGTGATGCCCGTGATCCTGCGGTTCGACTATGAAGACGGCTCCAGCGAAGAGAAACGCATCCCCGCCGAGGTCTTCCGCGGCAACAGCGAACGCGTCCGCACGCTGCACATGACCGAGAAAGCCCTGCGCTCCGTCACACTCGACCCGCATCTCGAAACGGCCGACGCGGACGAAGCGAACAACCACTGGCCACGGAAGCTGATCGAGTCACGATTCGAGCTGTTCAAGCGCGAGATCAACCGGCCCAACCCGATGCGCGAAGCGGTCGAAGAAGCGCAACGCGAGGCGGACGGAGACCCGCAGTGATTATCGCCGCGTGTTGCGTACTGACAGGCGTCGTAGCGGCTCATCCTGGGCACGTCAGCTTCGCTGAAATCGAGCGTGACGCGGAGACCGGCCGGCTCGAGGTCGCGATGCGCGTGCTGCCCGAAGACGCCGAGCGCGTGCTCGAGCAGCGTGCCGGCGGACCCGTCGACCTCGCATCGCCGGAGGCCGAGCCGCTCATGATCGCGTGGCTCGATGAAATGTTCGTCGTGGCGCCCGGGGGCGACGAGCCCCCGCCTGAGGATTACCGCCCGCCGGCCGTGCCCGATCGCGACGGCGACGGCGAGCCCGATGCCCGCATCCTCTGGGTCGGCGTGGCCGAGCGAGGCCGGGACATGTGGCTGCTGTTCGAGGTCGAGCCGCCCGAAGACCTCGGCTCGCTCCACGAGGCGTGGTTCATGAACCGGATCTGCTTCGACATCGAGCCCGAGCAGGAGAACATCCTCCGCGTGCGTCAGGGCGATCGCCGCGTCACGATCCGCAGCGATATGAAAAACCCTTGGGTGTCCGCGGCACATCCCATCCTGCCCAGTTCGCCACCGAACCCGCCCGCCGGACCCTGATTCCCGGGATTCCCGTCGCGATTGCGGGTATTCTGCCCGCATGGAATCCTGTGTGTACCTCGATAACGCCGCGACCAGTTGGCCCAAGCCGCCCGAGGTGGCCCGCGCGATGGCCGACTTTCTCGATCGGGGCGCCGGCAACCCGGGCCGAGGCGGGCACCGGCTCGCCCGCTTAGCGCAAGAGCCGGTCGACGAAGTGCGCACCCAACTCGCCCGCATGATCCATGCGCCCTGCGCCGATCGCGTCGTCATGACGCACGGCTGCACCGACTCGGTCAACATGGCGATCCACGGCGTCATCCGGGGTTTGCTCCGCCGCACGCCCTGCCGCACACCCGCCGTGGTCACGTCCTGCGCCGAGCACAACGCCGTGCTTCGCACGCTGCACTGCTACGCCAAGTCCGACGTCATCGACCTGACCGTCATCGACGTCGACGCCGAGGGCGCGGTCGACGCCGAAGAGTTCCTCGCCGCCTGTACGGAGCGCACGGCCCTGGCGTGTCTGACCCACGCCTCGAACGTGCTCGGCACGCTCCAGCCGGTGCGCGAAGTGGGCCACGGCCTGCGCGAGCGTGCGCCCGACGCGCTGCTGCTCGTGGACGCCGCCCAAACCGTCGGGCACATGCCGGTTGATGTTGAAGCCGAAGCGATCGACCTGCTCGCGATCGCCGGGCACAAGGGACTCCTCGGCCCGACCGGCACCGGCGCGCTCTACGTCGGCCCGCGGGCGTTCCCCGATGAGGCCTGCGCGTCGCGCCTCTTCTGCGATCGCCGCGGCGGCACCGGCGCCGTCGCGCGCGGGCTCGAAATGCCCGAAACACTGCCCGACGCGCTCGAAGCCGGAACCTGCAACGCCGTCGGCTTCGCCGGTCTGGCCGCGGGCATGGCCCACGCGCCCGCCGATCGGCACGAGCGCGAGCACCGGGCCGTCGCACGATTGCTCGAAGGCCTGCGCGAGATCGAGGGTGTCACGCTCTATGGCCGGCCGACCGCCGAAGACCGCCTGCCCACCGTCCTCTTCAACCTCAAAGGCCGACTCGCCCGCGACGTGGGCGCCCTCATGGACCACGAGTACAACATCTGCGTCCGCGGCGGCACGCACTGCGCGCCGTTGCTCCACCAGCACCTCGGTCTGGGCGAAGCCGGCGGCGTCCGCGTCAGCCCGGGTTGGGCCACGACCGAGGAAGACATCGAACGCTGCCTCGAAGCCGTCCGCGCCGTCGCGCTCACGCCCGTCGTCTCGTAGGTACTCACTCTTCGATCACGGCGCCGTGACTTCCTCGACAAACGACTCTACCGCCGCGTCGAACAACTCCGGCTGATCGTCCATCACAAAGTGACGCGCATCGAGGATCGTCACCAGTTCCACGCCTTCCAGCGGCCCGACCTGCGCTTCCCAGACCGCACGCATCGTGTCGGCGTCCACGCCCGTCGCCCGCGCGTCGTCGTGCAAAGCCGCGATCGCGAGCACCGGCCGCGTCACGTCGGCCAGCTCGTTGCGCAGGTCCTCGCGGTACAACTCAAGCGCGTACCGCACCGCAACCGCCGCCGGCGTCGTCTTCGCCATCTCGATCAGTTCGCCCGCGCGATCCTGATCACGCACCATCGCGCGGAGCTGCGCCGCCTGCTGCTCGGCCCAGGCCGAAGCGGGCTGCGCACGCAACGCCGGCGCGATCACGTCGTCCACGATCCGCCGACGCTCGGCCTCGGTCAGCGACTGCTGCCCCAGCGGGATCGCCGGCGGCCCATCGACACCCACCGCGCCGCGGATGAGTTCCGGGTGCTCGAGCGCCAATCGATACGCGATCACGGCGCCCATCGAGTGCCCGACCACGATCGGCGGCTCGCCTTCCGTTTCACGGATCAATCGCACGACCGCCTCGACCGCGTGATCGAGCCAGGGCGAGCCGGGCGCGTCCGCGGCGCCGGGCGGCGGCTCGCTCCCGCCGAATCCCGGCAATGTGACCGCACGCATCGTGTACCGCTCCCCGTGCCGATCCATGAAGTCCGACCAGACGGTCCAGTCGCAACTCAGGCCCGGCACAAGCACCATCGGCACGGGACCCGCGCCGCGCGTCTCAACGTGGGCGACCGACGCCGGCTGCCCGAGCACAGGCGCCGCAGCCATCGACAGCACGGCACAGATCACATGCAAGAACATCGCGCGCATCGGTGACTCCCTGGTGACCAATCTTCCGGGCCGGCCTGCGCCCGCTGACTTGTTCGGCAGATTAACCCGTGCTTTGCATCGCTGCGGCGATGCCGTTGAGGCTCGCGAGCAACGCCGGTTCCAGACTCGCGTCGTCGTCGCCCGCCCGAGCGCGCTTCAGCAACTCGATCTGGCACAGGTTCAGCAGGTCGGTATCGGGGTTGCGTTCGTCGATCGACGCCCGAATCACAGGCCGCACCGCCAGCAGACGCTCGTTCTCCGTGATCGACAAAATCGCCGACCGCGTGCGGTCGAACTCGGCCCGAACCGCGGCCAGCGTCGGGTGATCGCTCCCGAAGCCCGCGGCCTCGCTGTACCGCTTGGCGATCGGCAGCCGCGCGCGGGCCATTTCCTGCTCGGCATTCCGCACGAGCGCGTGGAAGAACGGCCAGTCACGCATCCACCCGCGGAATCGGTCCAGCGCCTTCGGGTCACGTTCCGTCACCGCGGCAAGGCCCGAGCCCACGCCGTACCAGCCCGGCGCCGATGCGCGGATCTGCGTCCACGCGAACACCCACGGAATCGCGCGCAAACGCGAGAAGTCCGCCGAGCCCGGCGATCGCATCACCGGCCGCGACGCCAACGGCAGCCGGCTGATCTGCGCGATCGGCGTCGCCGTCGAGTACCACTCCCAGAACGGGTCCGCGTCGATCAGATCGCGGTACGCCGACATCGAGCGCTCTGAGATTAACGCCATGTCCTCGGCCGCGCCCGCCGGCGCCGCCGGTTCGTCCTCGGTGGTTTGCTCGGCTTCGCTCGTGGTCAGAATCATCGCGCTGAGGATCTGTTCGAGGTGCCGATGCGCGATCGCCGGCAACGCGTAGCGGAAGCTGATGACCTCACCCTGCTCGGTAAAGCGAATGCGGCCGTTCCGGCTCGATGCCGGCGCCGCCAGGATCGCTCGATTCGCCCGTCCGCCGCCACGTCCCACCGTGCCGCCGCGACCGTGGAACAGACGCAGTTGGATGCCCTCCGGTGCGCACACGCGCGAGAGTTCGTCCTGCGCCCGGTGCAGCAGCCAGTTCGCGACCCAGTACCCGCCGTCCTTGTTCGAGTCGGAGTACCCGAGCATCACCTCCTGCATATCGCCGCGCCGCTTCAGGTGCGCGCGGTACACATCCTCATCGAGCAGCCCGCGAAGACGCTCGGCGCCCGCTTCAAGGTCGTCGATCGTCTCGAACAACGGCGCCACATCGATCCGCGAGACACCCTCGGCCCCGCCCGCCGAAGGCCGATACAACCCGGCTTCTTTCGCCAGCAGCAACGTCTCCAGCACATCGCTCACGTCGTGCGTCATACTCACGACATACGAGCCAAACGACTCGGGCGAGTGCGCGACCGCCCGCGCGATCACTCGGAACGTCGCCCGCGTCGCCTCGGTCGGATCAGAGAACGCAGCTCCCTCCGGCGTCAGCGGCCTCGGTGTCGACAGCTCCCGCCGCAGCACATCGAGCTTCTCTGCTTCGTCCATCTCGGCGTAGCGATCGGTCACGCCCGCGAGCGCGAGTGTCTCGGCGACCGACTTCTCGTGCACCGCGCTATGCTGGCGGACATCCAACTCCGCGAGATGAAACCCGAACGTGCGCACACGCAGCATCAGCGTCCACACCGCGCCCGAATCCGCGACCCGGCTCAGTCCCGAGTCTCGCAGGGAAGACCGCATGACCTCCAGATCAGTCTCAAACTCTGCGGCCGTGTACCCCGAGCCCTCGGCCATCCGCCGAACCTTGTGCATCAACTGCAGCAGCCGTACGCGGTACGGCTCGAACCGCAGTCGTCGCGTCTCGCGCTCGTCCAGCCCGGGCGTCGGGTCTTCCGCATCAATCGCCGCGAGCAGCGCGTCCGACGCCGGCCGCCGACGCGTCGAGACGCTGAGCTTCTGATACAGCGCTTCGAGTTCGATCAGGTACAGCCGAGCGGCTTCGCGCCGGTGCGTCGCGAACGCCTCGGCCGTCACTTCCGGTGTCACGCGCGGGTTCCCGTCGCGGTCGCCGCCGATCCAGCTCCGGTACCGCAGCATCGCGGGCGGGTCCGTCATCTCTTGCCCGAACCGCGTCCGCACCGAACGCCGCAGGTCGTCGTACAGCCTCGGCGCCGCGTCCCAGATCGAGCCGGTCAGAAAGTGCAGCCCGTTGCGGATCTCGTCCACCGGGCCCAGCCGTTCGGATCGCACCTCGTCCGTGGTCGCGAGGCCGAGCAGCGTGCGCTTCAACCCATCCTCGGCGCGGTCCGCTTCGGTCGGCGTCAGCCGCGGATCATCGTGTTCCTTGCACAGCTCGGCCAGCCGCGCCTGCTTACGCAGCACCGCCCGCCGTCGCGCCTCGGTGGGGTGCGCGGTCAGTGTCGGCCGCACGTCGATGCGATCGAGCGTCGTGCGCAACGCTTCGGGCGTTACG
>JBCBZM010000106.1:0-10360 GCA_039815345.1 Planctomycetota bacterium | reverse complement strand
GGCGACGAAGAGCTTGTCGTCCTGCAGGACGACGGTGACGGGGTTGTTGCCGATGTAGAACTCGTTCGGCGGGTTCATGGGGTCGCCGCCCTCGAACTGCTGCGAGTAGACGTTGAGGTCTTCGACGTCGATCAACTCGAACTCAACCTGGGCGTGGGTCGCCGCGGCCATGCCAGCCAACGCCGTCAGAACGCCGATCCGCTTCAGTGTCATCACAAAGCTCTCCCTTGGTGCTGATCGGCGCTCGCCGATCGTGATCTTTCGTGGCTTCGAGCGTGATCGGCTCATGCCGACGCGCTCGTTCCGCCGCCTCCTGCGTGAACCGACACCGTTCGAGATCCCGTGGGACCCGACGGCTCGGCGGTCTCGCCCGATTATTCTATAAGCATTTGCCGCGCGGCTGGTAGTGATACTTGCGAAGAACACGGCGTTCACCCTTACCCATTTTTACAAAGTGTTCTCTGAACGAGAGTTACGGGTGTCTAGGGCTCAGAATCCGCGGCGTTTGCCTCACGGGCCAGGCCGAGGGCGCCCCGGGCGGCGTGGTAGTCGGTCGTCCCCTGTTCGAGTATCCAGCCGGGTTGGGCGAGCGAGGTCAGGTCCTCGGCGGTGCGGGCGTGGAGATCGGCGATCGCCTCCGGAGACAGCCGGATGCCGACGCCACCAAGCAGCACGATGCGGTGCGGCGCCCACACGGCGTGGGCGATGCGGAGCGCTTGGGCGAGCGCCCGCAGCGCGATGTCCCCGGGCTCGATCGCGCTGGGCAATGTCTCGGGCGCGTGGCCGGGGAAGCGCTCGCGTAACGCCGGCAGCCCGATGAACGCCTCGAGCGACCCGCGGCCGCCGTCGGCGCCGACGGGCAGCGCTGGCCGGTCTTCGCCGAGACCGCCGACGTCGACCTGCCCAAGGCGCCCGGGCGAGCGACCGATCACGCGAAGATGCGTGCGCCCTTCGAGGACGCAGACGCCGACGCCCGTGCCGATCGAGAGCGCGAGCAGGCGTTGGCTCGGCGGCGCGTCGCGCGCCAGATCGAGCGCGGCGGCCTCGGCATCGGCGGTGATGACGACGCGTGCGGCGGCGAGTTCGTCGGGCAACCAGTCGGCGGGCCGGGCGCCCACGAGCGCCGGCAGGTTCACGGCTGCGTCGATGACGCCGCGTTCGTCGTCGAATCGGCCGGGCAGACACAGCCCTACGCACTCGGCCCGGGGCTGGCCCGCGCGGGCCCAAGCGTCGCGCACGGCGGCGCGGAGTGCGCTGGCGTCGGGCCGGGCGTAGGCGTCCGACCGCGCCTCGCGGATGTCTTCCGATGCGAGATCGAACGCAGCCGCTTTGACAGACGTGCCGCCGATATCGAGACCGATCGCGCTCACGGCGTGATCCGGGGCGCGGTCCGGGGCGCGAGCGCGTCGCGCAGCGCCTGACGCCGAACGAGGCGATCGGTCAGATCGGCGGGGGTTTGCGGCTGTTCCGGGTCGGCGGACTCGAAGACGGCGCCGTAGGCGAAGAGCGCAACACCGCCGGCGTTGTTGGCGGCGCGGAGTGTCTCGCGGATCGCTTCGTCTTCGCTGAGCAGGTGCAGGCCGGCGCCGGGCGTGAGGCGGTCGGCGGGCACGGCTTCGAGCCAGGCCCCCACGGCGTCGCGGAACAACCCGGGCTCGGGCGTGTTGAGGCGCGGGTAGACGTGGTCAATCAGCCCCGCGTTGAGCCAGGCGGCGACGTCTTGCAGCGCGCGCTCGCGGGCCTCGGCGGGCGTGCGCAGAGCAACGACCGAGATATCGGCGTCGGTCGCCACCTCGGCGTTGACGCGCTGGACGAAGCGCGTGATCCGGTCACGCATCCAGGCGCGGTACGCCGCTCGCGACTCGGGACGCTCGATCGAAGCGACACCGGTCTCGCGTGCGAACCGCTGGAGCGTGGCCGTGTCGCCCGGGTAGAGCCGGCCGCCGGCTTCCATCGTGCGGAAGCGGAGTTGGTCGAGGTGCAAGCCGTCGAGGTCGTATCGGCCGGCAAGGTCGGAGAGCACGGCGATCACGTGGTCTTGCACGGCGTCGAGCGATGGGTTGGCCCAGCGGTATCCGGGTGAGGCGGGCTCGGGCTTGCCGTCGCTGCCGTACACGGCCCAGCCCGGCATCTCGCGGAGCGGGTGGCGCGGGTCGATCGGTTCTTCGTAGCCGCGCCAAAGCGTGAACACGTTGACCCATGCGTGGAGCCGCAGGCCGCGGTCGTGGGCGGCGCGGATCGCCAGCGCGAGCGGGTCGAAGCCCGGGCCGGACGCGGAGACCGAGACCGCCTCGCCCCACGGCTCGATGGGTGAGTCGTAGTACGCATCGAACTCGCCGCGCACCTGCCAGAGCACGTCGGTCACGCCGAGACTCGCGGCGTCCTCCATGACGCCCTCGATATCGCCCGGCGAGCGGTAATCCCACCGCGAAACCCAGAGCGCCGTGCGCGGCTCGCCGGGCGAGCGCGGCGTCACGAGCGGCGCGATCGCCGGTTCGTCGCTCGGCGCCGAGGCGCACCCGGAGCCGCACAGAGAACCGAAGATGAGCACGGCGATTGCCGCGGCGGCTATCCAGTTACGTGAGCCCATGCCCGAGCGTATCGCGGCCGCGGGTAGTTGGTCGCGTCACTGCGGGAAGCTCTCGGACATGCGTTCGAGTTCGTCGGCGCGGTAGAAGCCGATCAGGTCAATCGAGTCCTGCGGCGTCACCACGCCGTCACGGTTGACGTCGATCGGCGCGAGCGACTGGGAGTACAGGTCTTCGACGTCGATCTCGCCGCTGCGGTCCACGTCGAGGTCCGGGCCGATATCGACCGTCAGGTAGGTGTGGAAGATGAGCTGGTCGTCATAATCGACGTCGCCGTCGCTGTCGAGGTCGTAGAGGTGGCGGGTGTCGACCGGGGCGCCCGGGCCCGGGCCGGTCCAGGTGTTGAGCAGGGCCTGGAGGTCGATCGCGTCGACGACGCCGTCCTCGCCGAAGCGGTGGGCGGCGAAGATATCGCGGAGCAGTTGCTCATCGGCCGCGTCGATCACGTTGTCCTCGTTGAGGTCATAGACGGCGTTGAGCGGATTCACCGCGACCGGCGAGCCCGAGTAGACCCCCGCGAAGAGCGCGAAGTCGCCCGGGTCGACTTGTTCGTCGTTGTCGAAGTCGCCCGCGATGGGGACGGACTGGGTGTCGATCCAGTCCCGCAGGTCGTTGCGGAGGCCGATGTTGTCGATCAGTGTCTGGCCGCTGAACAGGATCCAGTCGTCGATGCCGAGGATCTTAGCGGTGTTGAGCTGGCTGGGGATGCTGGGGCGGGTAGCGTTGGTCAGGATCGCCAGGCCCGCGACCACGCGGTTGTCGCCGGCCTTGTTGAGCGTGATGACGAGATCGTTGGAGATCGAACTCGTGCTGAAGCCGTAGGCCATGGGCACGATCCACTCGACATAGTCGTTGTCGGTCCAGACGGGCCACTCCTGGAGCTTGCTGGCCTGAGAGGCGCTGGTGTCGGCGGTCGCGAAGACGGCGGCGCTGAAGGCGAGGCCCGGGTTGGGCGAGGCGTTGATCGCCTGGTGCATCACGTTGGCCGCTTCGCTCACGCCGTCGCGGCGGAACTGGACCCATTGATTCCAGAACGGCGCGCCGGGCCCGGACGCCGAGACCAACGGATCGACGCCGAACTGGTTCTGGAACTCGGCCCGCGCCCACGCGTCGTAGCTCCACGGCGCTTGGTTGTTGCCCGCGTTGGCCGGGAAGCGGTGGTAGTCGGTCTGGATGCCCCACAGACCCGGGTACAGCGCGAGCTCGGCGCAGTAATCGGCCATCATTTGCTGGACGCCCGGATTGCCGAGGTTGGCGAACGTCTGCCCGGCGATGTCGCCCGTGTTGGTCGGGTCGCTGACGTGCACCACGGCCGAGTCGGGGACTTCGGTAAAGAGATATTGGCCGTTGGAGCCGAAGCTCCAGTAGCCGGACTCGAGCCATGCGTGGACGCGCATGCCGTGGGTCGCGCCGACGCGGATCGCTTCGGCGAGGTAGTCGAACGAATAGCGGTCCTGAAAGACATCGGAGTCGTTGGTCGCGAGGCCCCAATAGAACGATTCGAGGAACAGGTCGGTCACGCCGGCGTCGGCGAGGACCTGCATGTAGACGTCCAGCGTCGAGATCTGGCTGTTGGGCGGCCTGAGCCAGACGCCGCGGACGGGTCGGGCGTACTGCTGATCGACGGTGACGGGCGGGGCGATGCGGATGCCGAGGTGGTTGGCGACGGATCGGTGCTGCCCGTCGCTCGGGCGGTTCTGGGCCAGCGGCTGGCCGGGTTCTTGGTAGACGAACGAGCTGGAGCCGCCGCCGTCGAGATTGATCGCGTCCCACGCGCCCTCGTCGATCATGAACTGGCCGAGTTCGGGCAGGGTCATGCCGACGCTCCAGCTCGGCTGGCGTCCGTCGATGACGGCCATGATCAGCGTATTGCCATCTTGGCTCACGCCCACGGCGGTGCGCGGGTTGCGCACGCCCGGCTGGACGCGGGCGGTCGCGCCGAGGTTCGCGCCATTGTCGACGAGCAGCGTGCCCGGATCGGAATCGGTGTTGGAGGGCCCGACGCCGGCGATGGCGTCTCGGTAGGGCGTGATGTTGGCGCCGTTGATGTAGTCGATGCGTGCGACGTTGTTGGGGTCGATGACGAGGGCCGGGTCGGGCGTGGCGCCGAACTGGCGCCAGCTCGAGACGATGACGCCGTCGCTGGCGCTGAGTCCGACGATGTCGGCGACCCCGCCGCCGAGCGAGCCGAAGAAGTTGGCGTTGATCGCGACATCGGCGTTGTTGTCGGCGCGCCACTGGTCGGTGCGCCGCAGGACCGCGTCGCCGCCGGTGCCGCCGGGCGCGGGCCCGGTGACGAGCACCTCGACGCTGGGGTCGGTGAGATCGACGTGCGCGACCCAGCCGCGAGCCTGGCCGCCGGGCTGGGCGATCTGCACCTGTCGGACGGTCAACGGCTGCGCTGCGACCCAGGAGGCTGAGAGCAGCAGACACGCCGAGGCGGTGAGGTTGATCAAGGTGGAACGCATCGCTCTCTCCGATTCGGGCCCGTTAGCGGGCCTCACAGGCCGAGGATCGGCCGGTCTGTGATTATTCGTACGTTGTCCGCCACGCCTTCAGTTCCTCGCGTCGGTCGAGGAGGAGTTCCACGGCATCGGCCTCCCCCACCACGCCCGGGCCGACCGAGATCCGGGCGCCGCGGCCCGAGACTCGCGCGACCTCGCTCCAGACGCCGGCCGAGCGGGCGATGACGCGGTAGTCGCCCGAGAGCGGCGCGTCGTTGCTCCATGAGCCGTCGGCTTGCTCGCGCAGCGGGATCGCGGGCGGGCGCCAGTTGGCCGGGCGACCGGGGTGCGGCGCCGGGCCAGCGTCGGCGACGTGGTAGAAGTCGGTGATCTCGTCGGGGTAGACGTCCAGCACGCCTCGGCTGAACCACCAGACGTGCCCGCCGCCGCCGGTCGCGCGGACGTGCTCGATCGCCTGGCGCAGGTCTTCCCACGGCACCGGGTCGGGCTTGGAACCCGTGGTCAGGACGCCGGCGAGCATGTCCTTGACGCGGCTCGAAGCGCCGGCCTCGTGCAGGTTGGTGACCTGCTCGTCCCAGGTTCTTTCGAACGCCGGGAAGTCGTAGCGGTAGCACTGCGGGATGAACTCATCCCACCAGACACCCGCGCCCAGCACGCCTTCGGAGTTGCCCGGCTTCCAACCGGCCCAGGTCGGCCACTCGAGCAGGTAGTTCTCGTAGCACCAGGGGTAGGGCGCCGGCGAGAGGGAGACGATCAGGCCCGGCCGGGCCGCGCGGATTTCTTCGACGAACTGCTTGGCGTACTCGTTGATTTTCTCGGCACGCCAGCGCATCCAGGCGGGGTCGCGCGGGTCTTCGGGCGGCTGCTTGCCGCGGTGGTCGTTGGCGTACGCGGCGCGGGTGTACGGGTCGTACCCCATCGTGACATACGGCCAGACGATCCGGTCGTCGAGCTGCACGCCGTCGAGGTCGTAGCGGTCCACGGCTTCGAGGATCAGATCGAGCAGGAACCGCCGGGGCTCGGGGTGGAGCGGGTTCATCCAGACGAATCCGTTGGGCGCGACGGTGTTGCCGTCGATGTCCTGGCTGAGCCATTCGGGCTTCATGCGGCGCAAGTGGTTGTCGGTCTCCTTGTGCGCGGCCATGAAGCCGTACTCGAACCAGCCGATGCACAGGAGCCCGTTGCGGTGGGCCTCGATGACGGCTTCGGCGAGCAGGTCTCTCGCCTCGACCGGGCCGTCGGGGTCGCCCGGGTCTTGTTTGACCAGCGCGGGCCGGCGTTCGACGCCGATGACCTTCTTGAGTGTTTCCGACGGGTACTGCGTGTACCCGTTCTTCCACGCCTCGACGTAGACCGTGTTGAGCCCCATCTCTTTGAGACGGCGCATTGTCTCGGCCGTGTCGGCCGGTGTGGCGAGATGGGTGTTGGCGGTGGTGGTCAGCCAGGTCCCGCGGACCTCCGGCGGGGCGGCGTCTGCGACACCCGCGGCCCATCCGGGGGTGAGGACGAAGATGATCCAGGCGGTGACGGAACGCGTCAGTGCGCGCATAGTGTGCTCCCTTGCGCCGCGCGTGTCCCGATGGGGACTGCGGCAGAATGCATCGCCGGCCTGTCGCAGGCCGCGGCTCGTACGGTTCGCGGGGCCCTTCCAAGGGCCCGCCGGAGACGACGATGGACCCCTTTCGGATTGCGTTGATCGGCGCGGGCGGCATCGCCCGGACCCACGCCAAAGCCGCCCAGGACACCGACGGGCGGGTCGTTGTCTCCCACGCCGTGGATGTCAACGAGCAGGCCGCGGCCGATCTGGCCAAAGACTTTAACGCCAAGGCCTTGGGCAGCTTCGATCACCTGCTCGACGCGATCAAGGGCGGCGAGCCGATCGACGGGTTGGTCGTCTGCACGCCGCCGAATGCCCGGCTGGGCATCATCCAGGCGGCGGTGGAGCGCGGCAAGGCGGTGCTCGTCGAGAAGCCGCTGGCCCACACGGTCGACGACGCCCGCAAGCTCCAGCAGCTCTGGGAACGGCACCGCGACGTGCCGGTCGGCGTCGCGTACTGCCACCGCTTCGCGCCGCCGATCGTCCGCATGCGCGAGCTGGTTGAGGACGGCAAAATCGGCCGCATGACCCGGTTCGAGAACACGTTCGCCTTCCACTTCCCGGGCATGGCCGAGAAATGGATGTCGGACCCGGCGGTCGCGGGCGGCGGCGCCTGCATCGATACCGGCTCGCACTCGGTCGATCTGTTCCACTTCCTGGCCGGGCCCAGCGAGGTCGCGGGCGCGGTCTTCGATTACGAGTGGGACGGCCGGGGCGAGAGCTCGGCCAGCGTGGTGCTCCGCAGCCGCGTCCCCGGCGTGGCGGGGTTCATCGCCGGCGGCTGGATGGAGCCGGAGCGGTTCACGGTCACGCTCGTCGGCACGGGCGGGCTGATGCACTACGACTACATGGACGCCGAGACCATCCGCTTCAAGGGCGTGGACGGGACCGAGGATCAGATCGAAGTCGAGACGCATGATCTCCGGTTCCGCAACCAGCTCCTCGCCTTCGCCGACCACGCCCGCGGAGGCGATGTGGGGCGCCTGGCGACGTTCGCCGACGGTCTGGCGGCGTCGGAAACGATCGACGCGGCCGCTCGCCTGAGCAAGGTTATATAATCTAGCGGCCGAACGGGAGTCCTTTTCTGCCTGAGGGGGCCTCGCTCGACTTTCAGCCCGTGAACCCGGCTTGCGCCGGGAGGGAGCCGCGCATGTCCAGCGAATCACCGACCCGAGCCCACCAACCCGAACAGATCCATCACGCGCCGACACCTCAGGGGGGGGCGGCGATCGAAGGCCTCGAGCGGATCCCGACGGAGATCTACGCCTCGGCGGGCTCGGTGAGCCGGGCCGTGGCGGGCGAGATGGCCGAGTTGATCCGGGCCAAAGCCGCCAAGGGCGAGCGGGCGGTGCTCGGTCTGGCGACGGGCTCGACGCCTCAGGGCGTGTACGACGAACTCGTCCGCCTGCACCGAGACGAAGGCTTGTCGTTCGAGAACGTCGTGACGTTTAACCTCGACGAGTACTGGCCGATGGCGCCGACGGAGCTGCAGAGCTACCGCCGATTCATGCGCGAGTATCTGTTCGATCGGGTCGATATCGACCCGGCCAACGCGCACGTGCCCGACGGCACACTGCCGAGAGAAGCACTGCGGGCCTACGGCGCCGAGTACGAACGGATGATCCGCGAGGCGGGCGGCATCGACTATCAGATCCTCGGCATCGGGCGGACGGGGCACATCGGGTTCAACGAGCCGGGCTCGCCGAAGGACTCGCGCACGCGGCTCATCACGCTCGACCGCGTGACGCGGATGGACGCGGCCAGCGATTTCTTCGGCGAGTGGAACGTGCCCAAGCAGGCGATCACGATGGGCGTCGGATCGATCCTGGATGCCCGGCAGATCACGCTAATGGCGTTCGGCGAGCACAAGGCGCCGATCGTCCGCCGGGCAATCGAAGAGGGCATCAATCACCACATCTCCGCGAGTTACCTGCAAGAGCACCCGCACGCGCGGTTTATGGTGGACGCGGCGGCGGCCAGCCAGCTCACGCGCGTGAAAACGCCCTGGCTCCTGGGCACGCTCGACCTGTTCGGCCTGGAGTGGGACGACGCGACCGTCCGCCGGGCGATCATCTGGCTCGCCGGTGTCGTCAAGAAGCCGATCCTGAAACTGACCGATGAGGACTTCAACGAGCACGGCCTGCAAGAGCTGCTGAGCGCGCGCGGCGCGGCGTACGCGATCAACATCGAAGTCTTCAAGAGCCTGCAAAAGACGATCACGGGGTGGCCGGGCGGGAAGCGGGGTCGGCCCAAGTTCGTTCCCGGCGCGGGCGTGCACGACGACAACGGGCCGGACGAGTTCCCGAAGCGCGTGGTCGTCTTTAGCCCGCACCCCGACGACGACGTGATCTCCATGGGCGGCACGTTCATCCGGCTGTGCGATCAGGGCCACGACGTGCACGTCGCGTACCAGACATCGGGCGCGATCGCCGTCTTTGATGAGGACGCGCTGCGGCAGGCCGACTTCATGGTCGGGTTCGCCGAGGCGTTCGAGGGCGTGGACGACGACGCGGTCGAGCGGATCGAAGACCACGTGGAAGAGTTTGTGCGCTCGAAGAAACCGGGCGAGGTCGATTCGCCCGAACTGCAACGCATCAAGGCGTTGATCCGGCGGACCGAGGCGCGTTCGGCGGCTCGGTACTCCGGCGTGAAGCCGGATCGGATCCACTTCCTGGACATGCCGTTCTATGAGACGGGCCGCGTCAAGAAAGACCCGCTGGGCGAAGCGGACATCCGTATCGTCGCGGACCTGCTCGAAACGGTGAAGCCGCACCTGGTCTATGCCGCGGGCGATCTGTCCGATCCGCACGGCACGCACCGCGTGTGCTTGAGCGCGATTACCACGGCGTTCCACGCGCTGGCCGACCGGGACTGGATGAAGGACTGTGAGCTGTGGCTGTATCGGGGTGCGTGGCAGGAGTACGAGCCGCACGAGATCGAGATGGCCGTGCCGCTGAGCCCGAGCGAGGTCGACCGCAAACGCGTGGCGATCTTCAAACACGAGAGCCAGAAGGACCGGGCGCTGTTTCCCGGGCCTTGGGACACGCGGGAGTTCTGGCAGCGGGCCGAGGACCGCAACCGGCAGACGGCCGAGGTTTACGACGCGCTCGGGTTGCCCGAGTATCAAGCCATCGAGGGCTTCGTGAAGTGGCGCCCGAGCGAGGCGGATCAATCGGTGGCCGAGTTGAAGCCGATGGCGGCCCGGGCCACTTCGGGAGCGTCCACGTGATCGGCCGGCTGGGCGTGTGTTCGTGGTCGCTGCGTCCCGGCTCGCCCGAAGAGCTGGCCGGGTCGCTGAAGGCCATCGGCGTGCCGGGCGTGCAGCTCGCGCTCGGGCCGATCGGCTCGGGGGCTTGGGATCTCAATGAAACGCGCCGAGCGCTCGACGACACGGGCATCGTCCTGCTCAGCGGCATGATGGAGACCAAGGGCGAGGACTATTCCACGCTCGACACGATCCGCGAGACCGGCGGCGTGCGCCCCGATGCGCACTGGGACGCGAACCGCGCCATCGCCGAGCGCGACGCGGCGATCGCCGCCGATCTGGGCCTCACGCTCGTGACGTTCCACGCCGGGTTCCTCCCCCACCACGCCGACGATCCGCTGCGGGAGATCATGCTGGGGCGATTGCGCGAGGTGCACGACCTCTTCGCCGCACGCGGCGTGCGGGTCGCGTTTGAGACCGGGCAGGAATCGGCCGAGACGCTGCT
>JBCBZM010000008.1:0-44606 GCA_039815345.1 Planctomycetota bacterium | reverse complement strand
TCTGGGACTGCCCGGCGCGCTGCCCGTGCTGAACGAACACGCGGTCGAGCTGTCCGCCCGCGTCGGGCTCGCGCTCGGCTGCACCATCGCGTCCCGGACCAAGTGGGACCGCAAGAGCTACTTCTACCCCGACCTGCCTAAGGCCTACCAGATCTCGCAGTACGACCAACCCGTGTGCGCGCAGGGATCGGTCGAAGTCTTGGGCGACGACGGAGCGTCGATCCGCACCGTGCGCATCTTGCGCGCTCACCTCGAAGAAGACGCGGGCAAGCTGCTGCACGAGGCGCCGGGCGGCGGAGCGATCGATGGGAGCCTCGTCGATCTCAACCGCGCGGGGACCGCCCTGCTCGAGATCGTGACCGAGCCCGACTTCCGGACCGGTGAAGAATGCGAACGCTTCGCCCGGTCGCTCCGACGGCTCTGCCGGCACCTCGGCGCGACGGAGGGCGTGATGCAGGCGGGGCACATGCGCTTCGAGCCCAACATCAACCTCGAACTCACACTCGCCGACGGTGCCGCGGTCCGCACGCCCATCGTCGAGGTCAAAAACCTCAACTCGTTCAGAGCACTCCGCGGCGCGGTCGAATACGAAGCGGGCGCCCAAACGCAGCGCTGGCGCGACGACGGCCGGGTCTTCGGCACAGGGACCAAAGCCACCCGTGGCTGGGACGAGGTCCGCGGCGTGACCACGCCCCAACGCGAGAAAGAAGACGCGCACGACTACCGGTACTTCCCCGATCCCGACCTGCCCGAGATCGTGCTCGACGACGCGTGGATCGATCGCGTCCGCGCCGATCTCTGCGAGCACCCCGACGCGCGGCTTCGGCGGTGGATGTCCGATCGGGGGCTCTCGATGAAGGACGCCGAGGCGCTGATTGAAGAACGCGCGACGGCCGATCTGTACGACGCGGCCGTGGACGAAGCCCCCGCGTGCGCTCGAACGGTGACGAACCTGCTGCTGCAATCGGCCGCGAAGCGTGCCAACGAGCGCGGCGTCGAGTTGCACGCGCTCGGGCTGACAGCAACGCAGGTCGCAACGATCGCCCGTCTGCGGGATGACGGCGCGGTGAGCGCCGCGGC
This sequence comes from Planctomycetota bacterium, assembly GCA_039815345.1. Lineage (GTDB taxonomy): Bacteria > Planctomycetota > Phycisphaerae > Phycisphaerales > UBA1924 > JBCBZM01. The sequence goes on along the minus strand of JBCBZM010000008.1, from coordinate 43,526 downwards.
GGCCGACGAACTGATCGGGCTGGTGATGAGCGGCGGCGAAGACGCGGACGAGGACCCCGCCCGCATCGCCGAACGCCGCGGCATGGTCGTTGTGCGAGATGAATCGCAGCTCGCCGCGTGGTGCGACGAGGTGCTCGCCGAGTTCCCCGACATCGCCCGGCAGATCCGCGACGGCAAAGCGCAAGCCGCGGGCCGACTCATCGGCGCGGTCATGAAGAAAAGCGGCGGCCAAGCGGACGCCAAGCGCGTGCGCGAGATGCTGCTCGAACGCATCGGTTCGTAACCAGACGGCCAGAGCGAAACCGATCGATCCCGCCGGTTTATCTCGAGTCAGACCGACTCGACCGCGTCCGGCTCCAGACCCAATCGCTTGGCGATCTCGGCGCAGCGCGTGCGCACGTTGTCGAGCACGTTCATGAAGTTGATGTAGCTGTCGTACGGGGAGTCGTACGGGTTGAAGTACTTGTGCACATCGCCATCGGCGAAGTACTTGGTGCACATGTAGTAGAAGTGATCGCTCGTCGTGAGCTTGCGCCAATCGCCCAGCAGGTACCGGGCCTCGGCCAGCGGCTCTTCGTCGCCGGTCGCCTTGGCGTGGGCCGCCGCGTCGGTGACGCGTGACTTGATCGCCGATTCGACGCGGTAGGTTTCTTCCAGCGCGTTGTGCTGCATGGCGTTGCCGCGCCACGCGGTCAGGTCGCGCTCGGTGTCGGCCCAAGAGATGGTCTCGTGCACGTCGTAGGTGTCTTGTGCATCGAAGCGCGCCAGTGCTTCCGAGGGTGTGTTGAAGTGGTTTTCGCCCGGCGCGTAATCGAAGATCGCTTCGGGCAGCTTGTCGAGGAAGCTGAACACGCCCGTGTCGGCCCACTGGTGCTCGCCGAACGTTTCGTAGTCCATGAACAGGTTGCAGAGGTAGCCGTCGCCGTTGATCTGGTGGACCCACTCGGCGAACCGCTCGGCGGACAAGGGCCACTCGCTCCAGCCCCGATCCGAGAAGCGGAAGGCGATGTCGTCGCTGAGCCGGTAGTTCTTGAGCAGCAGGCCGAAGGGCTTGCCCTCGCGCCCCGGCATGACCTCGCCGCCGATCCCCGTGATCGGCCGGTACACGTGGTTCGGGCTGCGATCGCCGAGCAGGCGGTCGACGCCCTCGCACAGGATGCCCGCGAAGCGCGGGTCGCCGGCCTTGTCTTTCATGGAGGCAACGAACCGCGCCAGCTCGTTGTTGAAGATCAACTCGGTGTTGCGGAAGACCTTGGGCGTGTGGCCGAACAGGTCCTCGATGCGTTGCGTGTGCATGTTGACCTGATGCACGAACTCATCGTGCGAATACAGGAACGAGAGCGAGTGGTGGTACGTCTCGCCCACAAACTCGCAGCAGCCCGTGTCGGCGAGCTCCTTGAACAGATCAATGACATCGGGCGCCCAATGCTCGAGTTGGTCGAGCACCACGCCCGTGATCGCGTAGCTGACTTTGAATGAGCCCTTGTGCCGCTTGACCAGATCGAGGATGAGCTTGGTCGCGGGCCGGTAGCACTTGTCGGCGACCTTCTCGCAGATCTCCGCGTTCTTGCGGTCCTCGAAGTAGAAGTGGTCCTCGTCGAACACCGAGTACCGGCGCAGACGGAACGGCTGGTGGACCTGGAAGTAGAAGACGATGGACGCCATGGGAGCCTCCGAAGCTGAGCCCCGGCGTCGATCTCTTGCGGCCGGGACGGGGTCGCGCGGGCCGGGCTTTCCATTGTGACATAAATCCGCGCAGGTTCCAAGGCGCGGCGTTCCAAACGCCCGCAGCGCAAGAGAAAGGCCGACGGGTGGCAATCCGTCGGCCTTGCAAATCACCGTTGATTGAGTTCGGATCGGCTTAGGGGCAGCCTTCAGACCAAACGGAGAGGTAGCAAGCGAAGTCGGACAGGTCGACGCCGTCACCGCCGCCGCCCGCCGTGTCGCAGACGCCCGCGGTGGTGATATCCGCCGAGGCGTCGGACGCGCTCCACTGCGTGAGGTAGAACGAGAAGTCGGAGAGGGTCACGGCGCCGTCGGGCTCGCCGTTGGCCTCGCCGTCGGTCGTCACATCGGCCGGCGAGCAGGGGCCGGTGACCGCGATCTGATACAGGTCCTGGCGATAGTTGAACAGCGTGCAGCGCATGCGGTTGACCTGCTCGGGTGTGAACTTGTTCATGCAGATGTCGTACGAGTAGTCCATGTAGTTGTCGATCGGGTCGGGCGATCCGCAGGTGGTGCGGCCGCCGGAGCAGCCGAAGAACGGGCTCGACTCGGCGTTGGTATCGCAGACGCGGTCGCCGGAGGTGTAGCAGTTGCTGCCGCCGCAGCCGCCGTTGAACGTGTGGTAGAGGCCCAGGTAGTGCCCCACTTCGTGCGTCGCGGTTCGGCCGAGGTCGTAGTTGGCGATCGGCGCGTTCCGGCCGAAGGAGCTATCGAGGACGACCACGCGGTCGGAGTTCAACCCGATGCCGCTCGGGTTGGTCTGCGGGAGAAAGGGCACGTAGCCCAGGTTCCCGCTGGCCGAGTTGGTGTAGATGTTCATGTAGCGGTTGGGGTCCCACGCGAGGGAGTTCCAATAGCTGCCGCCGTCGTTGTACCAGGTGTTGTTGGTCGAGTAGGTGATGCCGGTGGTCGGGTTGCCGGCCGGATCCTCCGTCGCGAGGAAGAACTCGATGCCGGCGAAGGCGCCCGGGGCGCCGTTGGTGCCGGCGATCGCCAGGAAGTCTTCGTTGAGGATGTCGATCTGGCTGCGGACGCGGGATTCTGGGATGAAGCCCTGGCCGTTGGTCCGCTGGATGACGTGCACGACGACCGGGATGCGGAGCATCGCGCCGTTGGCCGGGTCGTACTCGGGCTCGATGCTGGTGAAACTGGCCGAGCAGTCGCTGGGCGAGCGGAGCATCGCGTCGGCAAGGAGCAGGTCCTGTTCGGTCGGGTTCACCGGGCAACGCATGCCGTGCTCGCGGAAGAAGTCGCTCTGGACGTAGTCCTCGACCGTCGCGAAGACCTCGCCGCCGGCCGAGACGCCGCCGCTTTCAAGGAACTCGACATTCGGCACGGCCCAGCGGTGCACCGGCTCGGCCTCGGCCTGCTGGGCTTGCGCGATCGAACCCGCGGACGGACGAACGCCGACATTCTGGGCCAGGCCCGACGCAGCGACAACTCCCAACACGCCCGCCAGCACGGCGGCTTTGCAACAACCCATCCTCGTGTCCCTTCGCTCCTGAGAGCTCGTTGAATCCATCCCCGGAGAACCACCCGAACGGGCGGGGCCACCCTAGCTCAGAGACGAGCGGCGACCAAGCATTCTGCTTCATGCACGGCTGAATATCGGCCGTAGCAGCCCATCCGAGCCGCCAACGCCGCCGGTTCCCAAAGAGCATCTATTGATCCGAACTCTCTCAGATCACGCGGTTCCAGCGCGCGGGCCATGGCCCCCGTCATGGGCAGCCGGCGGACCACAGGCTCAGATAGCACGAAAAGTCCGATAACGTCACCATCAGATCCGGGGTGTTGACATCGCAGACCCCGTCGCTGGTCAGGTCCGCCGCTGGATCGGTGGCGGCCCAGAGTGACAGATAGAAGCTGAAATCGGATAGATCGACCACGCCGTCGGGCACGCCCGAGGGCAAGCCGGTCGTCGTGACATCCGCGGGCGAGCACGCCATCGGGCCGGGCTCCGTCATCGCGGCATCGATCGACAGCGGCAGGATCAGCCGGGGAAGGCCGTTGAGCTCGGCGATGTCCGAGTCGTACAGCACGCGGATCTCGCCCGCGTCGTTGAAGTCGGCGTCGCCGTTGACCCGGCGGAGCAGATAGACCTTGTCCTGACCGGCGTCGGTCGCGACGAACGAGCCGTCGGGCAGTTGCTTGAAGTCGCGGAACGAGCCGATGCTCAAGCCCTCGGCCGAGAGCGTTTCGTCGAAGTAAACGATCAGTTCGCTCGCCGAGTTGATGTCGCCCGAGCCGTTGGCGTCGAACGCGCCCATGAGCGCGGTCGGTGAACCGGTCGCGAAGCGGTCGGGGCTGAAGTACACGATCCCCGTTGCTTCGTCGATCTCCAGCTCGTACGTGCCCTCCAAAACGTAGGTGTTGGTGAGTGCGAAGAGGGTCTGACTGCCGAGCCATTCGGTGCGGGCCGTGCCGGCCGCGTCGATGATGTCGATCGACTCGATGTTCGCCGGGTCGGTGAAGTCAAACACGTAGATGTTGTCGTCGGCGTCGGTGACGACATCGAAGATCGTGGGCCCGTTGACCCCGGCGGGAGTGAACTGAAAGACCCCCGTGAGTTCGCCCGGGTCGTTCGCGTCGCCGTCCATAGTCGTGTCTTCAAGCCGATACACAAAGGACGGCGGCAGCGGGTCGGAGCCTATGTTCGCCTCGACGAACCAGAACGAGCCGTCGTCCGCCTCGAAGAGGTCGGTCGGGTTCACCAGCGTGACGCCCGGCGCGACGACGCCGTCGAAGAACACGGTCGCCTCGTCCGGGTCGAGCGCGTCGCCGTCGTTGTTGTCGTCTCGCAGGCGCAGGATGTTGTCCGGCTCGAAGTTGTCGGTCGCGAGGATCTCGTTCGGCCCGAGCGCGACCAGCCCCTGCGCATTGTCAATGCCGAGCAGCGGGTCGGCGTCGTCGATGAAGATCGTCAGCTCGCCCGGGTCGTGGCAGTCGCCGTCGCCGTTGAGGTCGGCGAGGCGGTAGATGACATCGGGCGTCTGATCGTGCACAAAGACCACAAAGTCCAACGCCTGCGCCGAAGCGCTCCCGGTCGCCGCGGCCAACGCCAGCGCGGCCAAGCCGCCGCGGACACACGAACTCGCACCGTTCATTTCCGTCATGATGATGCCGCCTCACTCTCGCGTCGGGCACGACCCCCGTCGCGCCGATGGCGACAGTCTCCCAGATCCGTGAGCGCCTCCAAAGGCCGTCGTCCAAAAACGAAACCGACCCGCCTGAGCGGCGGGTCGGGGTGCTGGCAGAAATTCAGAGCTGGGATTCAGAACTGCTCAGCGCGTTACGGGCAGCCCTGCGACCACAGCGCCAGGAAGCAGGAGAAGTCGGACAGGCTCACCGAGCCTTCGCCCGTGCCCGGCTGGCAGACGCCGTTGGTCGTCACATCGGCCCGCGGATCCGTCGCGGCCCACCAGTTGAGGTAGGTCGAGAAGTCCGAGAGCGTGACCGAGCCATCGGGCAGGCCGTTGGTCGTGCCGTCGGTCGTGATGTCGGCCGGCGAGCAGGCCTGCGCCTGCATCGTCAGTCGGCCAGAGGCCCATGCGCCGGTCGTCGTGCCGCCGTCGGTGATCTCGTGGTACAGGAAGTACGTCTTGTCTTCTTCGAGGTACGCCGTGTTGATCACGAACAGGCTCTGGTCGGCCGGCGTGTGCTGGCTCGTGGGGATCTCGACCGAGTTGGCCAGGTCCTGGTCCTCGCTCGCGTAGACCGTGACCCAGGCCTCGTTGGCCTCGGGGTCGTTGTAGGTCCACGTGGTGGTGTAGGCGTCGACGGAGTAGACGACCGAGACGTCCATCGCGGGCTCGACCGGCGTGATGGCCGGCGCGCCGTTGGCCGACGGGTTGATCATCAGCGTGTAGTTGCCGGTCGCCCCGTTGTAGCCGTACGCCTCGACGAAGTACCAGCCCGCGGGTCGGCCGTTCATGGAGATCGACTCGAGGTTGCTCGTGCCCTGCGAGGTCGCCAGCGCCGAGCCGGACGCGTTGAGCAGGCGCATGTCGAGGTCACCCTGCCCGTGGTTGAAATCGATTCGGACCGAATCGCCCGAGCCGCCTTCGCCCGGCATGTAGAACCGGAACCGGTCCACGTCGTTCGAACTATCGATGGTCAGGTCTTCGACGGTCTTGGACGGATCGCACGGGCCCAGGTTCGGGCTGTTGGGCCCGCCCTCGGGACGCGAGGTCACCGAGTTGATCGTGTCGTTGGGCTCGTAGCTGTCGGGGTCGCTGGGCTCGCCCACGCCGCCGTCGTCGTTGAGGAAGATCTTGATGCGGCTGATGTTGTTCGTGTAATCGCTCTCGGTGGCGAGCTGATCGGGGTTGGCTTCGCTCTCGAGCCAGTACTCACCCTCGGGCACATCGGTGATGTCGATGTTCTGATCGGGCAGGCCCTTGGAGTAGACGTCCACCCAGCCGATGCTCAGGCCCTGCGTCGTCGAGCCGCAGGAGTTGAACTCGCCCCCGGCCGGGAAACCGGGCAGGCTGCTGTCGTGCACACCAAGGTCGATGATGCAGAACGAGGTCTTGGTGCCCTCGGCGACGATCGCGCCCACGCCGTCGCCCGGCAAGACCTCGCGCAGGCGGTACGTGGCCCAACCCTCGAAGTGGATGTGGTTGTGGCCCGGGTGGTAGACGAAGTTGCCCGCGAGCACGTCGCGGTGCGCGCCGTCGGAGCCGAAGATGCGCTGCATGACCTGCTGCGTGCCGTCGCCGTTGTCCGGGCCGCCGTAGAGGTGCAGCTTGCCTTCGCCGACGTTGGCCGTGCCGTTCGAAAGGCGGAGGTGGCGTCGGCCGGGCACGATCGATGTCGAGATGTCGTGGTCGTACAGGTCGCTCTCGCGCGTGATGATGTCCGGCAGGAAGTCCTTCTGCGCCGCGGCGCCCGAGGTAAGACCCGTGAGGGTGACGACGGCTGTCAGCGCGCCCAGCGAGACGCCACGGGAACACGATTTCGATACGGTCACAACCAAACTCCTCGAGCGTCGGGCAAGGCCTCGCTCAACCCTCGAGCGAACCCTGCGGCGATGGCATCGCGGCCCCGGAATGGAAGCCACGCGTGAGATCCCCCAACCCGCCAATCCCCCGACCGGCCCACCTGACCAACCCCCTCGGCACAGGTCTTCCAGAACAGATCGCCCGAAAACCGGACATGCGGGGCAGCATGACCGATATGCAGCGCCGAATCAACCGAGCCGGACCACTCGTTGCACTTCTGCCGGATTTCCACGAAGAAGCCGGTGACGGCATGCGAAACACCCAGGGCAACCACTGGCCCCGGGCGTCGATGCGTTGCTCTACTGGATCCGTCTACGAGTTCAGTGTCACGGGCAGCCCATCGCCCACAGCCGCAGGTAACACACCAGGTCGCTCAGATCCACGGCGCCGTCCCGGCTGCCGAGGTCGCACGTGCCCAGGCCCGTGATGTCGGCATCCGTATGGCCCGCGTTCCACAGAGCGAGAAAGAACTGGTAGTCGCTCAGGCTTGCGACGCCATCGGGCCCGCCGGTCGCGTCGGCGTTGGTCAGGTCGGCCGGGCAGCCGCAGTCGGGCACGCCGTCACCGTCGCAGTCCTGCAGCGTGACGAGCGTCATGAGCGCCACCCAGTCGTTGGTCACATCGCTGGGCGGCAGGCCCACGGGCGCGGGCGCGCCGCCCTGCACCGGCGTCTCCGCGCCCTCGAACTGACCCGTCCGCGGGTTGAACCACCGCACGCGGAACGAACCGGGCACATCCGTCAGATCCAGAATGCCCGCCGTGTCCGAGCCGCCGGGGCCCGAGGCGTCGGGGAAGTACATCGCGTAGACCGCGCCGGGTTTGGCGAACACCTCGGCGCCGCCGAACAGGTCCTCGTCGAAGAACATGATGTCATCGGCGGGCGCCATATCACCCACGGGCAGATTCTCGTTGATGAACCGCAGGGCGTACCCCGTCTCGCGCCAGAGCTGGTCGAACTCGCGGAAGTCCTCGAGCGACTGATCGCGGTCGTTGATGAACCACTCGCCGCCGCCGCCGGAGAGCAGGATGTCCCAGACGACGCGCTTGCGGAACGCGTCGAGGTCGCCGCCCGCGTCGCGCGTCGGGCTGCCCGGCTCGTCGATCATCACGGGGATGGGCTTGCCGGCCGCGGCGCTGGCCGCGCGGTAGTCGGCGATCACGTCGCCCCAGCCGTCCAGACGACGCGCGCGCTGCAGGCTGGTCAGGTCGATCGCCTGCTCGCCGATAAACGGCGCCCACGGGCCCGAGTTCGGGTTGAACGGGTTGCCCGCGTTGTGCACCGTCACCGGGCGATCGAACGGATCCACGGCCTTCAGGTACTCGGCGAACTCCAGCACACGGCCCGAGCCGATGTTGAAGTTGAGGTTGTACTCCTCGCTGATGTTCCACACGATCGCGTTGTGGTGCCCGAAGCGGGCGACGAGCTCGCGGTAGAACAGCCTGCGCTCCGTGCCCAGCTCGGCGTTGTCCAGCTCGCGCTTGTTGGGCTCCTCCGCTTCGTTCAGCACGACGTGCAGCATCAAGCCCTTGCGCTGCGCATGCTCGAAGACCACGTCCCACTGGTTGAGCTTGGACAGGTCGAAGCGCGTGTTGTCGTTGCCCGCGTCGCCGCCGCCGTCGATCGCGGGGTCGTTGTAAGGCCAGGAGTCCTGGGCATCGCCGCCGATGTTCATGGGCAGGAAGTAGATCGAGTTGACGCCGGTCTCGGAGAGGTAGTTGAGCGCGCCGATGATGCCCCGGCCGTCGGTGGTCTCGGGCGTATCGGGGCTGTCCCAGTCCGGGTCGCCCGGGTTCCAGTCCTGGATGTGCGCCGCGAAGCGGTGCAAGCGATCGGGCGTGCTGGGCCCCCGGTCGTTGGCGCTGAACGTGTTGTCGAACCCGTAGTAGCCCAGCCAGTTCTCGGGGCTGTCGACGCCGCCCTTGACGTACCGCGGCCCGTGCGTGAACGACAGGTAGTGCGTCCCGTCGTACTCAAGACGCCCCCACTTGAAGAAGCCGGGCGCCTCGGCATCGGGAACGGCGACGGCGAAGGCGCCCCGCACGCCGCCGACGCCGCCGTTCCCGCCAACACCCCCGCCACCGAACACCCCGACCCCGTTCGCCGCCTCGAACGGCCCCCACGCTTCGCCCGCCAGCGGGTCCAGGTCGATCGCGACATTGTCGCCCACGCGCAGCGACGCTTCCCACGTCCACGCGCCCGCTTCGTCGGGCGCGAACTTCACACGCCACACGTCGCCCGCCGGCGCCACGGCCGACGCGGGCGTCAAGCCCTCCGCCCCGTCGCCCGCGAAATACCCCGGCACGTCGTAGACGTTGCCCGTCGGCGACGTGAACCGCACCTGCAATCGGTGATCCAGGAACGGGTGGGGATCGAGGGCCGTCTCGCTCGTCGCCGGCCCGGTGAAATCGATCGTGACCGACCGCCCGACCCGCGCCTCACCTCGGACCTCCGGCGCCGGGCCGCGCGGGCCGCCCTGGAAGTACCCACCGCTCGCGCCGCCGAACCCGCCACCCGTTGAGGGCATCAGGTCCAGCCCCGTGCGAGGCTGGGCGGCGCCCATCGGTTGGCCGGCCTGCGCAAGCTGTGAGGCGAGCGCAATCGCGCCCAAGCCCAGCAACCCCGCGGCGCCCAGCATCCCGATCGTTTTGCCCAGCGATCCAACAGATGATCCAACCGCGTGCCCGCTTCGAACGGGCGCCCGCGAACGACCTGCATCCTGCGTCAGCACGGTGTGTCCCTCCACTTCAGCCTTCGTGCCGAGCGCCCAACACGCCCGCCCATCCCGGCCTCCACAGTTCACCCTGCTTTACGACGCCTCCCACTTCCACATCCACGGCCCCACCGACACCCGGCCGTTACAACAAGCCGCCGATGTTGCGCCGGCCGTGACGGCGGCCGTGTCACGCGCGCGTCAGAAAGCACGCGCCACAACGACAACGCCCCCACGATGTGTGAGGGCGCTGGTCAACTCGTGTGGTGCGGACGGCGAACAGCCAAGCGGCGCCGCCTGCGGGCCGGCTTACATATGAATCACTCGGCCCTCGCTCGCAAGGCTCGCCTCGTGGATCGCCTCGTGCAGCGTGGGGTGGGCGTGGACCGTGACGTTGATCTCTTCGGTCGTCGCCTCGAGTCGGCGGGCGATGGTCATCTCGCTGATGAGTTCGGTCGCGTTCTCGCCCATGATGTGGGCGCCGAGAATCTCGCCTCGCGGCAGGCCTCGGATGATCTTGACCATGCCGTCGGTGGCGCCCGCCGCGATGGCCCGGCCGTTGGCCGTGAACGGGAAGCTGCCCGTCTCGTAGTCCTCGCCCTTCTTGAGGCCCTTGTCCTTGAGCGCCTGCTCGGTGAAGCCGACGGACGCGACCTGCGGGTGGCAGTACGTGCAGCCCGGGATGACCGAGTAGTCGATCGGGATCGGCTCGTGGTCGTGCTTGCCGGCGCGCCAGGCGATCCGCTCGACACAGATGATCGCTTCCTCGCTGGCCACGTGCGCCAGCCACGGCGGGCCGATGACGTCGCCGATCGCGTAGACGCCCTCGAGGTTCGTCTTGTAGTCGATCGCCTCGTCGCGGGTCTCGCCGGGCTTGAAGTCCGTCGCGATGTGGTCCTTGACCGTCTTGAGCCCGAGCTTCTCGTCGAACAGCCCGTCGTACCGGCCCTTCACGCCGATCGCCAGCAGCACCTTGTCGGCTTCAAGGGTCTCCGCCTTGCCCGCGTCCGGCTTGCCGTCCTTGACCGGCGCGACGGTGACCTTCACGCCCGACTTGGTCTTCTCGACGTTCGTCGTCATGGCGCCGAGCTTGAACTTCATGCCGTGCTTTTTGTACGTCTTCTCGAGCGCCTTGGAGATGTCGTGGTCTTCCACGGGCAGGATCCGGTCGAGCATCTCCACGACCGTGACTTCGCAGCCGAACGCGTTGTAGAAGTAGGCGAACTCGATGCCGATCGCGCCCGCGCCGATGACGACGAGCTTCTTGGGCATTTCTTTATTGAACATCGCCTCGCGCGCGCCCCAGATCTTGTCGCCGTCGAACTTGGCGAAGGGCAGCTCGCGGGCCACCGAGCCCGTCGCGATGAGCACGTGGTCGGCTGTGATAGTTTTGGTCGACTTGCCGACCTCGACGGGCGCGCTGGTCAGTTCTTCCTGGACCTTGACCTCGTGGATCTCGATCTTGGCCGGGGTGGAGCCCTTCTTCGCGCTCACGATCTTGGCGTGGGCGTTGATGTGGTCGATCTTGTTCTTCTTCATCAGGAAGCCGACGCCCTGGTTGAGCTTCGACGCCGAATCGCGCGAGCGGCTGATGACCTTGTCCCAGTTGAACTTGAGCCCGCTGAACTCGAGCCCCCAGAAATCGGACTGGGCGTTCGCCTTCTCGTACATCTCGGCGTTGGCGAGCAGGGCCTTCGTCGGGATGCAGCCCCAGTTGAGGCAGACGCCGCCGAGCTTGGCCCGCTCGACCACGGCCACCTTCATCCCGAGCTGCGCCGCCCGGATCGCGCCGACATACCCGCCCGGGCCGCCGCCGATAACAACGAGGTCGTAGTGGGTGTCTGCCATGGTCGAAGGCCTTTCAAAGTGGATCGGATCGCGGCGGCGGGGATCGCGCTCGCTGGGTCGGCCCGCCCCGCCGCAAAGGCCGCCCGAGCGACTCTAGGTGCCGCGCGCCCGCTCGACAGGCCCGGACCATCCCCGTACAACGCAACCGCCCGCCGATTCCGCCCCCCAAGCTCGGCTTTCGGCACGACTTGCGCTACAATCGCCGCGGTCCGCTCGACGAGATCGTGGAGTGACGGCGGACCCATCGCCCTCCATTCGAGGGCGAAGCAAGGATGGAGACGAGACCCGTGCAAGCCAAGACCCAGCTGACCGTGTGCGCCCTGCTCGCCGCGACGACCGCCCTTTCCGCCACCAGCGCGCTCGCCGCCGACGACGGCTTCGGCCCGCCCGCGGGCTACTACAACTCCGCCCTCACCGGCATCACCGGCGCCGCCCTCGACACCGCCCTGCACAACATCATCGACAACCACACCATCCGCAGCTACGGCGACGCCCGCACCTTCCTCCCCATCATCGACGACGACCCCAACAACTCAGCCAACCACGTCCTCATCTACAACGACCAGATCGTGCCCGACACCTGGGACTCCGGCTCGACCTGGAACCGAGAGCACACCTGGCCGCGCTCGCGGGGCGTCAACTCCAGCGGGCCCGACAACTCCGACCTGCACATGCTGCGAGGCTGCAACCCGGGCGTCAACAGCTCCCGGGGCAACGAGCCCTTCGGCGCCGGCAGCTCCAGCTACTGGGACCCCAACGCCCTCGGCGGTCAGGACCGCGGCGAAATGGCCCGGAACATGTTCTACGCCGCCACCCGCTACGACGGCTCCGACAGCAACACCACCGACCTCATCCTCGTCAACGGCTTCCCCTTCGGCAACGCCATGGGCGACCTCGCGCAGCTCATCCAGTGGCACTACGACGAAGAGCCCAACAGCCGTGAACGCCGACGCAACGACCTCATCGGCGACCTCTACCAGTTCAACCGCAACCCCTACATCGACCACCCCGAGTTCGCGTGGGCTGTCTACGGCTCATTCCCCAACGACTCGTCGATCAACATCGCCGGCTCCTCCGTCATCGACCTCGGCGCCATCAACATCGGTGACGCCATCAGCGTCCCTGTCACGCTCAACAAGACCGGCTCGGCGCCCACCTCGTTCATGGTCACCACCACCGGCGCCGGGTTCAGCGACCTCGACGACCTCGCGCGCACCTTCAGCGCGGGCGCCCAAAGCCGCGTCGCCAACGTCACCATCGACACCTCCGTCCTCGGCGGCGTCTTCGCCACGCTCATCGTCGATAACACCGACCTCACCAGCGCCGGCCTCGGCCTCGGGTCCGACGACCTCGACGACGACGTCACCATCATGTGGACCGTCATCGATCCGACCGCGTGCCCGGCCGACCTGACGACCGACGGCCTGCCCAACGGCATCCCCGACAGCATCGTCACGCTCAGCGACTTCACCTACTACCTCAGCCTCTGGGCCAACGCCGACGCCTCAGCCGACATCACCACCGACGGCGTCTGCAACCCGGGCAACGGCGGCGACGGCGTCACGCTCAGCGACTTCTCCTGCTACCTCTCACTCTGGTCCGCCGGCTGCCCCTGAGCCCGCACCACGCGATAGACGCTTCAACCTCTTCCTCCCTCTCCCCTTGGGGGAGAGGGCCGGGGTGAGGGGCCTTCCCCTACTCCGCCCTCTTGCTCACTCGCAACGAACACCACTCGGTCCACGCTCAACGTGCGCCGATCAGTGGTCCTGCGCACCGATCCGTAGCGCATCACTTCAGCCGAAGAAGCAATCCTCATAGCGTGCAATCGCAGCGCGCCGGCGCGTAGTTGGCCGCGCTCGCGTTGGGCCTATGGGGGACACACATGCTCACGGTTCACACACTCGCGCGGTGCGCGCTCATCGCGTGCGCCTCGACGCCGCTCGCGCTCTTCGCGCAGACCACACACGTCTACCGCTACAAAGAGCGCATCGAACTGACACCCGACACCACACGTGTCGCAGAAATACAGGCCGGCCGCGTCAAACTGCGGTCGGCGCTGGCCGCGGGCCCCACCCGCGCCGAAGCACATGCAGACCTATTCACGGCGCCCGTCTTCATCGACGATCTCGGCGGCGCCATGTTCCCCTCCCGCCATTTCATCGTCCGCTTCGCATCCGACACCGACGCCGACACCGCACGCGACCTTGTGGCCGCCGCGGGCGGCGCCGTCATTGAGACCGACTTCGGCGGGATGCCCGGCGTCATGCGCGCCCATATCGACACGCTCGACGGCTCACGCGTCCTCGAAGCCGCCAACCGACTCGCGCAGCTCGATCGCGTCCGATTCGCCGAACCCGAGTTCGTCTTCACCGGCCGCGGCGCGCACGCGCTTGCAACATCAGCCGAGCCCAGCGACCCGCTCTTCCGCCAGCAATGGCACCTCGAAAACACGGGGCTTGTGTACCAAGGCGTGACCGGCGCGCCCGACTTCGACATCGACATCCTCGGCGCCTGGTCCATCACCCGCGGCGACCCCGAGACCATCGTCGTTGTTCTCGACACCGGCGTCGCGCCGCACCCGGACCTCCCGCCCATCACGCTCGGCGCCGACTTCACCAACGACCCGATCGAAACCGGCGCCCCCTTTAACACCTGCGACCGTCACGGCACGGCCGTCGCCGGGCTCATCGCGGCGATCGCCGACAACGAGCGCGGCGGCGCGGGCGTCGCGCCGAACATCACGCTCGCCTCGGCCCGCGTCTTTACCAGCAATCCCGCCTGCGACGGCTCATGGACCGCCAGCAGCAGCCAGACCGTTGCCGCACTCGCATGGGCCCGACAGATCGGCGCGCGCGTGACGTGCAACGCGAACAGCTACGGCTTCCAAAGCGCGGCCGTGGCCGACGCCTACGAAGCCGCCCGCGCCGAAGGCATCGTCCACATCGCCTCGGCCGGCAACAGCGGCGCGAACGCGCCCAACTTCCCGGCGTCGCTCGACTCGGTGCTGGCCGTGGGCGCCACGGCCGCCGACGGCACGCTCGCTCCCTTTTCCAATACGGGTTTAAACACGGGTTCCAACACGGGCGCCGGGATCGCGTTCGTCGCGCCGGGCGTCGCGCTGCCCACCACCGACCGCCCCGGCGGCGCCGGGTACACCAACAACGACAGCGTCCTGTTCACCGGCACGAGCGCCTCGGCGCCCGTCGCCGCGGGCGTCGCCGCACTCCTGGCGAGTCACCACCCCGAGTTCACACCCGCGCACATCGCCCAGCGCCTGGCCGATACCTGCCTCGACCTCGGACAGCCCGGCTTCGACACCGCGTTCGGCGCTGGGCAACTCAACGCCCGCGACGCCCTCGCGCTCACCGCCTGCTCGCCGGCCGACATCACGGGCGCCGGCCTGATGGACGGCGTGCCCGACGGCCGGGTCACGCTCTCCGACTTCACGGCCTACGTCGCCCGCTGGTCCCTCGGTGACCCGCGGGCCGACATCACGCCCGACGGCGCCTGCGAGCCTGAAGGCCCGCTCGACGGGGTCACACTCAGTGACCTTTCCTGCTATCTCGCCATCTGGGACCGGGGTTGCCCCTGAACGCTCCCGGCCAAACGTCTGTCGGAACAAAATCCGCGGCTCCGTTGCGCCTTTGGGGCGGAATACACGAGCTTGCAGCGCGGATTGACTGGCCACCGGTCCGGGCGCGGGTAGTGGTACTGGCAACGCCGGCCCCGCCCAGCGGGGCGCCGAAGCCGAATAGGCCCCAAAGGGAGATCTCAACATGCGTATCAACCACCGAGCACTCACCTTCGCCGGCCTCACGCTGGCGGCGGTCACGGCGGCCGCTCAGGCCGACATTGTCCACGACGAGGCGATCGACGGGGACCTCTCCACCGACCCGAACGCGCCCACAGCGCTCGCGTTCCCCGTGGGCACGAGCACCGTGACCGGCTCGATGAGCGCGCCGAGCGACACCCGCGACTACTTCACGTTCACCATCGGCGCCGGCCAGAGCCTCACGGGCATCTTCCTCACTGACTACGTCGACCTCGATTTCGGCGGTAACGGCAACCGGGGGTTCATCCACATCGACGACGGCGCCACCAGCGTCGTCCCCTCCGGCGCGACCGCGGGCGACTTCCTGGGCGGCTCGCACCTCGACCGGGCGGTCTTCCCCGACGCCAGCATCAACTTCCTCGACGCCCTCGCCGCCGCCCCGCAGGGCGGTGTCGGCTTCATCGCGCCGCTCGGCCCGGGCACGTACACCATCAACGTGCAGCAGACGGGCCCGCAGAACACGGGCTACACGCTCGATTTCCAGGTCGTCCCCGCGCCGGGCGCCGTCGCGACGCTGGCGCTGGGCGGGCTGGCCGCGCTCCGCCGTCGGCGCTGACGGACCGCTTGCGAATAGAACCATCCCGAACGAGATCGACCCCGCGGGCGCTGTGACGCCCGCGTGGTCGTTTTTGGCGCCCCTCTCGCTAGCATCTGCCCATGACGACCAAAGCCGAGCCGGGTTCTTCTCTTCGCCGCCGTGCCGTTCGCAGCCGGGCGCCGTGGCATTGCCTCGCGCTCGCGGGCGCCGTGTGTGCCTCCCCGTGCTTCGCCGCGGCCGAGCCGCCGCCGCCCGGCGAGGGTGAGTTCGCGCCCCAGGACGCCGTCGAAGAGACCGTGCGCCGTGCGGCCGAGTCGGTCTCGGACCGGTCGCTCGGGGCCTATGTCGACCAACTCGCGTCGTACACCACGCGGCACACGCTCTCCAAGGAGGGCCCGCGCGCCGGCGAGATCGGCCAGGCCCGCACCTGGATCCTCGAGACCTTCAAGCGCGCCACCCGCGGCGGGCGCCGCGAGGGCGACCTGGCGCCCAACATCACCTTTGAGACGCACAAGTTCCGCCCCGAAGAGTTCGGGCTCGAGACCTCGCGCTGGCTGTTCGAGGTGAACGTGATCAACGTGGTCTGCGTGATCCCGGGCGCGATGCCCGAAGCGCGCGACCGCCTGTACTACGCGATCGCGCACTACGACAGCCGGGCGAGCGAGCGCATGGACGCGGAGAGCGCCGCCCCGGGCGCCAATGACGACGCTTCCGGCGTGGCCGTGCTGCTCGAGTTGGCGCGCGTGCTCGCGCGCGAACGGCTGGACTCAACGGTCGTGCTCATGGCGACGGCGGGCGAAGAGCAGGGTTTGTACGGCGCGCGCCGGCACGCCGCCTCGCGTGCCGAGACCGGCGCCGATATCCGAGCCGTGCTCAACAACGACACCGTCGGCGACCCGACCGGCCCGGGCGGTAAGTCGGCGCCCGGACAGATCCGCGTCTTCAGCGAGGGCCTGCCCGCCTCCATGCTCGAGGACGAAGAGCGGCTCGGCACGGGCGTCGGCGCCATCCGCCGATACGCGACCGAATCCGATAGCACCAGCCGTCAGCTCGCGAGGTTCGTCTACGACGTCGCCCAACGCCACGACTGGCTGCCCGTCAAGCCCCGGCTGATCTTCCGCCCCGACCGCTTCCTCCGCGGCGGCGATCACACCGCGTTCAACGAACAGGGCTACGCGGCTGTGCGCTTCACCGAGGTGCATGAGAACTATGACCGCCAGCATCAGGACGTGCGCACCGAAGACGGGCGGTTCTTCGGCGACGTCGCCGACTTTGTCGACGCCGAGTATCTCAAGGGTGTCACGCAGCTCAACGCGGCGACGCTGATCCACCTGGCCAACGCGCCCTCGCCGCCGCCGGCGACGCGCGTGCTTGTTGCTGAGTTGACCAACGACACGACCCTGCGCTGGGAAGCGGCGCCCGAGCCCGATGTCGCGGGCTACGAGATCGTCTGGCGCGAGACCACGGCGGCGACGTGGGAGCACACGCTCGACGTCGGCGATGTGCTCGAGTACACGATCGATCTGAGCAAAGACAACTGGCACTTCGGCGTCCGCGCGTACGACGCCGACGGCTACCGCAGCCCGGTCGCGCTGCCGACCGCCGCCCGCGAGTAACACCTTCAGAACCGCCCGGCGGCGACGAAACACGCAATCTGACAGTTCGAACCCCGAACAGGCTTGCCCAGCTTTGCAACTGGCGGCGCCGGAGGCCTTGGGCCTCGCCGCGGCGTCGGGTATGGTCCGTCGGGTTATCCGCGCCTCGGCTGACGGTGCGCGGCAAGACTCGTGGGAAACTCTCGTGGAAAACAAACGATCGGTCCGGGCGGAGCGCGGCGATCTGCGGGCCACCCGCGTGCGTCAGTGCTCACCCATGCGGGCGCCCGCCGCCCTTCTTCCGCCAAACAGGAGGTTTGAGATGCAGTTCGGTTTGATTCGCAAAGCGGCCCTCGCGGGCCGGTGTCTGTCGGTCGCTTTGGTCTGTGCCGCGCCCGTGTTGGCCGCGTCTTCGGCCTCGGCGGCGACCAAATCGGTCCGCATCGCCAACGGGCTCTCGCGCCCCGTCTTTGTGACCCACGCGCCCGGCGACACGGACCGGCTGTTCATCGTCGAGCAGCGTTCGGGCTCGACGGGCCGTGTCCGGATCTACAACATCAACAACGGGCAACTCCTGGCCGCGCCCTTCCTGACGCAGACCGTGAGCACCGGCAGCGAGCAGGGCCTGCTCGGGCTTGCCTTCGATCCCGACTTCGACACCAACGGGTACGTCTACATCAACTACACCCGCAACTCCGGCGGGAACAACACGTTCATCGATCGCTTCACGGTCAGCGCCGCCAACCCCAACGCGGTCGACCCCGCGTCGCGCTTTCCGATCATGCGCATCAGTCAGACCGACACCAACCACAACGCCGGCTGGATCGGCTTCGGCCCGGACGGCTACCTCTACATCCCGCTCGGCGACGGCGGGGGCGGCGGCGACCCGTTCGATGATTCCCAGGACCCGAGCGAACTGCTCGGCAAGCTGCTCCGCATCGATGTCACGGGCGACGACTTCCCGGCCGATGCGAACCGCAACTACGCGATCCCGGCCGACAACCCGTTCGTCGGAGCGCCGGGCGTCGACGAGGCCATCGGCATCGGCCTGCGCAACCCGTACCGCTGCGACTTCGACGATGTCACGGGCGACCTCTACATCGGCGACGTCGGCCAGTTCGACATCGAAGAGATCTCGTTCCTCGCCAATGGCGACCTGAGCGGGCCCAACTTCGGCTGGCGCTGCTGGGAAGGCGATCAGTTCTTCGCCAACTCCATGTTCGGCTGCCCCAACTACGCCGACACGGCACAGCCCATCCACCAGTACACGCACGACTTCGGCTGCTCGATCACCGGCGGCATCATCTACCGCGGCTCGGCGATCCCCGAGTTCGACGGGCTCTACTTCTTCGCCGACTACTGCTCGAACATCATCTGGAGCATCGAGCCCGACGGCGCCAACAACGTGAGCAGCAGCCTGGCCGTGCGCTCGGCCGAGCTCGCGCCCGGCGGCGGGCTCTCGATCTCCAACGTCTCCTCGTTCGGCGAAGACGCCCTCGGTGAGATGTACCTCACCGACCTGTTCGGCGGTGAGGTCTTCAAGGTCATCAACGACTGCGGGATCGCCGACGTCACGACCAACGGCACCGCCAACAACGTCCCCGACGGGCTCGTGACGCTCTCCGACTTCTCGACGTATCTGGCGAACTGGGCCAACAACATTGCGTCGGCCGACATCACCACCACGGGTATGTGCGACCCGGGCGCGGGCGGCGACGGCGTCGACCTCAGCGACTTCTCGTGCTACCTCTCCGTCTGGTCGATGGGTTGCCCGTAAGCATCACAGGCCCCGTCGCCATCAATCCAGCGATTTGCGCATGATGTACTTGCGCACACCGCCGGGGAAGCCGGCGAATGCGCATGCGGTCTCGAACCCCAGGCGCCCGTAGAACTCGGGCGCCTGGAACGAGAACGTTTCGAGGAACAACAGCGTGCAGCGGCATCGCCGCGCGTGCGACTCGACTTCCGCGACGAGTTGCGCGCCCAAGCCCTTGCCGCGGTGCGCCTCGTCGACCCACATCTGCTGAATCTCGCAGCACGCCCCCCACCGCCGCGCGTTGGCGCCCCCGATCACCGAGCCTTCGGGTGATCGCACGAGGCACGTGAACGGCGCCACCCCGTCCAGCTCCGCGGCCGCGGCGTTGTGCCGATCGAGACCCGCATCGACGAGCCCCGAGATCGCCGGGGGCGCGTTCTCGATGAGCTCGCAAGTGATCCCGGCTGGAACGTCCCGGGCAAGCGGGTCGTCGTTCCGTCGGCCGGGCGCGCTCTGTTGCATGTCATCTCCCGCGTCGGCGTGGGCATCGGCGAACGCAAAATTCTAGAACCATCTGTGGCAATCCGGCTTGGTCCGGACAGCTTGTTCCGATAGTGTAAACCGGTCTGCACAGCCGTCCGTGGCTGCGCAGGTGGAGTTCGAGAAGAAGGCCCCGATTTCGAGAATCGAGAGGACAGACATCATGTTGCATATCACCCGTGCCGCGGCTTTGGCCGCAGTGGCCGGCTGCGCTGCCGTCGGCGCTGCCAGTGTTCCTGTGAACCTGCTCTTCCAAGAGGGCGACGCGGTGGACGGCTCCGTCATCACCGGTGTGAACGCCGCGTTCACCAGCGGCAACGGCACCGTGGGCTCGCTCGGCGTCCTTGAGGACGGCCGCCGGTTCATCTGGATCAACAACGGCGTCGCCTTCACCAGCGACATGGGCATCGACACCATCTCCGGCGGCGAGAGCACCATCGGCGTCGCCGACGACGGCTCGTGGGACGCCAGCTTCAGCCTGCCGCCCCGTGCCGGCACCGGCAGCGGCAGCGATGACTCCTGGTACCACTCCTCCAACCAGACCATCGCCCGCGAGCTCGACCCCTACCCCTTCATCCCCAACCAGGTCGTCGGCTTCGCCAGCCGCCCGACCATGGACGACGAGGGCACGGCCTACGTCGTCGGCGGGTACCGCGAGGACGACGGCTCCAACTCCGGCTCCGACGGCCGCGCGTTCTGGCGCTCCACCGATCCGGCCTCCGGCACGTACGACGTGATCTACGAGTCGTTTGAAGTCATCGACGGCTTCACCGTGGGCAACGGCGGCGTCGACTTCACCTACGACGTCTCCGGCAACGGCGACTGGCTCGTCACCGAGATCGTCTTCAACGACACGCCGACCCCCCAAGACGACAACATGGTCTACCTCATCGACCTGAACAACCCAGCCAACAAGACCCGCCTGGGCCGCGAGAACGACCCCACCGGCAACGGCGACAACTTCGACAACTGGGACGGCGTCAAGGTCAACAACAACGGCGACGTCCTCATCCACGGCGACACCAACGGCGCCTCCGCGGCCGATGAGTTCATCACCTACAACGGCAACTTCGTCTACAACGAAGGCGACATGGTCGGCGGCCTGGCCCTCGAAGCCGTGGACGCCGCGGACATCGACGACGCCGGCCGCCTGGTCGCGGTCTTCGACGTCGGCACGAGCAGCAGCGACGAGGTCCTTGTCTTCGGCTCCGACGCCGGCGACAACTCGACCTGGGAAACCATCCTCCGCGTCGGCGACGACCTCGACTTCGACGGCAACGGCTCGATCGACGGCGTGCTCGAGGACTTCAACATCTCCGGCTTCAGCAACCCGTTCGAGATCGGCAACGGCAACATCGTTTGGCTCGAGATCGACTACCTGCCCACCGGCGGCGCCGAATCGCTCGAAGCGATCATCGGCGTGACCATCCCCGCGCCGGGCGCCCTGGCGGTCCTCGGCCTCGGTGGTCTGGTTGCCGTCCGTCGCCGCCGCTAAGCCTTCCGCGACATCCTGACATAACAACAAGCAACCAACCGACAAGCCCCGGCCCAGTCCCGGGGCTTTTTCTATGCGCGTTGGTCTACCATCCGTTCCCACCAGGAGTTCACCTATGCGCGCACGCCCCCTGCTGCTCTCTGTTTTGCTCACCGCCGCGGCTATCACGATGCCCGGGTGCATCGTCGAGGACATCCGCGATCAGATGGTGCTCATCAACGAGCAGATGACGCAGATCGACGCGCACCTCGTCGCCGTGGATCGCCGGCTGGAGAAGCTCGACACAATCGACACCTCGCTCGAGTCGATCGATACCTCCCTGACGACGGTCGATCAGGACCTGGACGGCATCGCCGTCACGCTTACCGCGCTCGACAAGCATCTCGCCAGCCTCCGCCGAACGCTCAGCAACATCGACAGCACGATCCCGTTCTTGAAGCTCAGCGACGACGAGGAAGTCGAGGACACACCCGAGGCCGACGGCGAGGATGCCGACGCGGGCGAAGTCTCTGGTGAGGCTGACCCGGCAAGCGACGGCAACTAACCACGCAGCCGGGCGATCAGTCTCAAGCAGTCTGATAGGCCATGTCGCGCACGATCTCGAGCACCTCGCGCCGCTCGCTCGCCACGATCGACGGGCTGATGTTCGCGTCGAACTCGTAGTCGGTCGCCCGGCGCTGCCGCGCGTCTTCGATCATGCTGGCCAGCACGCCTCGGCCGGCGGGCTTGGTGCCCAGCGGGTCGTTTTCCGACGGCGCCGCGAACAGTGCGCCGAGACGCACCGCGTCGTCCAGCGCATCCTCGATCTCATCGAGCAAGCCGTCCTCCACGCGTCGGCGTTGCTGCACGAGTGTGGGGATCGCCTGTTCGAAGATCCGCTTCGAGCTGCGCCACTGCCCGCGTTGCGACTGAAAGGCGTTCGTGTCGAGCACGCCGCAGTCCAGCACCTCGTCGATGACCTCGACGTTGTATCGGAACTTGTTGAGGTCCTTATCGATGTTGCCCAGCGTGGCGTAGATCATGCCGAACATGCGGTCGTCGTTGCCGTTCACGTTCTGCTGCGCGTTGTCGGCGTCTTGGGTGATCTGCTGTTGGAGCCGATCGAGTTCGTTCGCCGCGTCCATCAGGTAGTCGGTGGTGACCTCGTCGGCGCCCATGGTGGACTCGGCGCCGCCGTGGCGGTTGCGCCCGATGAGTTCCTTGAATGCGTCTTCGTTGTCCGCGATGACGCCCTGGTGGTCCTCGTGCCCGTGGGCGCCGTCGTTCGCCGGGTCCGCGCCGACGACGAGATGCCCGTCGTCTTCCATCTGCTGCCGCATCGCCTGGGCGAACGGCCCGAGGTTGTCGGTATCGGCCGTCACAAGCTTGCGCGTGCCCTTGTCCAGCTTCTTGACGCGGTCCTCGGTCTTGAACTTGCCCGCCAAGCGGCCGCCGAGGAATCCGATGGCCTTCGTGCCCACGTTGGTCGAGCCGCTCTCGTTGATCGACGAGCTGATCGCGTCGGTCGCGTGGCTCATCGGCCGGTCCAGCACGGCGCCCCGAAACCGCACGCCGTTATTCTCGTTCTTCTGTTCGAGCGCCGCGGCGACGGGCCCGCCCATCGAGTACCCATGAATGATGATGTTCTCGGCGTCGTAGCCCATCTTGACGAGATGATCGAGCATCGCCTGCGCGTCCTCGTACAGGCTGCGCTCGTTGGGCTCCCGGTCGTCGGAGTCGCCGAAGCCGGAGTAGTTGACGCTCATCACGCTTGCGCCGTTCTCGCTGTAGAACTCGGCCATGTCGAGGCCCTGGTCCTGGGCCGACCCGCCGCTGCCGGTCAGCAGCAGCACGACGGGTCGCGAGGTATCGGCCGCGAAGTTGTTGTCAGCGAGGTTGTGGCCTTTGGCGGTATAGAAGTTCCCGCGCATCGCGCACCCGTCGCGCTGAATCTCCACCGGCGCCGCCTCGCCCATGTCGCGCTTGCGCTGGATCTTCGTCGCCTTCTCCGGGTCGATGCCGTGCCGCTCGGCAGGATTACCCCAGATCTCTCCGATGACCGCGCGGCCGATCGGGTTCGCCTTGGAAGGCCTCTTGGCGCCGGTGAACTGCACGGGCTCAAGCCCGCGCGTGTCGTCCACGCGGATCGGCGAGCGGTTCGTCGGGTCGCGCTGCGCGTCGCGCTGGCTGAGCGTCTCGCCCATGTAGCTGAACGCCGCGAGCTTCCATTGTTCCAGGGTCGGGGGCATCGGTCGTCTCCGTCTACTTCAACTCTTGCAACGCAGCGTGTCTGTACACGGCTTAGCCGCCCACCAGCGCGTCGATCTCTTCGAGCGCTGCGCCGATCGTCTTGGCCAGCTTGACCTTCACGCCGAACGGGTTGTCGTCCACAAGGCGCACCATGCCGTCGCTCGACAAGAACGCGCGGAACTCGGCCGTCTGCGATGTGACCTTCTTCACCGCCGCGGCCCGCTTCGAGCCCGCGGCGCCGTCGAGGTTCGTCAGCGCCACGCGCAGGCCTGTCTGCAGCTTGCCCGTGATCGCGGCCAGCCCCTTGTCGGCGATGCGCTCCAGGTCCGGATCGCCGCTGGACTTGAGCGCGGTGATGAGCACGCCCAGTCGTTCGTCCACCGTTTCCTTCGCGTCCTGCCAGAGCCGCAACGCCGCGCGGCCGGCCCGCGGATCGGGCGCATCGAGATCGACCGGCTTGAGCGGAACCGCCGGCGCGTCGCCGGCGGTGGCCGCGGTGTCCGTGTCGCCCTCGCCTCGCAAGGCCTTCAGCCGTGCGGACAAACGGATCATCGAAGACCGGGCGCCGTCGGCGTCCCCGGCGTCGATCGCCGTCTTGACCTCCTTCACGAGGCCCATCAGATCGTCCTTGGTCTCGGGCGCCGACTTGATCGCCTGCTGCAACTTCGGCGTCACCTGCTTGAGCGCCGCGATGAACGGCGACAGATCCGCGCCGCTCTCCGTCGCTTCCGACCCGGTGGACTCGGCGTCGCCCTCTTCGTCCTCGGTCACAGCCGAGAGCTGCCGCACGATCTCGAACGTCGGCTTGGCCGCCAGATCCGCGTGGTCCTTGAGAAACTTGCGGATGATCGCTTCGCGCACGGGTTCTTTCTCATACCCGTCCGCCGCAGCCAGCTCGAACGTGATGTCCATGACCTTGCCGCGCACCACGCCCGTGTAGCCGATGCCCTTGAATCCCGCGTTCTTGAGGCCGCGCAGCTTGGCGTCGGGCTGGCCCTTCTTGAAGATCGACAGCCCCAGCACGTTCGCGCCCTTGCAGATCATCGCGAAGCGCAACGCCTTGCCCTTGCGGACGCGGTCGAGCATCGCGCACGTCTCCGCGTCCATCGGGGGCGTCTCGGCCTTCTTGGGCTCGGCTTTCTTCGAAGGCGCCTTCTTCGACGTCGCTTTCTTCGCGGCCTTCTTGCTCGTTGGGGGCATGAACAGATTCCTCCGGCTTCGCTCCGCCTTTTGGTCGGCTCCGGAGGTGGTTGCGACACCCCGGACCACGCCGAACCACCGATTCGAAAAAACTTCCGCCCGCCCGGCGGCGCGTACCGAGCGCACGACAACACCCCGCGCCGGGGGTTTCTTCCGGCACGGGGCGTGTTCGATACGGGTTTCCGCCAACGCTCGGTGAGGTCTCGGCCGGGGGTCAGCCGGGGGGTCAGCCGCCGGCGTTGTAATAGAACCGTTCGTGGGCGATCTTCCCGCCCTCCCACCGCTGCACGCTGACCTGCTCGTAGCGCACGTCCACGCCGTCGGTGTTGGTGAACTCGAAGTGGTACTCGATGAAGGCCGTGCCGCTGTCGCCGCCGGCGTCATCCACGGCTGCCGCCGTGACTTCGAGGCCCTTCCAGTCCTTCACCGAGGCCAGAAACTGCTTCTCACGCTCGATGTTCTCCGCCAGCCCCCGCACGGGCGGGTTCGAGTTCTCCTGCATCGCCGTGTTCTCGGCGTAGAACGCGTCCATCGCCTCGAGGATCTGCCCCTGCTTGAGGTGCTCGATCAGGCTTTGCACTCGGTCGTTCAGGGCCATGGGTGTTCTCCTTGCTGGTTGGGTTTGTCGTTTGGTCCAGTCCGTCGCCCGCGCGAGGTCGCCGTGCGATACCCATCGAACCCATCACAGCTGTTGTTTGTTGCAACAAATATAAAACGAACGCCCATCGACCCACTTTTTGCATCGAGCTGATCTGGGATCGATCAGACGGTCGTGTTAGGCGCTGTGATCCGGCGGAGACGAGTTATCGGATGCTAATCCGGGCTCGGCGTCCGGGTCCGTCTCGCTCCGAGCCTCTTCGAGCAACCGGCTGAGTTGCTGCAAGTCGGAGGCCGACATGTGCCCGAGTTGAGCCTTGTGCAGGGCCATCAGCGGCTCGTCGAGCGCACGGAGGCGTTCGAGGCCGGCCTCGGAGATGGTCACACGGACCACCCGGCGGTCCTTGGCGCCGCGGGTTCGGCTGACGAGGCCTTTGGTTTCCAGGCGATCGACGATTCGGGTGACGTCCGGCCCGGGCGCCACCAGATCGGGTGCGATCTCGCCCATGGGTCGGCCCTCGGGGCCGCTGCCGCGCAGGATGCGGAGCACGTTGTAGGAAGGATCGCTGAGCCCGTGCTTGCGGAAGAGCTTGGTGAAGGCCGAGTTCAGGACCGCGGCGGTCCGAATAATGTTGAGCCAGGCCTCCTGCTCGCTCGCCTCGAACGCGCCCTTTTTGTTGACCTCATCTCGCAGGCTTCGACGCATCGTGAGAGGCTAGCGGGGCTTAGGCGCTGCGCCCATCGGGCCTGCCCAGATCAGGGCCCATCTCGAAATGTTGTTGCAACACAGAAAGTGCCCAACTTTCATAATGCTCAGAAACTCGCGAAAGCCCTAGTCAAAGACGACCGTCCTTCGGCCGCTGACCAGCACCTTGTCTTGCAGGTGCAGCCGCACCGCCTCGGCGAGTGTCACGCGCTCTAGATCGCGCCCCGTGCGGACCAGGTCTTGGACGGTGTCGCGGTGGCTCACCGGGGCCGTGCGCTGCGCGATGATCGGCCCGTCGTCCAACTCGGCCGTGGCGTAGTGCGCGCTGGCGCCGATCAGCTTGACGCCGCGCTCAAATGCCTGGTGGTACGGCCGGGCGCCCGCGAACGCAGGCAAGAAGCTGTGGTGGATGTTGATGACACGGTCCCGCCACCGCTCACAGAAGCCCGCGGACAGGACCTGCATGTACCGAGCGAGCACGACCAACTCCGCGCCCGCCCCGGTGAGCAGGCGCTCCAGCTCGGCTTCCTGCTCGGCCTTGGCCGATTTGTCAACAATCGGCATGTAGTGAAACGGGGCGCCGGCGGCCTCGGCCAGCGCACGCCCGGTGTCGTGGTTGCCCGCGACCAGCACCACCTCAGCGCCCGGCAGATCGCCGTTCTGCCACCGCCACAGCAGATCACTCAGGCAATGCGTCTCCTTGCTGCACAAGATCGCGACCCGGCGGGGCGCATCCCCCCAGCGCACACGCCAAGCCATCTGCCGGGCCTCTGCGATCGGCGCGAAGGCGGCTTCAAAGGACGATCGATCGGCCTCGGGCTCGAACTCGAGCCGCATGAAGAACCGCCGCGAATCCGGGTCGGTGTGCTGATCGGCTTCGAGGATGTTCCCGCCCGAGTCGGCAACGGCCGAGGCCGCGGCGGCGACCACACCCCGCGCGTCGGGGCACTCGATCAACAGGCGGGCGGTGGCGGACATGCAGCGGCTCCGGGCGCGACCCGCCCGGCAGCGGGCGCGATCAGACCGCGACGGGCTCGAGGCCCAACGCCTCGGCCATCTTCACGCCCATATCGGCCGGTGAGAGGGCGACCTTGGCCCCGGCCGCTTCAAGAGCGGCGATCTTGCTGTCGGCCGTGCCCTCGCCGCCGCTGATGATGGCGCCCGCGTGGCCCATCCGCTTGCCGGGGGGCGCGGTGCGGCCGGCGATGAACGCGGCGACGGGTTTGGTCACGTGGTCTTTGATGTACGCCGCGGCGGCCTCCTCGTCGGAGCCGCCGATCTCGCCGATCATCAGGATGCCCTCGGTCTCGGGGTCGTTCTGGAAGAGCTCCAAACTGCCGACGTGGTCGAGCCCGCGGACCGGGTCGCCGCCGATGCCGATGCAGGTGGACTGGGCCATGCCCAGGTTCGACGTCTGCCAGACCGCCTCATACGTCAGCGTGCCCGAGCGGGAGACGATGCCCACCGCCTTGCCGGCCTTGGCCTCGCTGATGTGTGTGTGGATGTAGCCGGGCATGATGCCGATCTTGCAGCCCGCGTTGGTGTAGGGGTCGGCGCCCGAGTCGCCCGAGCCGGTCTTGGGCCCCGGCGTGATCACGCCCGGGCAGTTGGGGCCGACCAGCACGATCGGCGCTTCGCCCGCGGCCGCGCGCTCCAGGTTGATCCGATCCAGCTCGGCCCGCACGCGGATCATGTCCTGCACCGGCACACCCTCGGTGATGCAGCAGATAAGGGAGAGCCCCGCGTCGGCGGCCTCAAGGATCGCGTCGGCGCTGAACGCGGGCGGCACGAAGATCATCGTCGCCGAGGCGCCGGTGGCGTCCACGGCCTGAGCGACGGTGTCGAAGATCGGCAGCCCGTTGTCATCCCTCTGGCCGCCCTTTCCCGGCGTCACGCCGCCGGCGAGCTGCGTGCCGTAGTGCAGGCAGCCTTTGGTGTGCACGGCGCCGAAGGAGCCGGTGATGCCCTGGCAGATGACCTTGGTGGTGGCGTCGATGAGTACGGACATGGGTCGGCTCCTTGGAGAGGGAATACGCAGGCTACACGGTAGACCGGCGGCCGTCCCGAACAGAGCCCCGCGGGCAGCGGTAGGTGAGAAGCAGTCAGGGTTGCGCGAAGACCGGGCAACGGCCGCGTCACCCGCGGGCGCGAGCCGTGGGCCGAACGCGCCCGCGTTGTATTGTTCGGCTGGCCCGAATCGGCACGCCGGGCGAGGCCTCGGAGGGAGCAGACATGATCGGACGAACCACACCCCGCCCGCGTTGCATCACGCTTTCGATCGCGGCGTGCCTGGCCGTGCTGGCGATGGCGCCGCTGTCGGCGGCGCGCGCGCAGCTCAGCGAGGACCTCGATCGGCGCCTGTCGACCATGAACGACTCGAGCGAGGGCTGGGCGACGATCCGCGGGCCGATGGAGGGCAAGTACCCGTTCCCCGACCCGGACCCGCGGGCGCCCGAAGCGCCCCGGTACAAGGCGCCCGACATCGAGCCGGTGAACGCCGAGCTGCTCGAGTTGGTCGCCGAGTCGGCCGAGCGGCAGTGGACGGGCGTGGCCGTGGCGCCGGACGGGCGGGTGTTTGTGTGCTATCCGCGTTGGTTCACGCGGTACGAGCACGCGGTGGAGGTGCTCAACTCCGACGGCGCCGGCGAGCCGTACCCCTCGCTGGAGTGGCAGGTCGTGCTGCCGGAGGACAGCTTCCGCGAGCGGTTCCTGTGCGTGCAGGCGCTGTACGTGGACGACGAGAACCGGCTGTGGGTGCTGGACACCGGCGCGCCGAAGTTCGGTCCGATCTTTCGGCCCGGCGGCGCCAAGCTGGTTGCGTTCAACCTGACGACCAACGAGCTGGTCGAGCAGATCGAGTTCGACCCCGACTCGGCGCCGGACGGCACATACCTGAACGATGTGCGTGTCGACACAACGCGCGACATGGCGTACATCACCGACTCGGGCTCGGGCGCCATCGTGGTCGTGGACCTGCTGAACCGGACCTCATGGCGCACGCTCGATCGGCATCCGTCCACGGCCGGCGTGGGCGGGTTCCAGCCCGTGATCGAAGGCCGACCGCTGAAGATGGCGCACAACGGCGAGACGCCCGTGATCCAGGCCGACGGGATCGCGCTGTCGGCCGACGGCGAGACGCTCTTCTTCCAGGCGATCACGAGCCCGTTTAGGTACAGCGTGCCGACGGCCGTGCTGGCCAACCGCGTCGCCGCGCCCGCCGACCGCGCCAACTCCGTCGCGCTCGCCCAGCCCGCGCCGGTGAGCGACGGCATCCTGATGACATCGGACGGCACGCTGCTGTTCACCGCGCTCGAACACAGCGGCATCATCGCCCGGCTGCCGGACGGCGAGCACCGCCTGCTGGTGCGCGATGCGCGGCTGGCCTGGCCCGACTCGCTCGCGCTCGGGCCGAACGGCTACCTCTACGTCACCACGGCTCAGATTCACCGCGGGCATCCCTTCGCGCGGAAGGGCGAGTTCGAGGCCGAGCCGTACCGGGTCTTCCGGTTCGATCTGGCCGCGGCGTTGGAGGCCTCCGAGCGCGTCACGGTGCGACCGGCCGGGGTGGAGTGATCCGATCCGGATCAGGGGCTGGCCGGCCCGAGCGCCTTATAGTGGCCCTCACCCCTTTTGAAAGGCGCCGCCCATGCGCGCACTCGTCACCGGCCAGGTCGGGATGGACAAAAAGTCGTACCTCAACGGCGTCGTAGATTTCGCCGGCGGTCAGGGCGAGACGGTCAAGCTGTTCACGATCGGCGATCTGATGTACGAGGAGGCCCGCGACGTCACGCCGGGCCGGATCCTCGATCTGCCGTGGAGCCGGCTCAACTCGCTCCGCCGCGCCGCGTTCAAGGACGTGCTGGCCGAGAAGGACCAGCACCCGCACATGATCGTGAACACGCACGCGACCTTCCGGTGGCGCCACGGGCTGTTCAGCGCGATCGACTTCGATCAGGTCGAAAAGCTGGACCCCGACCTGTTCATCTGCCTGGTGGACAACGTCGAGAGCGTCTACCACCGCCTGCACGAGGAGCACGACACCGACGCGAACCTCAAGGACTGCATGGTCTGGCGCGAAGAAGAAATCCTCGCCACGGAAATGCTCGCCCATGCGCTGCACAAGCCGTTCTACATCGTCGCTCGCGGCCGACACGAACTTACCACGCGCAGCTTCTTTCGCCTGCTCTGCCGGCCCGACATGAAGAAGGTCTATCCGAGCTTCCCGATGAGCCACGTGGTGGACATGCCCGACGTGCTCGAAGAGATCGAGAGCTTCCGCGCGGTGCTGGCCGAGCACTTCGTCACCTTCGACCCGGCCGACGTGGACGAGAAGCTCCTGCTCGACAACGCGATCGACGCGGCCCGCGAGGGCAAGACCGACGGCTACCTCGAGGTCGTCCCCCACGCCTACGGCGGCTCGCGCCAGGCCGACGAAACCATCCGCGTGCCCGTCCGCCAGATCCTCGACATCGGCGGCGACATCGACGGCCAGATCTACATGCGCGACTTCAAACTCATCGACCAGAGCCACATGATCTGCTCGTTCGTCCCCGAACTGCCCGGCAAAGAGGGCAAGGGCATCCCCGGCCTGTCGAGCGGCGTCGAACGCGAACTCCAGCACGCCTTCGAGCATGGCAAGCAGGTCTACGTCGTCTGGAAGCCCAAGAAGCCGCCGTCACCCTTTATCACCGAGACCTCGACCAAGATCTTCGGCTCGGTGGACGAGGCGCTGGCCCACTTCGAAGAGGCCGGCCTCTTCAGTGAACGCAACCTGTTCGGGCACTAGCCACCGGCTCGCGCTCAAACCGCACGGAGCGTTTCTAGTGCGCTCTCAGGATTTCGCATTGACCGCCCCCTCGGCCGGCATCAGTATAATGTGAGGCGACGGCCGATTGCTGCCCGCTCGTGGGCCCGCATTTGACGCCGCAGCGTGACGCCGCCGCGAGAAATCCGAGGTTCGACATGTCGCACGCCCGCCGCCCCATCGCGCGCTCATGCGCCGCCGCCCAGCGACTCAGCATCGCCGCCATCGCCGGCCTGCTGCTCGGCGGAACCGCCGCCGCCGAAGACATGGAATGGGTCAACCCGCGCGACCTTTCCAGCAGCGGCGGCTTCGCGTACGGCAATCTGCGGACGATCGCCCAGGCCTTTTCCGGTACGTCGGACCTGAACGAGGCGACCGCGTTTGTCGTCGGTGTCCGCGTCGAGGGGACCTACGTGGTCGATGGCCAACTCGTCGGCGACGGGCTTTCGTTCGGCGATTCGTTTGAGCTCTCGTACCGCACCGGCGACGCCCTGCACTACCCCGATACGTTCCGCGCCCCGATCGCCCGCTTCTCGCAGGCCGACGGCTCGCTCGCGGTGATCGAAACCGAGAACGTCAACTTCGAAGGCCGGTCGTCCGTGTTCGAGTTGCGGCACGCGCCGGTCGAGATTGAACTGACGCCGGCGTTCGCCGTCCCGCAGTTCGGCAGCCCGCTTGAGCGGCGGTACTACTTCGAGCTGTTCAACGACGCCGACGCGTTGATGCTGTGGATCACCGGATCCGACACCAACAGCTTCCCCGCGTTGCAGTCCGACGGCTGCCTCGGCGGGTACGACGGCGATCTGATCCTGAACGGAAACCTCGGTTTCACGCTGCTGATCGAAGGGGCGCCGCCGTCGGCCGAACTGATAACCTCGGTGCACGAAAGCATGCAACTGAGCCCGTGGGAGATCATCCCACAGTTCCCCGACACGGCCAGCGGCCCGACCACCTGCGTCGGCGAGGTCTCGCCCAACGGCGACGGCGCCATCAACCTGACCGACTTCTCGTGCTATCTGTCGTGGTGGGCGAACGCCAGCCCCCAAGCCGACATCACCATGACGGGGACGTGCGATCTGATGGCGGCCGACTGCGTCGTCGACCTGTCGGACTTCGCGTGCTATCTCTCGCTGTGGGCCGACGCCCAGCCTTGATGGCCCCGGCGTTGGAGTGGGGCAAACTGTGGATCTGCCGACAAACCCCGCTTTATCTGCGCGGCTCATCGGTCGATGATCCAACATGCAAAGGCGTTCATACGTCGTGTGTCTTGCTTTGTTCACCTGTCAAGCCAGCACAGCAGCGGGCGTGACGTACTCGTCCGTCCGGCAGGTGATCTATCACAGCACGGGCGACTCCTATGACAACGTCGTTGTGCTGGATGACGACCCGTGGGACGGACTTCTCGTTTCCGACCTCGACGGCGTTCTGTTCGAATCCACCAAGCAACTCGACATCGCTCCATCGCCGCTTCGCCCCGATTCCCAAGACCTCCGCGTCGCCATGACCACGCGCGTCGAAGGCGTGATCCCCCCGGTGTCCGAGACTTGGAATCCGATGACCGCGAACTTGACCCTGAGCGAGCGAACCGATCTCCGACTGGCACTCGGCGCTGAGTTCAACGCCATGCTCACGGTCGGGCATGTCAGTGCGTCGCTTAGTGTGATCTCACTCGACGATTTTCTGCCGGTCGCGTCCCTTCACGTACGCCCTCGCACGGGAGCGATCGGATCCTCGTCGGACCGTGCGTCCGAAGTTGTGCGACTCCCGCCGGGCGAGTACGACGTGTTTATCACACTGGAAGACTGGGCCATGATCAGTATTTTCGCTGACCGGCCCGGATTGCGGTTCGCAACGGCGGAAGCCAGCATCACGATCATCCCGACGCCCGGAACGATCGCCGCCTTCCTTGGCCTATTGGCCGCGCCTCGTTGCCGTCGCTGATCACTTTAGTCGTTTCAGGTTCCCCTCTACCTTCTTCACGTGCCCGGCCATCACCGCGTCGAGCAGCGCCGGGACGTCGCGCGGGCCGCCGGTCGGGATGGCGCCGCCGGTCGCGGCCTTGGCCATCGGCTTGAGTTTGCCGAGCGGGTGGCTGGTCGATTCGATCGCGCACTTCAGCGTGCCGCCGTCGTCGTGCAGCGCGGTCAGCACGGGCTCGAACTGATAGCCCTCCTTCGATCGAGTCGCCTTGACCGCGTCGTGGCTCTTGAACGCCTTGAGCGCACAGGCAAGCAGCGACTTGTCGGCACCCTTGGCCAGCGATGGGTCGACCGTCTTGCCCTTGCCGATCTTCACCGGCCCGACGAGTACCACGGGTTTGCCTGCCATTGCGGTGTTCTCCTGAACGTCCCCCCGAGCCGCCCGCGGGCTCAGCGAGACCGGGAGGCGCTCGGGGACACCGCCGAGAGCGTCGACCCGACTTTTTCGGCCGGGCTTGATCTCCTCGGCTTGCCCTCCTCGTTCGGGCGTGCGACGATAAGTCTTGCTCCGAGGAGGATTTGTTATGGGACGTTGGTGTGTACGCGGGAACGCCGCGATGGTGGCGGCGGCGGTGGCTTCGGCTTGGACCGCGCCAGAGGCTCGGGCCCAGAACTTCGCGACCGACCGCGTCGTCATTCAGCTGGCGCCGACCGCGAACCCGTTCCCCGCGACAACCCTCACCCCGCCCGATGACGCCGCGGCGCCGACGTTCGTGGCCCGCGGACCGGGCGGCGCGCTGCTGCACGACCTCTTCCGCATCGGCGCCGTGAGCATCGAGCCGGTCTTCCCGAGCCCGGCCAACGCCGCGCTGGCGCGTTCGATCGGGCTCGATCGGTTCTACGTCATCGAACTGGCGCCCGAAGCCGAAGCGCAAAACGCGGCCGCCCAGATCGCGGCGCTCGGCGGCCCGATCACCCGCGTCGAAGCCCTCGCGCTCGGCGGCGGGCTGCTCCAAGACGACGGCGATGACAACCCGGACGACGATCCCGACGATCCCGACGGCGGCACAGGCGACGGCTCGGACAACGACCCGACCGAGCCCGCCGGCCCGACGCGGCCCAACGACCCCGGCTTCACCTTCCAGTACGGCATGGAGAACGTCGGCCAAGAGATCCCCGGCACGCCCTTCCGCCCGGGCGGCGCCGGACAGCCCGACGCCGACCTCGACGTGCCCGAGGCCTGGCTGCTGCACCGCGCCACGCCCGAACTCATCATCGCGATCGTCGACTCGGGCGTGAGCCCGACGCACGTGGATCTGGCGCCGGCGCTGCTCGACGGGTACGACTTCGTCGACGACGACGAGGACCCGAGCGACTCGGACATCCGCTCGCACGGCACGCACGTGGCCGGCGTCGCGGCGGCCATCGCCGACAACGAGATCGGTATCGCGGGCGTGGCGGCGGGCGCGTCGATCCTGCCGGTCCGGGTGCTCGACGCGATCGGCGCGGGCGACGTGCTGGCCGGCGCGCGCGGCATCACCTACGCCGCCGATCGCGGCGCGCACGTCATCAACCTCTCGCTCGGCTACCGCGCCGAGAGCGAAGCGCTGCACGCGGCCGTGCGGTACGCGCATGCGTCGGGCGCGGTGCTCGTCGCGGCCGCGGGCAACAGCCCGGGCTCGCCCGTGCCCGTGCCCGCGCGGTACATGGAGGTCATCGCCGTCAGCGCAACCGATCACTTCGACCGCTGGGCCAGCTTCAGCACCTACGGCCCGGAGATCAGCGTCTCGGCGCCCGGTTACAACATCTGGACGACCGAGGACACCGGATTCAATCGCGACGGGTACGACGATGAAGTCGGCACCAGCATGTCGGCGCCGATGGTCGCGGGCGTCGCGGGGCTGATCCGAGAAGCTAACCCCTCGCTCACCCCGCCGCAGATCGCCGCGATCATCGAATCCACCGCGCAGGACCTGGGCGATGAGGGCTGGGACGAGCGGTTCGGGCACGGCCGGGTCAACGCGCGGGCGGCGCTCGAGGTCGCGCTCGATGTCGCGCCGTGTTCCAAAGCCGACGTCTCAACGACCGGATTCGATGTCGGCATTCCCGACGGCGTGGTCGATGTCGCCGACTACCTGTTCTTCCTGAACTCGTGGCTCGCCCAAGCCCCTGCCGCGGACATCGTCGGCCGGTCGGCCGCGAGCCTGCCCAACGGCGTGGTCGATCACAGCGACTTCTCCGCGTTTCTCCAGTTCTGGGTCCGGGGCTGCGACGCGCCGTGACCTCCCGGCCGGTCTCGGCCGGAATGTGTAACAGCAGAGCCCCGGCATGACGCGATCGCTCGCGCGGCGCCGCGTGCCAAGAGACCGACCCTCGGCCGAGCGGTCTCGGCGATGCGTCCGGTCTGTGCCGGAGGCCCCGCTATGCGTCGCACGTGCCCGCCCATGCTGTGTTCTTGTCTTGCCGCGCTGGCAACGGCGTCCGCGCTCGCGTCGGACGATCTGGCGCCGCTCAGCGATGAGTTCAACGACTCCGCCACGCTGGGCGACTGGCTGCGCATCCACGAAACCGAGCAGTGGTTCGCCGATCAGTTGCAGACGTACGACATCGGCGCCACCACACCCGGCGCCATGACCATGCGGCCGTTTACGGTGAGTTGGTTCGAGGATTACCGCGGGCCGCTGGTATACAAAAACGTCACCGGGGACGGGGCCATTAACGCCGGGGTGCGCGCCGAAGCGCCGGGCGGGGGGCTGCCCGCGTCCGACTTTTCGCTCGCGGGTGTCATGATCCGTGTGCCGCGGAACATCACGCCCGCGACGTGGACGCCCGGCGGGGAGGATTTCTTTTTCCTCTCCACAGGGCGAGGCGCCAACCCGGGCAGCTTCCAGTACGAGGTCAAGGAAACGCTCGATAGCGATTCGAACCTGAACCTCCAGCCCGCGCCCGGGCCCGAGTCCACGCTGCGGCTGGTCAAGATCGACGGGTTCATGATCGCGCTGCGCCGCGAGCCGGGCGGCGCCTGGATCGTCCACCGTCGATACCCACAGGACGGGCGGTTCGACGGCGACCTGCAGGTCGGCCTCGTGGCGTACACCGATTACCCGACTGTCAGCACGTTCGCGCCCTTCGCCCACAACGGCGCCGTGATCCCGGGTGGGAACCCGGACCTCGTCGCCACGTTCGACTTCGCACGGTTCCGTCGGCCCGAGTTGCCGCCGGCGCTGGTCGGGCTCGACCTGGCCGACCCCGGCCAGGTCAGCGACGGCGCCCTGCTCGACTTCCTCGGCGAAGCGCTCGATACCACCCCGCCGTGCGCGCCGGCCGACATCACCACCGACGGCGACGCCAGCGGCCTGCCCGACGGCCTCGTCACGCTCAGCGACTTCAGCTACTACCTCACGCTCTGGTCCGCCAGCGCCGCCGCGGCCGACATCACGACCGACGGCACAAGCAATGGCCTGCCCGACGGCGTCGTCACGCTCAGCGATTTCAGCTACTACCTCACACTCTGGTCCGCCGGCTGCGGCTGAACGGGCCAAGGCATGCCGCGCATTGCAGTCATCGGAGGACAGAGTTTTCCCAATTTCACAAGCCGCGCGGGCGTCGGCCGGGGTGAATCCCCGGTCTTGCGAGCGCTTCGACGCGGACCGTTGGAGGGCCCGGCGCCGTCCGATAGACTTTCGGCCTAGAGCGTTTGCGGCCGGTTTGTGCAAGCGCCCGTGAGATGAGGAGTTTGCATGCTTTCGATCCGTCCCCGGGCGCTCCGCGCCGGAACTGTCGCGTGCGTCGCGGCCATGTCGTGTGCGATGGGTGTCGCGACCGCCGCGAACGGTCAGTGCACCGTCATCCCGCAGGGCCCGTTCGATGACCTCGTCATCGAGCTCAGCCCGAACCACTACTGGAACTTCAACGAGGAAACCGGCGACGCGCACGACCACGGCGCGTTCTACGTCAACCTCCACGGCGACTGGGGGCGGCTTGCGTCGCGCTTGCGTGAGACCTCGCGCACCGACGCCGTGGGCGCCTCGGCCCGGTTCATCAACGGGCTCAGCGGCCAGGCGTCGCGCGTCATCCGCATCCCGCACGGGCCGTCGATGTCGACGCCCGAAGCAACCGTCGTGCTGATCGTTCGGCCGGACGCCGGCCTGAACCCGGGCGCAACGATCCTGTCCAAGACACTCGGCGGCGCCGACCTTGATCTCGCGCTGGCGCCGCTGCCCGACGCCCGGGGCGATCTCGTCAACGCGTTGAGCCTGCGGTACGACGGCCGCGCGGTCGAGCCGACCGGCGCCGCCCGCGCGATCGATGCGGGCGAATGGCACGTCGTCGCGGTACGCCTCGCCACCGACGGCGTCGCGCTCTGGGCCGACGGGGTTCAGATCGCCGAAGACGGCGCCCCCACGTCGGGCCTCGTCGGGTTCACGGGCGACTGGGTCCTGGGCGCGAGCGCCGATCTGACCGACGTGTACGGCGGCCTGATCGATGACATGATGCTCTTCGACCGAGCACTCAGCGACGCCGAACTCGAGCGCATCCATCGCTGCGCGATCCTCGGCGAGTGCGCAGCGCCCGACGCCGACGGCCCGTGCTCGCCGGCGGACATCACAACCGACGGCGGGTGCGCGTTCGGCGAGCCCGACGGCGCCGTCACACTCAGCGATTTCGGCTGTTACCTCAGCACGTGGGCCTCGCTCGAACCCGAAGCCGACCTCACGACCCACGGCTTTATGAACGGCGTACCCGACGCCGCGATCACGCTCAGCGACTTCTCGTACTACCTGGCCGTTTGGGCGGAGGGATGCCCGTAACAGGGCCGCGCTCCTCCCCGATTATCAGACAGTGACAGAACGAAGCCTCCAGAGCACCGCGCCAGCGGGGGTCTGGGGGTTTTTCTTGTGCGCCCTCTGGTTTGTGACCCGGTCGCGCGGCATGTTGAGCGTGTCCGCGACCACGGACGGAAACCGGACCTCGGGGGTATCGGCGCGAGAGCTGCGCCACACTCAACAGCGTGAGACGTGAACGGAGCGGATCGATGCGGACGGTATCTCTGCCGATGACTGCCATCTTGATCCTCGGCGCTGTCGCGCTGGCGGCGACGGCGACCGTCGCGGGCGGGGTGCGGTACGACCAACTCGTCGGCCCGCCGCCGAACCCCCTGACCGTCGACTTCAAGCACAACTGGGCCCCCGCGCTGGAAGCCGCGCGGAAGGCGCAGGCGCCGGTCGAGCGCGATGTCGACGTCTACGTGACCACGCAAGGTCAGCCCTTCACCGGCACGGGCACGCAAGAAGACCCGTACGTACGCAACAACGTGCTCCAACTCCAGATCCTCATCCAGACCATCAGCGGCTCGTTCCCGGGGCAGTCGATCCGCATCATCCTCGAGGACGGCGCCCGCTTCCGCACGTGGAAAGACGGCATGCGCGGGCTGATCATCAACGCCGACAACATCACCGTCACCGCGGCCGACGGCGGGTACTGGTACCTCGACGCCTCCGACCCGATCGATCTACACAGCAGCGCCGGCCCGGTGCAGGACGGCGACGTCTGGCGGGCCACGCTCGATCTGCTCGACGACGATCTCACGTTCGAGCATCTCATGGTCGACACCGACGACCCACGCGAGGCGGCCGACGTCGATCAGACCTATTTCGAGCGGCCCAGCGAAGCCGCGTTCGATACCAGCTCGGCGCCCGCGCGCGGTGGACAGTTCCACTACGACCCGCTGACCAAAGAACTCACCTTCCGCCCCAGCCCCGAGATGGCCTTCCCGCCGCGGCTGCGCGTCGTCGCGACGGATCACGACACCGTGCCGTCGAACGAGAATGCGCTCTCGACCTCGCTGGTGGTCTTCAGCACGGCCTCGTCGGTCTGCATCGAGCGCTGCGTGATCTGGGGCGCGCCGTACCTCTCGCGCGACCAGAACATCGAGGCCCAGCACTGGTGCTTCGTCAGCTACGCCGAGAACAACGACGTCCACCGTTTCAAGGACTGCATCGCCGCGTTCGGCGACCTGCACGTCGGCGGCGGGCTCGGCCAGGGCGGCGGCGTACTCATCATGGACGGCTGCAAGTTCGGACCCATCCTGTATCACAACGACCGCTACGCCGGCCCCGACGCCAGCTCCGTCCCGATCGTCCACTACAAACAGACCGGCGGGCAGGAGACCTACATCCTCGACTGCGAGCAGTGGGCCGGCGTGACCTACCTCCCGGACACGATCGACAGCGACCAACGCGCGACCACCGCGTTCTTTGCGCACGCCGGCTCGACCAGCCCGCTGCCGTCGTCGGATCTGTTCTACGTCCGCGGCGCGCGCGTCTACAGCGGCGCCGGCGGCTCGGCCGGCATCGCCTACGACGCCAACCCCCCGGGCTCGGGCTTCAACAACCTGTTCAACATCGACGCCGACGCGCCCATCTCCAACTTCCGCGCGTGGGTCATGGACTCGGTGCTGGACGACGAGGGCTGGATCCGACCGCACACCAAGATCCAGTTCAACGTCGACGACCAGCTCTTCGCCCGGCGCGGGCACGTCTACATCAACCAGACGGTGCGCACGACCCTGGCGCCGCAGCTCCACCTCGCCGGCTTCCCGAACTCGACAACCGTGCAGAACGAGGGCTGGATGGTCAACGCGCTGTTCGAGATCACGAACCAGGACACGCACAACAACCTCATGCTGAGCAACGGCGTCGCGCTCTTCCGCTTCAACTCCGGCGCCGTGATCCAGACGCGCTACCTCAACTGCGCGTGGGACATCGACCTCAGCAACATCAACCGAGCGCCTTCGCCGCTCGAGGGCGACTGGGGCTCGTACTGCTTCCACACCGCCTCATCTATGCGCGCCGACGGCTCCATCGTGAACGCCGCCCGGCCCGGACCCGAGTACGAAATGATCAACTGCGTCTTCACCGCACGCAGCAACACCGGCTGGACCAACACCCACCCGATCCAACTCGGCCACTTCCCGGGCGACCCGACGGGCGCGCCGTACAGCGACGGCGTCAACACTGCGCGCGGCGGTGTCCGCGCGTCCGCGTTCTACGGCTTCGCGACCGACGACGACATCCGCTTTACCAACGACTTCTACGTCCGCACAGGCGTCGCCCAGAGCGTGAACAACCAGAACAGCCGCATGCTGCCCGCCGCGCCCGACGCCAGCGCCGGCGCGCCCGCGGGCGATCTCATCGGCTGGGCCGACCCCCTGCCCGCCAACGCGGGCGTCCCGCAGGTCGAGTACGACCGGCTCGACCGCGCGATCGACACCGCGGGGCGTGTCGTCGGACCGATCGGCATCGCCGCGACCGCCGCCTGCTCACCCGCTGATGTAGCCACCGACGGCCAGAACACCCAACTGCCCGACGGCCTCGTCACGCTCACCGATTTTTCGACCTATCTCAACTTCTGGGCCCAAGGCGACCCCCGCGCCGACATCACACCCAACGACACCTGCAAGCCCGGCCCCCCGCACACAGGCGACAGCGTCACGCTCACCGACTTCTCGTGCTACCTGAGCATCTGGTCGCAGGGCTGCCCGTAACAGTCTGCGATTATCTCTGAAACATGAGTAACGCAACTTGAGTTCTGCCACACCCGAAGTGGTGACGCCCTCGCGCTAAAACTAGTTACTTTGGTCACAGCCCACGAATTTTCACACCTCAGTGTCCGCTGGTTGATGTAAACATCAATCGGGGGTAGCGCCAGTAGGTGCGGAAAGGGCAGTGCATGCGAAGTGTTTATGAACGAACGAGCGCGAGACGCCGAACGATCACACTGGCCGCCTTCGCCGGCTTCGCGGTCTGCGCGGGGACCGCCCATGCCCAGGTATCAGACGCCAACTTGGACGGTATTGCCGACGCGTCGCAGCTCGCTGCGAAGGGTGGCACAATTGACCTGCAATGCATCGTTCGCTCAGGAGACGCACTGCCACAAGGTTCTGATCCTATGAACCCTTGGTTCGCTCCGGGATCAGTATTCAATGACATCGGCGTTGGTATCGTGATCAATCGATTCGGCCAGATCGCCTACGGACACCAGATCGAGACGTCGCTATGCGACCCGAGTTCCGATGTGACACGAGCGCTCTTCAGGCAGCAGTTGAGTGTGAGTTCGCCTACCTTCGACCTCTTGATAAGGGGCGGAGATACGCTGCCTGCGACGCCCGCATCAGCGAGCGTCGCGCCAGTTGTCCGCCACTTCCCACTAGACCATTCGCCCGCCGCCTCGCTGACATGCCCCAGTGGCCAGCCGCTGTTTGATTTACTGGGCCCGCCCAACCACGCAGCTCTCGGTATCGCCGACGACGGCTCGGTGCTGTACCAGGTGGTGGGTGGGAGTTCTGGGTTTAGTTCAAACCCGTCGTCGCTGGACCAACGCTGGCTCCGCTGGAACGCCTCAACGGGCATCAGTTCGTATGTGTACGTACCAAATACAAGCTGCCTCTTCACAGTTGATCCAAACGACGGGGATATAGATACGGTTGCGAGTAACATTTTTTCGGGTCGATCCGCCAGGATGCGTTCCAACGGCAGCAGCTATCGCTATGCCGGCGGTCTCAACGTTGCCGATGATTTTCTCAGTGAAGTGGCCGACGAGTATGTCGCCGGAAGTTCATTAGGCGGCTGCCGGTTGATCGGCGCCGGCGATCCCGCCCCTGGGCCGGGGAACGCCTTTTACCCTTCCACCGATAGCAGCCAGTTCGTCACTCAGTTCTTGGTCGCATCGAAGCACTGTCTCGATGGAGAGACGCTCTTCATCGCGACCGTCGATGTCGCTCCCCAGATCGCTGGCGATCCATCGAATGATGAGACACGCATTATCCTTGTTGATGACTCTGGTCCGACACCGTCGTCGCGGCTGATCACAAGCGATGGCACACAAGTCAATGTGCCCGGAATCGGCGCAGAGACCATCGAGCCTACCGGTGGAAGTTGGAGGGAAGGATTCGACATCGGGCTCCTCAGCCCGCCTGGGCGAGACGTCGTGTTTGAGGCGGCGTTCGATCGTGGGGCAGACGCCGGGTCCGGCCTGTACATCTGGTACAACGAGTGCAACCCCGATCCGAACGCTGCCTTTAACATTCCGGTTGCCCTCGACGGGGATCTGATCCCAGGGACGCCGTTTGCGCTCAACGCCCGGGCCGACCGATCCGGCGTCACGCCTTCAGGAAGCTTCACAGAAAATCAAGGCACGGGATTCGCCGCCTACTCACCCGCTCGACGCTTCGAATCTGCCATGATTGGCGGCACGACCGCGGGAGCGGGTAGGGGAGCCATCTACTTCCAAGCGGACCTCGAACCCGCACCGGGTCAGCCTGACTTACAGGCGTTTGCAGGTGTTGTTCCAGAAGCAATCATGGTCTGGACATCAAGCCGCGGCCTTCGAATCGTCGCCAAGACCGGCGACGATGTCCCGGGTTCGCCTGGAGAGAAGTTCGTAGAGTTCCGAGATATTGATGTGAATGAATCTGGGCAGCTCGTTTTTACTGCATCGTTCACTGATGCAGTATCAACTGTGACACGTGGCGATGGAACGGGCGTATTCCTCGCTAACGTATGGGCCGAGACCATCGACCCGGACGAGTGCCTCCGGATCGCGGACATCTCTATTGAGGGTCCGATGGCAATGGTAACTTGCACCACGCTCGACGTGATGCAGGTCTCAGGCGACGGACTCGTCCGCTTGTCAGACTTTAGCTGCTATTTGAACCTCTGGAGTGCGCAGGATCCATCTGCGGACATCACAGCAACTGGCTCTTGCGAAGAAACCTGTCCAGACGGCCTAGTCGATCTCAGCGATTTTAACTGTTACCTCGCCATCTGGTCCGCGTGCCAATAACGGTCCCGAAGTGATTGTGCAACTCAGCAAGGGCTGCCACGTACGGCGGCAGCCCTTGCATTTCTTGACGTAGGCTGCCTCACGCCACCTGCAACATCTCCATCGCCGCCTTCAGGATGTCGTCCGCGGTCAGGCCGCACATCTGGAGCATTTCGTCGGGGGTCTTGGCGCTCTTGGGGATGCGCTTGACGTGCATCTGCTGGAGCGTGAACGCGTCGCCCGAGTCGGTCATCGCGTCGGCCAGCGCCGAGCCGATGCCGCCGCCGAAGTTGTCCTCGACGCTGATGACGTACCCGTTGTTGGCGTTGATGACATCGAGCAGCTTGTCGGAATCAAACGGCAGCGAGTAGAGGTCAACCAACGTCGCGGCCACGCCGGCCTTGTCGAGCAGGTCGATCGCCTTGTTCGCCTCGTGCACCATGTAGCCGGCGGCGCAGATCACCAAGTCCCGGCCCTCGGTCAGCACCTCGAACCCGCCCAGGTTGAAGACGTGGTCGTCGGAGTAGATGAACTCGGTCTCGGCCCGCAGGGTCCGCATGTAACAGACGCCGTGGTACTCGGCCATCACCTGCGTCAGGGCATAGGCCGCATAGGCGTCGGCCGGCTGCAAGACATAGCAGCCCGGGTTCCCGCGGTGGTCACGCATGGTGGACCACGATCGGAACCAGCTCACGTCGGGCAGGGACATCTGGCTCGGGCCGTCGCTGGCCAGCGTGATGCCCGCGTGCGAGCCGACGAGCTTGAGGTTCGCGCCCGAGTTGATCGCCATCTCGATCTGGTCGTACGCGCGGGTGAAGAACTTGGCGAACGTCGAGCAGAACGGGATCTTGTGCCCCGCCGACATGCCGGCCGCGACCGAGACCATGTTCTGCTCACCGATCTTGCACTCGACGAACCGGGGCAGGTTGGCCGGGTCGGCCTTGAACGTCTCGGCGAAGGTCGAGTTGCTGACGTCCGCGTCGAGCACCACGGCCCGCTGCGTCGTTTTGCCCAGCGCCCGCAGCGCCAGGCCGTAGGCCTTCCTCGTCGCCAGCTTGCCCGTCGCGAGCAGGCTGCCCATGTCGAGCGATTCCATGAAGGCGTTGAAGCTCGGGACCTCGCCGATCGAGGTGGTCACTCGCCGATGTTGATCTTTGATGACATCGACACCGATCATGTTGCGACCCTCACGTCCGGACTGAAGTGGCG